>JADLGR010000136.1 GCA_020849175.1 Deltaproteobacteria bacterium
GCGTCGCGAACACGGCGGCCGACGTGCTCTTCGACGTGCTGAACGTCGCACACACGTATCGCGTTCGGCCGGACATGACTGAGCAGCAGCTGTACGGCGGCAACGAGGAGGGGTCGTGACCGGCACGACGGTGGCGAAACGAGAGGCGGTGCAGGAGCTCGTCGCGGTGTTGGACAGGCCGGACTACCGGCGGCAACTCGCGGACATGCTCCCTCCGAAAGTGTCGCTCGACACGTTCGTCCGGCACGGGAAGCTCGCGATCCAGCGGCAGCCCGAGCTCCTCGACGCCGACCGCGCGTCTCTGTTCCTCGCGCTCGTGCAGGGCGCCGCGTCTGGCTTGTTGCCGGACGGCCGCGAGTCCGTCCTCGTCGTGCAGAAGGTGAAGGGGAAGGACACCGTCCAGTGGCGCTCGATGATCGGCGGCATCCGCAAGATCGCCGCGGAGCACGGGATCACGCTGGCGGCGTCGGTGATTCACGCGAACGACACCTTCACATACTCGAAGATGCCGCCGCGGTTGGAGCACTCGCCGACCGCGCTGGGAGCGGAGAAGGGGGACGTTCTCGGCGCCTACGCGGTCGCGCTGGATGACACCGGGCGGATCATCTGCCCGCCGGTTGTGATGGACGTAGTGGAGATCGAGCGGGTGCGGGCGACGTCCAGGTCTGCGACGGGCGAGTACTCACCATGGGTGAAGTGGTGGGACCGGATGGCGTGCAAGACGGTCGCACGGCGGCTGTTCACGGAGATGCCGCTTGCCGATCAGGCGCGAGAGCAGATCGAACGTGCGGTCGCGGACGTTGATACCGGCGAGGTGGTGGAGGCGTCGGCGGAGGTGCCGGCGCTCGCGAATCTCCCCGAGATCGATCCGGCTGCCGACGACGGCGAGGTGGTCGAGGCCGAAATCGTCAACGAGGGCGGACAGACGGTGATCGCATGAGCCAGACTTTCACCGGTATCCGCCCCTCGCTCTGGGCGCGCTGCGTCACCGCGGCCGTCTTTCAGGGTCGCGGCGTATCCGAAGCCGAGCCCGAGCCGGAGGCGCGCGAGTGGTTCTTCCGCGGCCACGTGTTCGAGGAGATCGTGATGCGGCAGATCGAGCAGAAGCACGGGCGCGAGAACGTGCAACGGCAGGTCGTGATCCCGATCCCCGGCGTCGGCGAAGGCCACGCCGACGGCTACCTGATCCCCGAGAAGGCGCTGATCGAGATCAAATCGACGGTGGCCGCATACCCGAACTCGGACACGTTCCAGTTTGGCGTCGAGCAGCTCCGCCGCTACCTCGCCTACCACGACGAGGCCGAGAAGGGCTGGCTGTACATGATCGACCCCGGCTCGATGAAGCCCGCACAGGTGTACACCGTCGTGCTGACGGACGACGATCGCGAGCGGATCGAACGGGAACGGGAGCACATCGCGGCCCTCGGAGACGACGGCATCGACGGCCCGATCCACGGCACCGGGTGGCGGCCATGCACACGTCCCTCGCAAGCCCGCGCCCGGCTCTGCCCGTTCGCCGCGGTGTGCTTCGAGGGGTGGGAGCCGCCCGACGCGACAGAAGTCACCGACTCCGCCACGCTCGACGCGGTCTCGCGGCTGTACGCGATCAAGACGCAGAAGGCCGCGCTCGCCGCGCAGTCGCGCGCGCTCGAGGAAGGCGAGAAGGTCGCGCAAGCGGAGCTCGCGGATCTCGTCGACGTCGGCGATTCCGTTGTCGGGCCGTTCGCGGTGAAGCGCACGCATGTCGTGATGCAACCGCGGTTCTCGGTGCGTGCCTTCGAGGCGGCCGGACACTCGGTCGAGCCGCTCGCCGAGTTCTTCACCGTCGGCAGTGAGTACGACAAGTGGACGATCAAGCAGGCCGACGCCCCCGGCGACGTCGACTTCGGGGAGGCGCCTTTCTGAGATGACGGACGGACGGGTGTTCACGTTGGACGACGAGATCGACACGATCCACGAGGATCTCGGCCGGGCCCGCCGGCGTCTTGAGAGCTTGGAACGCGCCGAGTTCGACGGCCGGGTCGCAGACCGGGACGCGTGGCGGCTCGAGCTCGCGCGGACAACGGAGCGGGTGCAAGCGCTGGAGCTGGAGTTGCGGGAGGCGTGCGCGCAACAGGTCGCCGCGGCGGAGGGGTTCCGATCGTGACCTGGCTCGCGTTCGCCGTGGCGGGCTGGCTTGTGGGGTCGGGGTTGGCGTGGGCGTTCGTGGCCGGGGCGACCCGCCGGCCGCCCGTGCGGTGGGTGCGTCTCGAGCGGCTGGAAGACCTCGCGAGGGCGGCATGACCGGGCTGCGTGAACTGCATCGAAGAAACGTGGGCGGCGAGACAGGCTGCGCTTTACCGCGAGGCGTTCGCGTGACCGCCCGTGACCGCACCGTGGAGGAGGCACTGGACGTGCTGGGCACGGTGCGTGCCGAGCTAGAGCGGCTGCGAGGCATCGTCCAGGGCCACGTCTCGTGGTCGCATCGTCGCGAGGGGATGGTTGTCGCGTACGGCTACGACGGCCGCTACGTCGGCTGTGTCGGCCAGGAGACGTGGCAGTGGCTCCTCGACCATTCGGAGATCGGGGCGCGAGAACTGGGCGATCTGCTCGCCGCGAACGAGCGATTGCGGGACGAAGTGCGCTCGCGTGACGAGTCGATCCGAATCATCGTTGCGGAGCACGGCCGTCATGTCGTACGGTTGCGCGACGAGCGCAAGGCAGCCGAGGCCGAGATCGAGCGGTTGCGTGTCCGATGCGCGTTCCCCGCGTGCGTCGAAGGAGAGAAGCCCGGGTGGTGCGGGCGTTGCGGTGACGCCTGTCGCGCCGAAGCCGCCGAGGCCCGCGTGCGCGAGCTTGAGAGCGGGCTGCGGGAGATCCGGAACGTGCTCGGCCCCGACCACTTCTCTGGCGAGCTTGACGGATTGATTGTCGAGGGGGAGGAGGCGCTCCGGATCGCCCTCGCCCTGCTCGACGGCAATGAGACGGCCTGCCAGCATCCCACCCTGGATTTCGACCGGACGGTGTGCGCGTGCGGCTGGATGCACACGTACTGCGCGGACTGCGGCGCGCAGATCGACGCATGCCAGGAAGGGACGGCCGCGTGACCGTTGTCGCAGCCGAACCGACCTACACGTTTCGCGAATGGACGCGTATCCTCCGCGACACGAAAGACAAGAGCTACCAGTCCACCAGGCTGGGAGCCGACGTCCTCGACTACCTGGCCTGGAAGCGACTCCAGCGGGCGGCGGCACGAACTCTCGACCAGTACGAGAGAGACCTCCGCGTGCTCTGCCTCGTCGCCCCCGCACGGCTCGAGGAAACCACCGTCGCGCACCTGATGCTCGCGATGGAACACGTGCCACCCGGATCCTGGAAACGCGTGCAGGCCGCATGGCGCGACTTCTTCAAATGGTCGGTCAGGGTCGCGCAACGCCGCCCCGACAACCCCGTCGACCTGCTCCCGAAAATCAAACCGAGCCCGCCCCCGGTGTACGACCTCTGGTCACAGGCCGAGCTTGACTTGCTCGTCGCAGCGACCCGCCGCATGGAGAACCCGCGGCTGGAACGGATCCGGGTGCTCACCATGATCGAGACCGGTGCCAGGGCGGGCGAGATGCACGGGCCGGACGGAATCAAGCTCGGCTCGTTCGACCTGTACCGGCGCACCGTGACCGTCATCGGGAAAGGCCGCCGTCCTCGCATCGTCCCGGTCAGCGAAGAGCTCAAGGACGCGA
>JADLGR010000137.1 GCA_020849175.1 Deltaproteobacteria bacterium
CTGCGGCTTGCGGACCAGCTCGCCGAGCGCCGTGATGTCGCGGTCGACGGCGGTCACGGGATGACCGCGTCGAGCGAACAGGCGCGTGTTCCGGCCGCCTCCGCACGCGAGATCGAGAATGGCGCCAGCTTCCGGGACGAGCGGTGCGAAGCGCGCGATCCATGCCGACGGTGCGCCCTGCGGGCCGTTCGCGCTCATGCGGAACGCAGCGCGCCCGAGTGCGGCGCGGACTTTGCCGCGACGATCGACGCCATCGCGAAGGACGTCTTCGTTCTCGGAGCGACCTCGGTGCGACGGCTCGCTTCGCGCCGGCGGAGAGCGAATCGGCGGTCTGGCCGGATCTGCATGCGCGCAGCATACCGCGCTCACGCGCCGCGCCGGCACGCTCGCGGAGCGCGCGCCGTCGCTCGGGCCACGGATTCGGACGCGAGCCGCGGCGCGCCGGCGCTCCGGCAGCGGTGCGCGGCTCGCGTCGGGCTCCTACACTGCCGGCTCCCGGACCGGACGCGACGCGTCGCCGCAACCCGCACCGAGCCAAGGAGCGCGATGACGTCGCCGAGCGTGGAGCGCACCGGGCTCGTCTTCGCGGGGCTCTGCGCGGCGAACAGCGCCTTCGTCCCCGGCGTGGCGAGGCTCACCACGGGCCAGATCGACCCGCTCTCGGTGGCTGCCGTGACGACGCTCTTCGCAGCCGTGGCGGCGGCGATCGTGCTCGGCGTGCGGCGAGAGCTCGGACTTCTGCTGCGGCGAGACCATGTGGGTCGGCTGATCCTCATTGGCATGCTCGGAACGGCGCTCGCGTTCTTCTTCTACTTCGAGGGCGTTCAGCGAACGAGCGCCATCGACGCAGTGCTGTGTCTCCAGATCGAGCCGGTCTACTCGATCCTCGTCTCGTGGCTGGTGCTCGGTCACCGGCCGACGCTGCGGCGCGTCGGAGCCGTCGCCGTGCTCCTGGCGGGGATTTGGATCGCGGTGCGCGGCGGCGGGCTCCGGGACCCCCTCGGTGTCGGGCTGCTGCTCGTGACGCCGCTGTGCTGGCAGGCCTCGCACCTGGTCGTGCTGCGGGGCCTTCGCGGTGTGGATCCGCTCGTGCTGACCGGCGCTCGCTATCTCTACGGCGGCCTCCTGCTCGCGGCGGGCTGGCTCGCGAGCGGCGGCGCGGCCCGGCTGCCTGCGGGTCCGGAGCTCGCGACGCTGCTGCCGGTCCTCGCGGTCCAGGGCGTGGTGCTGAGCTACGCGGGAACGCTGCTGTGGTACCAGGCGATCGCACGGCTCGACCTCGCACGCGCCACAGCGATCGTGGTGCCTTCGGTGCCCGTCCTCTCACTGCTCGTCAGCTTCGTGCTCGTGGGCGAGGTGCCCACGGCCGCGCAGTGGCTCGGAACGGCGCTCACCGTTGCCGGGGTCGTCGCGTTCGTGACCGCGCCGCATGCGGTATCGCCGGACGAGCCCCTCCACGCACCCGGCCCGATTGCCGGCGAGTAGGGCGGGCCGCGAGTCCTCGGGTGAGATCGGTCGCCGGTCGCACGCGGGGCAGGCGAGATCAGTGCGGCGTGGCGCGCGTCGGGAAGCCCGGCTCGATGCGGAGCGTCCTCGTCGTGACGGCGTCCTGCAATCCGGCGCCATCGATGTGCAGCCGCGTGTCGAGCGGGCCGAGCCAGAACAGCAGCCAGCTTGCGAGGGGGGAGAGTCGAAGGCTCGTGAGCGCCGTCTCGCCGCGTGAAACGTCGGCTGCACCGAGGCCAATTCGCAGGGGAGACGGGAGCGTGCGTCCGGCGCCGAGACCGAGCAGATCGAGCGAGAGCGCCGCCCGGCAGCGCGGCGTCGACGCCGACGGGTGACAGCGCAGCGGAAGCGAGACCGAGCGCGGCGACGCGATCGCGACCTCCGCTTCGAGGTCGAGCCGCGAGCGGAAGCCGAGGCCGCGCTCCTCGAGCAGCTCGCGCATGCGCGTCGGTCGCGCAGTGATGATGCCGTCGACACCGTCGGCGAGCAGACGCTCGTACATGGCCTCGGTCTCGATGGGATCGTCGAGGAAGACGTAGACCGCGAGTCCGAGCGCGTGCGCGTCGGCCGTGAACTGCGGCGAGCTCACCGTGAGGCCGAAGTAGTCCGGCGGGATCTGGAAGGCGACGTGCCCCTGCGGCGGGATGCGGTTGAAGTAGAAGTCGGCTGCCTCGCGCAGCGCGGGCGTCGTGTGAATCTCCGGCGCGCGCGCCTTGAAGGCCGAGATCAGCCCTTCGTCGAAGGATGCGATGAGAACGTCGTCCGTTCGGCCGAACTCGCGAAGCAGATCGGCGAGGGCGACTGCGGTCGGGACGTCCGCTGGGGAGGAGCCCTTGATCTCGAGGCTGAGCAGCGCGTCGGGGAAGGCCTCGAGTACCTCGCGAATCGTCGCGACGCGAAAGTCGTTCGGCGAGAAGCCGGGCGGCGGCGGGCGCAGCCCGGTGGCGATCCCACGCAGCGGATACGGATCGCTTCCATAACGCCCGCAGTTCGTCGTGCAGCGGAAGTCGTGAGCATTGTCGAGGCGCTTGACCGCGTCGATCGTCATGTCGATCCAGCGCCCGGTGCCGTCGGTCACGCGGTCGGCCGTCTCGTCGTGGGTCATGATGAGGACGCCGTCTCCCGTTCTGCGCACGTCGAGCTCGAGCACGTTCGCTCCGGCGGCGCGGGCGAGCTTCTGCGCGAAGAGCGTGTCGGTCGGCGCCTCGTGCTCTCCGCCGCCGTGCGCCATGACGAGGACGCGGCGCTCCGGCCACGGGTTGGGCTCGGCGGCGAGCGCGGCGCGGGCAGGCGCGAACGAGACGCTGAGCAGGACGAACAGGGGGGCCAGGGGGAGCATCGCGAGCCTCGCTGGAAGACGTGCCATTCTACCCCGGCGGGCCCGGTTCGTAGCCGAGATTCGGCGCCAGCCACCGCTCGACCTCGGCGACGCTCAGCTTCTTTCGTCGCGCGTAGTCCTCGACCTGATCGCGGTCGACCGCGCCGACCGTGAAGTAGCGGGCCTGCGGATGGTGCAGGTAGATCCCGGAGACGCTCGCGCCGGGCTGCATGGCGCAGCTCTCGGTCAGCGTGATGCCGACCTGCGGCGCGCGCAGGAGCGCGAAGAGCGTCCGCTTCTCGGTGTGATCGGGGCAGGCGGGATAGCCGAAGGCCGGACGAATGCCGCGGTAGCGCTCGGCGATGAGGTCGTCCGGCCCGAGGTGTTCGGCTGCGCCGTAGCCCCAGTCCTGCCGCGCACGCTGGTGCAGATACTCGGCGAAGGCCTCGGCGAGGCGATCACAGAGGACCTTCACCATGATCGCGTGATAGTCGTCGTGCTCGCGCCGGAAGCGCTCGGCCGCGTCGTTCTCGCCGAGACCCGCCGTCACGGCAAAGGCGCCGATGGAGTCCGAGAGACCGGTCTCGCGCGGAGCGACATAGTCGGCGAGCGAGCGACTCGGCCTTCCGGGCTCGGGCGGCCGCTGCTGGCGCAGGCACTGGAAGCGCGTCACTTCGCGCGCGCGATCCTCGCCTTCGAAGAGGATGATCTCATCGCCGTCCGAAGCGGCCGGCCAGAAGCCGTAGACGCCGCTCGCGCGAACGAGACGCTCGTCGATCATGCGCTGGAGCAGCGCACGGCCGTTCGCAAAGAGGTCACGTGCGGCGGCGCCGATCTCGGGGTGCTCGAGGATCTTCGGATAGCGCCCCTTCAGCTCCCACGCGGAGAAGAAAAACGTCCAATCGATGAACGGAACGAGGTCGCCGAGCGGAAAGTCGTCGAGAACACGCCGGCCGACGAACGCCGGCTTCGGCAGGTCTTCCGCACGCCACGCGATGGGTACGCGGTTTGCAAGCGCCTGCGCGTACGGCACGAGCACGCGCTCCTTCTTCGCGCCGTGGAGCCGTCGCAGCTTCTCCTGCTCCTCACGGTTCTCGCGGTCGAGCTCCTCGCGGCGGCGTGGATCGAGCAGGCCCGCCACGACGCCCGCGGCGCGTGAGGCGTCGAGGACGTGGAGTGTCGGGCGTCCGTACTCGGGTGCGATCCGAACCGCCGTGTGCTGCCGGCTCGTCGTGGCGCCGCCGATCAGGAGCGGGATCGTCATGCGCCGCCGCTCCATCTCCTTCGCCACGTGGGCCATCTCGTCGAGTGAGGGGGTGATGAGCCCCGAGAGACCGACGAGATCGGCGCCCTCTGCGAGTGCGGTATCGAGGATCTTCTCGCACGGAGCCATGACCCCGAGATCGATCACCTCGTAGCCGTTACAGCCGAGCACGACTCCGACGATGTTCTTGCCGATGTCGTGGACGTCCCCCTTCACAGTGGCGAGCACGATCTTGCCCTGCGCGCGGCGCTCGCCGGCCGCCTTCTCAGCGGCCATGAAGGGCTCGAGATGGGCGACGGCGCGCTTCATCACGCGGGCGCTCTTCACCACCTGCGGAAGGAACATTTTTCCGGCTCCGAAGAGGTCGCCGACCGTCTTCATCCCGTCCATCAGCGGGCCTTCGATGACGTCGAGCGGGCGAGCGAGCGCGAGACGTGCCTCTTCGGTGTCCTGCTCGATGAAGTCGACGATGCCGTGGACGAGCGCGTGCGCGAGCCGCTGTCCGACGGGTGCATTTCGCCAGGAAAGGTCGACCTCGCGCTTCTTGCCGCTGCCCTTCACGCGCTCGGCGAACTCGACCATGCGCTCGGTCGCGTCGGGGCGCCGGTCGAAGAGGATGTCCTCGACTCGCTCGAGCAGGTCCTTCGGGATGTCCTCGTAGACCACGAGCTGGCCCGCGTTGACGATTCCCATGTCGAGTCCGGCCGCGATCGCGTGGTACAGGAAGGCCGAGTGGATGGCCTCGCGCACCACGTCGTTGCCGCGGAAGGAGAACGAGAGATTGCTGATACCGCCGCTGACGTGGACGCCCGGACATGTCTCCTTGAGCGTACGCGTGGCGTCGATGAAGCTCTTGGCGAACGCGGCGTGCTCCTCGATCCCGGTCGCGATCGCGAGGACGTTCGGGTCGAAGATGATGTCGGCCGGGTCGAAGCCGAGCCTCTCGGTGAGCAGCGCGAACGCGCGTTGGCAGATCGCCACCTTGCGCTCCGTCGTCTCGGCCTGCCCCTGCTCGTCGAAGGCCATCACGACGACTGCGGCGCCGTAGCGCTGGACGAGCCGCGCCTTCGCGAGGAAATCTTCCTCCCCCTCCTTCAGGCTGATCGAGTTGACGACGCCCTTTCCCTGCAGGCAGCGCAGGCCTGCCTCGATGACGCTCCACTTCGAGCTGTCGACCATGATCGGGACGCGCGCGATCTCTGGCTCTCCCGCGACGAAGTCGAGGAAGGTCGTCATCGCCCGCTCGGAGTCGAGCAGACCCTCGTCCATGTTGACGTCGACGATGTTCGCGCCGCCGCGCACCTGGTCGAGCGCCACTTCGAGCGCCTTCGTGAAATCGCCGGCCTTGACGAGATTCATGAAGCGCTTCGAGCCGGTGACGTTCGTTCGCTCGCCGATCATGATGAAGTTGCTGTCGGGTCGAATCGTGAGCGTCTCGAGGCCGGACAGGCGCGTCGAGCCGCTGCGCCGCGGCGCAGGTCGGCGCGGAGGCAGCCCTTCGACGGCGCGCGCGATGGCGCGGATGTGATCGGGAGTGGTGCCGCAGCAGCCGCCAACGAGGTTCACGAACCCGGCCTCGGCGAACTCGCGCAGGAGGCGAGCCGTGGTCTCGGGGTCCTCGTCGTAGCCGCCAAAGGCGTTGGGAAGCCCCGCGTTCGGGTAGGCCGAGACGTAGGTGTCGGCGAGGCCGGAGAGCTCCTCGACGTACGGTCGCATGTCGGCGGCGCCGAGCGAGCAGTTGATGCCGACGCAGAGCGGCTTCGCATGCGCGACGGAGGTCCAGAAGGCCTCGACCGTCTGTCCCGAGAGCGTTCGGCCGCTGCGGTCGACGATCGTGACCGAGATGAAGATCGGGAGGCGAAGGCCCTTCTCGTCGAAGACCTGCTCGATGGCAAACAGGGCGGCTTTCGCGTTGAGCGTGTCGAAGATCGTCTCCAGCAGCAAGACGTCGGCGCCGCCATCGACGAGGCCTCGCGCCTGCTCGGCGTAGGCGGCCCGCATCTGCTCGAACGTCACGGCGCGGAAGGAAGGGTCGCTCACGTCGGGTGAGAGCGAGAGCGTGCGATTGGTCGGGCCGAGCGCGCCGGCCACGAAGCGCGGCCGATCGGGCGTACGGGCCGAGGCCGCATCGGCCGCCTCCCGGGCCAGGCGCGCGCCCTCGAGATTGAGCTCATAGGCGATCTGTCCGAGGCCGTAATCGTCCTGCGCGATGCTCGTTGCGCTGAAGGTGCAGGTCTCGATGAGGTCGCTTCCGGCTGCGAGGTACGTCTCGTGGACGTCTCGGATCACGTCCGGGCGCGTAAGGACCAGCAGGTCGTTGTTGCCGCGCAGGTCCGTCGCGTGGCCGCGGAAGCGCTCGCCCCGAAAGTCGGCCTCGGTGAGGTCGCGGCGCTGCAACATCGTGCCCATCGCCCCGTCGAGAACGAGGATTCGGCGCTCGAAGA
>JADLGR010000138.1 GCA_020849175.1 Deltaproteobacteria bacterium
CCCACGACTTCCGCTATGAGGGCGGGATCGTCGACTTCGTGAAGCATCTCAACCACGCGAAGAAGCCGATCCACGAGCCCCCGATCCTCGTCGCCGGAACGCGCGAGTTCGAGTCACGCGGAACCCGGGTCCCCGTCGAGATCGAGATCGCCTTCCAGTACAACGAGTCGTACAACGAGGCCGTCTTCTCGTTCGCGAACAACATCAACACCGTCGAGGGCGGTACTCACCTGGTCGGCTTCCGCACGGCGCTCACGCGCAGCCTCAACCGCTATCTCACGAGCCAGAGCAAGAACGGAAAGGGACAGGTCGAGTCCCTCTCGGGAGACGACGTTCGCGAGGGTCTTACGGCGGTCATCTCGGTGAAGGTTCCGCAGCCCGAGTTCGAGGGGCAGACCAAGGCCAAGCTGGGCACGACCGAGGTGAAGGGCCTCGTCGAGACGCTCGTCTACGACCAGCTCGGCGCCTGGCTCGAGGAGAAGCCCGCATCGGCGAAGCTCATCCTTGCCAAGGTCGTCGATGCCGCACGCGCGCGAGCGGCTGCCCGTAAGGCACGCGACCTCGCGCGCCGAAAGGGCGCGCTCGACAGCTACAGCCTTCCCGGCAAGCTGGCGGACTGTCAGGAGCGCGACCCCGCACGCTGCGAGCTCTTCATCGTCGAAGGCGAGTCGGCCGGCGGGTCGGCCAAGCAGGGCCGGCTGCGCGAGGTACAGGCGATCCTCGGCATTCGCGGCAAGATCCTGAACGTCGAGCGCGTTCGCGAAGACAAGATGCTCTCGAACCAGGAGATCCAGGCGCTCATCGCTGCGATCGGCTGCGGCATCGGCGAAGAGTTCGACGCCACGCGCGCCCGCTACCACAAGGTCATCATCATGACCGACGCCGACGTCGACGGGAGCCACATCCGCACGTTGCTCCTGACTTTCTTCTATCGTCAGATGCGGGGCCTGATCGAGCGCGGCTACCTCTACATCGCGCAGCCGCCGCTGTTCAAGGTCAAGCGCGGTAAGAGCGAGCGCTACGTGAAGGACGAGTCGGCCCTCGACGCGTACCTGCTCGATCTCGCGCTCGCGAGCCTCGACGTCTTCGCGAGCGGACGCGACACGCCGCTCAGCGCCGAAGCGGTTCGCACGCTCCTCGCCGCGACCGGCGAGTACGAGCGCCTGCTCTCACGCTTCGACCTGCGGCGAATCGACGGCCGGATCGTCGACGCCGCGGTCTGGGCCGGCGCGCCGCGCGAGGCCGATCTCCACGACGAGGCGGCGCTTCGCGGCCGCGTCGCGCAGGCCCTCGAGGCACGGCTCGCCACCATCGCACCGGACGCGCTGCCGCTCGGCATCGACGTCGAGGGCGATCCCGAGCACGGCGCACAGCGGCTCGTCGTCACCTCGCGCCGCGCGGGCGTCGTCCATCGAACCGTCTTCGATACCGACTTCGTGACCTCGCCCGAACTCCAGCGCCTGACCGACCTGTGCGCCCAGATGGGCCGCTTCGGCGACGCGCCGTTTCGCCTCGCGGGGCGCGAGCGAACGCCCGACGCGCAGGCCGCGACGCACCAGGAGCTGCACGCGAAGGTGGTCGAGGTCGGAAAGCGCGGGCTCTCGATCCAGCGCTACAAGGGCCTCGGCGAGATGAATCCCGATCAGCTCGCACGGACGACCATGGACCCGGCGCGCCGGACGCTCCTGCAAGTGATGGTGCAGGACGCCGTCGACGCGGACGAGGTGTTCACGACGCTCATGGGCGACGACGTCGAGCCGCGACGCGACTTCATCGAGAAGAACGCGCTCGACGTCCAGAACCTCGACGTCTGAGGAGAGCCCCGCGCGGGCGGGGGGAGTTTCAGGGTGGCCGACGAGCCCGTCGACGTGAAAGATCCCGAGGAGGAGCCCCGGGGAGAGAGTCCGGCGGGCGCGCCCCCGTCTCCCCCCGCGTCGCTGTTCCCCGTGAGCATCGAGGACGAGGTCCGCCGGTCGTTCCTCGACTACTCGATGTCGGTGATCGTGAGCCGCGCGCTTCCCGACGTGCGCGACGGCATGAAGCCCGTCCACCGCCGGATCCTGTACGCGATGAACCAGGAAGGGCTGCTCTCGAACCGCAGCTACTCCAAGAGTGCGGGCGTCGTCGGCGAGGTGCTGAAGCACTACCACCCGCACGGCGACAGCGCCGTCTACGATGCGATGGTCCGCATGGTCCAGGACTTCTCGCTCCGCTACCCGCTGATCGACGGGCAGGGAAACTTCGGGTCGGTCGACGGCGATCCGGCGGCGGCCTACCGCTACACCGAGGCGCGTCTCACCCCGCTGGCCGAGGAGATCCTGCGTGACATCGACCGTGACACGGTCGATTTCGCGCCGAACTTCGACGGCTCGATGGTCGAGCCGACCGTCCTCCCGACGCAGTTCCCGAATCTTCTCGCGAACGGGTCGGCTGGGATCGCGGTCGGCATGGCGACGAACGTACCGCCCCACAACTTGCGCGAGCTGATCGACGGCCTCGTCCTCGAAGCACGAAATCCGGACTGCACCCTCGACGACCTGATGGAGAAGATCCCAGGGCCCGACTTTCCGACCGGAGCGCTCATTTGCGGCACCGACGGCATCCGCGAGGCGTACGCCACCGGCCGCGGCCCGATCACCGTGCGTGCACGCGCAGGGTTCGAGGAGCGCAAGGGCGGGCTGCGGATCGTCGTGACCGAGATCCCGTATCTCGTCAACAAGGCGACACTCCTCGAGCGCATTGCCGAGCTGGTGCGAGAGGGTCGGATCGAGGGAATCACCGACCTGCGTGACGAGTCGAATCGGCAGGGCATGCGGATCGTGATCGAGCTCAAGCGCGACGCTCCCGAGGACGTGATCCTCAATCAGCTCTACAAGCAGACGTCGCTGCAGACGACCTTCGGCGTCAACATGCTCGCTCTCGTGAGCGGCCGCCCGCAGATCCTCTCGCTCAAGGAGGCGCTGCGTCACTTTCTCGACTTCCGCCGCGCGGTGGTCGCGCGGCGCGCCGCTTTCGACCTCGCACAGGCAGAGGCCCGAGCGCACCTGCTCGAGGGCTTCGCCATTGCGCTCGATCATCTCGACGAGGTGATCGCGATCATTCGCGCATCCGAAGACGCGAGCGCCGCGCGCGACCAGCTCATGACCCGCTTCGGGCTCTCCGAGCGACAGGCGCAGGCCATTCTCGACATGCGGCTGCGGGCGCTGACGGCGCTCGAACGCCAGAAGATCGTCGACGAGCTCGCCGAGGTGCGCGCGAAGATCGCCGAGCTGAAGGAGCTGCTGGCGAGCGACGCGAAGATCCTCGACGTCGTCGTCTCCGAGCTCGAGGAGATTCGCGAGCGCTTCGGCGACGACCGGCGCACGGAGATCGCGGGCCCGCTCGAGGACTTCACGACCGAGGATCTCATCCCCGACGAAGAGATGGTCGTGACGCTCTCGCACGGCGGCTACATCAAGCGCAACCCGATCGGCTCCTATCGCGCGCAGCGTCGCGGCGGCAAGGGCGTCATGGGCATGGAGACGCGCGAACAGGATTTCGTCGAGCACCTGTTCGTGGCCTCGACCCACGCGTCGATCCTGTTCTTCACGAACCGCGGGCGCGTCCACTGGCTGAAGGTCTGGGAGCTGCCGCAGCTCGGCCGCGCCGCGAAGGGCAAGGCGCTCGTGAACGTCCTGCAGCTCGCCGACGGGGAGCGTGTGCAGGCGCTGCTTCCGGTGCGCAGCTTCGAGGAGCAGGGCTTCGTGACCCTGTGCACGCGCCAGGGCGTCATCAAGAAGACCGACCTGCAGGCATACGCGAACCCGCGTCGCGGCGGCATCATTGCGATCAACCTCGAAGAGGGTGACGAGGTGATCGCCGCGCGCCGAACGAACGGCCAGCAGGAGATCCTGATCGCGACGAAGAACGGAAAATCGATCCGTTTCGTCGAGTCTCAGGTGCGGGCGATGGGCCGCACGGCGACGGGCGTACGCGGCATCTCGCTGATCGAGGCCGACGCCGTCGTCGGCATGGAGATCCTCTCGCCCGGGGCGACGATCCTCACCGTGACCGAGCGCGGCTACGGAAAGCGCACGCCGCTGGACGACTACCGGCTCCAGAATCGGGGAGGGCAGGGCATCATCACGATCCGCACCAGCGAGCGCAACGGCTCGGTGATCGGCGTCGCTCAGGTGCTGGGCGACGACGAGGTCATGCTGATCACCGACGGCGGCAAGGTGCTGCGCTGCCGCGTCTCGGGCATCTCGACGATGGGCCGCGTGACGCAGGGCGTGACGCTGATGGATCTCGATCCCGAGGAGCGTCTCGTGGCGATCGCGCGCCTCGCCGAGCACGACGACGCCTCGGCCGGGCGCGGCGATGCGGACTCGTGAGAGAGAGCCCCGCCGCCGGCTGCCGCGCGTGAAGACGCAGGCCTCGAAGCGCCTGTTCGCGCGCGCGAAGCGGCGAATCCCGGGCGGCGTCAACAGCCCCGTGCGGGCCTTCCAGTCCGTCGGCGGAACGCCGCGCTTCCTCGTGCGCGGGCGCGGCTGCCGGGTCTGGGACGCCGACGGCAACGCGTACATCGACTACGTCGGCTCGTGGGGCCCGCTGATCCTTGGCCACGCCGACCCGGGAGTGCTGCGCGCGGCGCGCGCGGCGATGGCGAACGGCACGAGCTTCGGCGCGCCCACCGAGCTCGAGGTGCGCATGGCGGAGGCCGTCGCCGCCGCGATGCCCGCCGTCGACATGCTGCGCATGGTGAGCTCGGGAACCGAGGCGACGATGAGCGCGATCCGCCTCGCGCGCGCCGTCACCGGACGCGACCGCATTCTCAAGTTCGACGGCTGCTACCACGGCCACGCCGACTCGCTGCTCGTGTGCGCGGGCAGCGGCGTCGCGACCCTCGGAATCCCCGGCTCACCGGGGGTTCCGAAGGCGATGACCGAGCTCACGGTGCAGGCGCCGTACAACGATCTGGCTGCGGTCGAAGCCGCGGTCACGCGCTGGGGCGGTGACCTCGCCGCCATTCTCGTCGAGCCCGTCGCGGGCAACATGGGGTGCATCCCGCCGCTGCCCGGCTTCCTCGAAGGCCTGCGCGCGCTGTGCGACCGCAGCGGCGCCCTGCTCATCTTCGACGAGGTGATGACGGGATTCCGTGTCGCCCGCGGCGGTGCGCAGGCGCTCTACGCCGTGCGGCCCGATCTCACGTGCCTCGGCAAGGTCGTGGGCGGCGGCTTTCCGGCGGCGGCCTACGGCGGGCGGCGCGACCTCATGCGGCGCGTCGCACCGGCCGGCGACGTCTACCAGGCAGGAACGCTGTCGGGAAATCCGGTCGCGATGGCCGCGGGTCTCGCGACACTCGAGCGGGTCGCGAAGCCCGGTGTCTACGAGCAGCTTGCCGCAACGGCGCAGGCCCTGACGCGCGGTCTCGCCGAGATCGCCGCGCGCCGGGGCATCGAGCTCACGACCGCGGCTGCCGGCGGCATGTTCGGCTTCTTCTTCCACCCGGGTCCGGTGCGGAGCTTCGAGGAAGCGAAGAAGAGCAACGTCCCGCGATTCCGGAGCTTCTTCTCGGAGATGCTCGCGCGAGGCGTCTATCTCGCTCCGTCGGCCTTCGAGGCCGGCTTCGTCTCGTTGGCCCACCGCCCGGCGGACGTCGCCACGACCCTCGAGGCAGCCGACGCGGCGATGAAGCGCGCCGCCCGCGTGCGTTGAGCCGCCGGGGCGGGTCGGCTAGAGTGCGCGCCGTTTTTCGGGCAGCGCCGCCCCGGGTGCGCCGCCCGCGGTCCGGCGCGCGGAGGCGCCGGACGTGAGAGAGCCGGGTCGAGGACAGCCAGGAGGCGAAGGAGGAGAGGGGACCCCGCAGCAGGGCCCCGGCGACCCGGGCGGTAGATCGCCCGGAACGCGGGGGATGGCTGCGGCCTACCAGGGAGCAGTCGAGGCCGTCCTGGCGGTCGTGATCGCCACGCTGGTCGGGTACTGGGTCGATGGACGCCTTGGAACCTCTCCCGCCTTCCTGCTTCTCGGTCTCGCACTCGGGTTTGCAGCATTCTTCGTTCGTCTCTGGCGAATGCGCGACCTCATGTCGGGGCCGCGCGGCGAGGGACCTGGGCCTCCGGAGTCGAGTTGACCGCCGCGCTGGCTCTGCATCCGATGGAACGGCTGAACCTCGGCATCTCTGCCGGTGCGCTCGCCGTCTCGCTCGCCGTCGCCTCGCCCGCGTTCTCGGGCAGCCTCGCCCTCGGCGTTGCGCTCGAGGCCGTGAACTTCCGCGCGCTTCGCGTGTCGTCGGCGCGCCTGTTCTCCGGTGAGATTCAAGGCGGTCGCGCGTGGTCGCTGCTCTTCGCGATGCGCCTCGTGATGCTCCTCGGCAGCATGGGCATCGCCCTCGCGGCCGGCGCCCATCCGATCGGTCTGCTGATCGGCGTCTCGACGATCGTTCCGGCCGCCCTGCTCGGCGCCTGGCTCATGCGGCCGCCGGTCGATCCCTCGGCGCCGTGCCTCACGACGGACGATCCGAGCTGGGAGCTGTACAGCGTGTGGCGCGCGGGCGATCGCGCGCCCGAGCGGGAGGAAGAGGCGTGAGCATCTACGGGCTGCTGCACCATACGCTCCAGGTCTCGTGGGTGCTGCAGGCCGCGCTGCTCGCAATCGCGATCCTCGTCGGCCTCAGCTTCGCCGTGCGCCGGCGGCTCGCAGCTCCGGACGGGGGCCTGCTCCCCGACGACGGGATCACGGTGCGCAACATGGTCGAGGTCGTCGTCGAGGGCCTGGCGAACCTCGGCCATCAGACGATCGGACACGACTACCGCAAGTTCTTCCCGCTGGTCGGTGCGATCTTCTTCTTCATCCTGATCTCGAACCTGCTCGGGCTCGTTCCGGGTGTGGGCGGAGCGAGCTCCGACATCAACACCGGCCTCGCGTGGGCGATCATCGTGTTCTGCGTCTACTGGGGCGCGGGAATCAAGAAGAAGGGCTGGCACTACTTCGATCACTTCATGGGGCCGCCCTTCGAGATGAACCTCTTCGGGAAGACCCGACACCTTCGCCTCATGGCGCCGCTGCTCTTCCCGATCGAGCTCGTCCTCGATGCCGCGCGGATCGCAACGCTCTCGATTCGTCTCCTTGCGAACATGTTCGCGGATCACACGGTCGTCGCGATCTGGTACGGGCTCGTACCGCTCGTGGTTCCTGCCATCTTCATGGGCCTCGGTGTCGTGATCTCGATCATCCAGGCCTTCGTCTTCTCGTTGCTCTCGATGATCTACATCGGTCTTGCGATCGAGGACCACCACTAGGGCGGCCCGCGACCCGGCCACTTCTCTCCAGGAAAGGAACGTCATGCGGAATCTCGGAAAGCTTCTCGTCCTCACCGTGCTCGCGACCCTCGTCCCGATGGCCGCCTTCGCGCAGGAGGCCGGCGGCCACGGCGGCGCGTCGAACTGGGGCCCCGCCCTCGGCGCTGGCATTGCCTTCGGCCTCGCCGCGCTCGGATGCGGTCTTGGCCAGGGCCTCACGGCGAGCAACACGACCGCGGGCATCGCGCGAAATCCGGGCGCCGCGGGCGCGATGAACACGCCGTTCATTCTCGGCATGGCGCTCATCGAGTCGATCGCGCTGGTCGGCTTCGTGACCGCGTTCCTCCTCATCGGTCGGATCTAGCCCTGCTGGCCGGAGGCGATGGCGGAGCCTTCGCTTCGCCCTCGCCTCCGCTCCGGCAGTCGCTCCGGCAAGCTGCAGGAGAGACCGAGTGAGACGCCGGGCGGGAGCTCGATCCGGGCCTCACCCCGTCGTTGTTCCCGGGTCGAACCCTTGCCCCCGCCCGACGCCTCGGATCCCGCGTGCCCCCGGTCCCGTTAGAGGGGCGGAAGCGGGACACGCCCGAAGGCGCTTCCCGGTGCATTCGCAAGCACCGTGCCACGGCATCGCAAGCCAGCGCGCGTCGCGAGATCTCGCGATCTCGCGCACTTGCCCGTGCGCCAACGCGCATGCTCCGTCCGCGCGTGAACGGCGCGAGTTCACACGCGCGTGAAGCGCGGGCGCTTCATCGCGTTCGAAGGCCTGGACGGCAGCGGCAAGTCGACTCAGCTCGCACGGCAGGTGGCGCGGCTTCGCACCGCCGGCCGCGACGTCGTCGCGACGCGCGAGCCGACTGGAGGCCCGAATGGCCGGCGCATCCGCGCGCTTGCCGCTGCCGGAGAGCGCGCCGCCCCCGAGGAAGAGCTGGCGCTCTTCGTGGCCGACCGCCGCGAGCACGTGACGGGTGTGATCGCTCCAGCGCTGGCACGCGGCGCGATCGTCCTGACCGACCGCTACTTCCTCTCGACGGTCGCCTATCAAGGCGCCCGCGGTCTCGACCCCGAGCGGCTGCTGCGCGAGAGCGAAGCCGAGTTCCCCCTCCCCGATCTCGCGCTCCTCTTCGACCTCGAGCCCGCGCTGTGCACCGACCGCCTGCGCGTGCGGGCCGGCGTGCAGGAGGAGGCCTTCGAGCGGCTCGACTTGCTGGAGCGCGTGGCGCACGTCTTCGCCGCGCTTCGCCGCCCCTACCTGCGGCGCGTCGATGCGCGGGGCGACGTGGACGAGGTGGGCGCGCGCGTCGACGCGGCGCTCGCGGAGGTGCTCGGCCTCGCCTGACCTGCGGCCGCGCGACGCAGCGCCAGGCGACCGAGCACTGCGCGTGCCTCACAGAAGGAGCGCATGGAACGCAAGAAGTCGGTCGTGTTCGCAGCGGAGACCTTCAACCTCGCCGAGGTCACGCGGATGCTCGAGATTGCGAAAGTCTCGCAGCGGAGCTTCGAGTGCGTGTTCACGAGCTACGACGCCGCCCGCCGCAACCACCGGCACATCGAGTCCGCCGGCTTTCGGATCGTCGAGCTTCAGCCGCCGATGACGCAGGAAAAGGTCGAGCGGTTCTGGGCCGTCGATCACGGCGAGAAGCTCGGCGAGATCATTTCGACGGCCGACGTTAGACAGCGAGTGCGGTCCGAGATGGCCCTCTACCGCGAGGTCGAAGCCGCTGCGGTGGTGACGGGCTTTTGCCTCTCCGTCCCGATCTCCGCGCGCGCAGCCGGCGTTCCCCTGGTCTGGGTGAACCAGACGACGTGGATGGCCGAGTACGTCGCTCGCCACGCAACCTGGCCCGACGCGTACGACGCACCGGCGCTGCGCGTCATTCCCGACGCGCTGAAGGACCGGGTGACGCGCCTCGTGACGCCGGTATTCGCCACCCTCCTTGCGCGTCCGTTCTCGAGAGTCGCTCGAGAGCTCGGTCTCGCTCCGTTCCGCCATCTCGACCTCGTCTGGGGCGATCACAACCTGATCGCAGAGAGCCCTGCATTCTCGGGCGTTGCGTTGCCGGACCGCCTCCGCGACAAATCGGTCTTCATCGGACCGCTGATCGCGCGTCTCGACGTTCCGATCCCTGACGCGGTCGTCCGGCTGCCGAAGGACCGTCCGATCGTCTACTTCGCGATGGGAAGCTCAGGCGCCGAACGCGTGGTGCTGGAGATCCTGAGGGCGTTCGAGGGAAAGCCGTACCGGGTGATTGCGCCGGTGGCCGAGCTCGCGCGTGATGCCGGCTTCGTAGCGCCGCCCAACGTCGTCGTGACGGGCTGGCTTCCCGCCGACCGCGTCAATCCGATGGCGCGGGTGTCCGTCATCCATGGAGGGATCGGCACCGTGATGACGGCGTGCCTGTCCGGAACGCCGATCGTCGGGATTCCCAACGGCCTCGTCGAGCAGGAGTACAACCTCGACTGCATCGTCCGGCGCGGAGCGGGCGTCCGGCTGCGGCTGCGTCGCTTCACGGCCGCCGACGTGATCGCGCAGGTCGATCGACTGTGCGACGACGCCGCGGCGCGTGCGTGCGTGCAGGATCTGCGGAGCGAGCTGCTCGCGTGGGATGGACCGGAGAACGCAGCGCGCTATCTCGAATCGCACTTCGCCTGAGGCGCGAGTCCGCCCTCCCACCGACGCTACGGATCATTCGTCGCGGCGGCCTGCGAGGAGGAACACGTCGAGAACGCGCCGCGCATGCTTCGCGCCCAACATGAGCGCTCCGTGGCCGAGATCCGGGTCTTCGATGCGTTCGACGACGATGGCGCCCTGCTCGCTCAGCCACGCGGCGGCGCGTCGCATCCCGGCAATGCCGTCGCGTTCCGGATTGGGGTCTCGCCCGCCGGCGGACGTGATCCAGCGTGTACCCGCGAGGGGACGAGGGCCGTATTCTCCTGCCGAGATCGCCAGCGTCGGCGGGTAGTCGAGGCCGACGCCGCCCGAGCTCGCGACGCAGAGCGAGAAGTACCGCTTGCCGCGGCCCGCATCGAGCGCTGCGATCGCGTACGAGTTTGCGGCGCCGCGGCTAAAGCCGTGCAGCATGACGCTCCCCGGGTGCGCACCGAGGCTCTGCAGCGCGAGGTCGACCTCTCGGTAGATCTGCTCGGGCGTGTAGTAGGCGCCGGATGCGTCGCCGTGCCCGAGCCACCACTGCACCGAGACGAGCCCGACGTCCCGCCCTTCGAGGTGCCGGGACCAGAGGGCGAGATCGTCGGTCGCGAATCCTCGCTGGCCGTGCAGCGAGACGATCCAGTGCTTCGGCGCCGCAGCGCCTCCCGCCGCGCGCCAGACGGTGAGCAAGCTGCGTCCGTCGGAGGTGGGAACGATCTCCGGCCCGAGCCTTGCGCTCGCAGCAAAGTACCTGCCGCCCTTCGCCTTCTCGTAGAGCTGCGCCGCATCCCCCGCGAGGGGCGCCGCAGCCAGCGCAGCATGCGCCGCCCCGAGTAGAACGGCGATGAGGAGCGGCGCGACTCGCCGCAGGGCGCGTCCTGCGCGGCTCACCGCCGGCGCCCGCCTGCGTCGCCTCTCTGCTCTTCGAGCACACTCATCCCCCCGATGCCGCCGATCGCTCCGCGCTGGCTGCTCATGGCGCCATACTCCCCTGCTCGTCCGGCGCCGGCTCGCTCGCGCGCCCCGGACGTTCGCGCGCGAGGAGGACGACGCCGGCCACCACCGAGACGGCTGCAGGGCCGAGCCATGCGAGCGGCGTGTGATCGCCCGGCGCGTTGAAGCCCGGGATCGGCAGCGCCTCGGCGAGCTGCGCCGACAGGACGCCGACGCCCGAGATCGCCATCGAGAGCGCAATGGGCGCGAGGAGCGAGCGCGACGCGAGGCGCGCGTAGCCGAGCGCAGCGCCGATCGCGAGCGATCCGAGCGTGGCCGAGACCCAGCCCGCGGGGGTCGTGACGAGGTTGCCGTGGCCGAGGGCGTAGAGAGCAGCCGCGCCGAGGATGCCGCGGCGCGCGCCGCCGAACGCGATGAGGCCCTGCTGGAGGACGCCGCGGAAGAAGAACTCCTCGAGCACGGGTGCAAGGCCGACCAGCACGATCGCGGCCTCGATCGCGAACAGGCCCTTGAACGGCTCCTCCGCAGTCGCCGTGGCGTCCGGCGTCATCGCCGCCCCGGCGCCCGGCACCAGCGCGCGCACCACGTTGTCGAGCTCGCTCACGAGCAGCACCAGCGGCACGAGGAGCGCGAGCGCGAGAACGAGCCGCGGAGCGAAGCCGCGCAGTCCGATGCGCTCGGCCTGCGGCGGCGGAACACGCTGGGCGGCGAGCGTCCCGGTGACACCGAGACCGGTCACGAGACCGATTCCCAGCGCCGCGACGGGCCCGAGCGGCTCGGCGAAGATGCCGATCACGAGGGCCGTCAGCAGCCAGCTTCCCACCGTGAGCCAGACGGCGGTCCCGGGGCCCGGAAACGGCGGCGCCGGCGTCACGCGCCGAGCACCGTGGCGAGCGCGCGGCCGGTGTGGCTCGCGGTGACGCGTGCGACCTCTTCGGGCGTCCCTTCGGCCACGATCGCGCCACCTGCGAAGCCGCCATCGGGGCCGAGGTCGACGACGAAGTCGGCGCTCTTGATGACGTCGAGATGGTGCTCGATCACGACCACGGTGTTCCCGAGCGCGACGAGCCGCTGCAGCAGCTCGAGCAGCTTCTCGACGTCGGCGAAGTGGAGGCCCGTCGTGGGCTCGTCCAGAAGATAGAGCGTTCTTCCGGCGCCGCGCCGCGAGAGCTCGCGGGCGAGCTTGATGCGCTGCGCCTCGCCGCCCGAGAGCGTCGTTGCCTGCTGGCCGAGATGGAGATAGTCGAGGCCGACGTCGTGCAGCGTCTGGAGGATGCGCTGGATGCGCGGGACGTTCTCGAAGAAGCCGAGCGCTTCTTCGACCGGCATCTCCAGCACGTCGGCGATGCTTCGGCCCTTGAAGCGGATCTCGAGCGTCTCTCGGTTGTAGCGGCGGCCACCGCAGATCTCGCACGTGACGAACAGATCGGGCAGGAAGCTCATCTCGACGCGCCGCAGGCCGTCACCCTCGCACGACTCGCAGCGGCCGCCCTTCACGTTGAACGAGAAGCGGCCCGGGCCGTAGCCGCGCATTCTCGCCTCGGGAACACGCGCGAAGAGCGCGCGAATGTCGTCGAAGATACCGGTGTAGGTAGCAGGATTGCTGCGCGGCGTTCGTCCGATGGGCGTCTGATCGACGTCGACCACCTTGTCGAGCTGCCCGGCGCCGCGCAGCTCGGCAAAGCGGCCGGGCGGGGCCTTCGCCGCATGGAGGCGCTGCGCGAGCGCGCGGTGCAGGATGTCGTTCACCAGCGTCGACTTGCCCGAGCCGGAGACGCCCGTCACCACGGTCAGCAGCCCGAGCGGAACGCGCAGCGTCACGTCGCGCAGGTTGTGCTCGCGGCAGCCGGTCACCGTCAGCCAGCGCGTGGGGTCGGGCTTTCGGCGCTCGGGCACGCGGACGCCGCGCGCGCCGCGCAGATAGGCGCCGGTGAGCGACCGCGGGTCCGCCTCGATCGCGCGCGGCGATCCCGCGGCGACGATCTCGCCGCCGTGGATTCCCGCCCCCGGCCCCATGTCGATCACCCAGTCCGCGCGGCGGATCGTCGCCTCATCGTGCTCGACGACGATCACCGAGTTTCCGCTATCGCGAAGTCGCAGCAGGCTCTGGAGCAGCCGCTCGTTGTCGCGCGCGTGGAGCCCGATCGACGGCTCGTCGAGGATGTAGAGAACACCCATGAGGCTCGCTCCCACCTGCGTCGCGAGCCGGATGCGCTGCGCCTCGCCACCCGAGAGCGAGGCGCTCGGGCGGTCGAGCGTCAGATACGCGACGCCGACGTCCTCGAGAAAGCGCAGCCGGTCGAGGATCTCGGCGAGGATCCGGTCGGCAATGGTGCGCTCGGAAGGGCCGAGCGCGAGGCGCTCGAGAAAGGTGCGAGTCTCATCGATCGATTTCGCCGTCAGCTCGTGGATGCCGAGGCCGCCGAGACGAACGCTCCGCGCCTGCGGCGAGAGGCGTGCGCCGCCGCAGTCCTCGCAGATGCGCTCCACGGCGTCTGCCTCGACCTCGACCCCCGAGCTGCGCACCTGCCCTGCCCCGCTTCGGGCTGCGTCGCCACGCTCGCTCGCAGCCGCCTTGCTCCGGCGACCACGCGCCGCGTGCGGGCGCGGGGGCGGCGCCGCCTCGCGCACGCCGAGGCCGTCGCAGCGCGGGCACGCCCCGTGCGGGCTGTTGAACGAGAACGAGCGCGGCGCGATCTCGGGAAACGACACGCCGCAGCGCGCGCAGGCGTTCGCCTCGGAGAGCAGCCACGCGGGCTCGCTCCCGCTCTCGATCCTGACGAGCCCGGCCCCGAGCCGGAGCGCCGTCTCGATCGATCCCGCAATGCGCGCACGTGCGCTCTCCTTGACCTGCACGCGGTCGACCACGAGATCGATCTCGTGGGTCTTCTGCCGCCCGAGCGAGATCTCTTCGGAGAGGTCGCGGAGCTCGCCATCGATGCGCGCGCGCACGAAGCCCTGCCGCCGGAAGGCGTCGAGCTCCTTCTTGTAGGTGCCCTTGCGCCCGCGAACCACGGGCGCGAGCACCTGCACGCGCACGCCCTCACCGAGGCCGAGCACGCGATCGGTCATCTGCTGCACGGTCTGACGGGCGATGGGCTGCCCGCACGTCCAGCAGTGCGGCGTTCCGACGCGCGCCCAGAGCAGGCGCAGGTAGTCGTAGACCTCGGTCACCGTCCCGACCGTCGAGCGCGGGCTCTTGCCGATGGTGCGCTGCTCGATCGAGATCGCCGGCGAGAGGCCCTCGATCGACTCGACTTCGGGCTTACTCATCTGGTCGAGGAACTGCCGCGCGTAGGCTGAGAGCGACTCGACGTAGCGGCGCTGGCCCTCGGCGTAGAGCGTGTCGAACGCGAGCGACGACTTGCCCGATCCCGACAGGCCGGTGATCACGACGAAGCGGTCGCGGGGGATCGAGACGTCGATCCCGCGCAGGTTGTGCTCCCGGGCGCCGCGGACGACGATGTGCGTCGGACCGCTCGCGGGTGCCGCGAGGTCAGCCATGGCCATTCGCGCAGCGTCGCCGGCCTGCCGCAGCGCGGGGGCGGCCCCGACCTCCGGCGGCGGAATCGGCCGTCACTACTTCGTGACGGGCGCCGCGCCGGACGGTCCGCCGCTCACGGGCGGCATCGAAGGCGATCGCTGCGCCGTCGCGAACGAGCCCTTGCGTTCGATGTACGCCTGCGCGCGGAGCTTGTCCATCCAGCGCTGGTATTCGACGTCCATCCGCTCCCGGAAGATCTCCTCGCGAAGCTGATCGCGAACCTGCTCGTACGTTCGCTTCTGGAACCCGCGCTTCTCGACCACCTGGATGAGATTGCAGCCGTAGGCGCTCTCGACGACGCTGCTCGACTGCCCTGCACCGAGCGACTTCACGATCGGAATCATCCAGTCCTTGAGCGAGCGTTCGTGGACCCAGCCGACGTCGCCGCCGCGCTCGGGATTCACGGCGGAGATGCGAGAGGCCACGCTCTCGAACGACTCTCCGCCCTGGATCCGCGCCAGCGCCTGCTTCGCCTTGTCGCAGACCGACGCCTTCTGGTCGGTCTTCGTGCCGACGAACGGCAGCAGGATGTGCCGCAGGTGATACTCGTCGCCGCCTTCGGGGGCGTTTGCGAAGCGCTGGTTGTAGAGCTTGCGGATCTCGTCTTCCTCGACGTGGACGCGCGAGCGCACCATCCCGTTCATCACCTTCGCGTGCTGGATCTCGCCGCGGATCTTCTCGCGGTAGACCGCCATCGGCATCCCGCTCTCCTCGACGGTCTGCTGCAGCCGCTCGATGGAGATCTGGTTCTCCTTCGCGATCGCGGCGATCGTCTGGTCGATCTCGGCCTCGGTCGCTTCGAGCTCGGCCTTCTTCACGACCTGATCGATCAGCTTGCGTTCGATGAGGCGCTCGAGGACCTCGCCCTTCATGCGCTGCACGTCGTCGTCCGAGGCGCCGGCCTCGCGGATCTGCTTCTCGACCGGATCGGTGTACTGGGTGACGTCGGAGACGAGGACGATCTCGCTTCCGACTTGGGCGGCGATGCCGTCGACGACGTCGGTGGCGCCGGTGAGGCCCGGCAGCACGAGCGCAAGGGTGGCGAGTAGCAGCGGGCGGCGCATCGGGGGATCTCCTCGGCGAGAGAGCCGGCGCGCGGCGGCCGGCGGCGCGTGGAGCATACCGTGCGGGGCGGCGGGGCCCCAGCGCCCCGCGGCGGGCGGGGCTCAGCCGGCGGGGGCCCGCAGCCGCCGCGAGACTCGCGAGGCTCCTTCCGCGATCAGCAGGCAGAACGCGACGATCATCAGCGGCTCGACGGGCATCCGGTAGCGCGGGATGTACGCCTCGGTCGCGCAGCTTCCGAGCACGACGAGCGCGGGCAGGAGAGCGAGGACGAGTGGCAGGATCTGCTCGCGGCTCGGCGCTCGAGCGCACCGCACCACGACGAGGAGCGACCAGAGCAGGTAGGCTCCGCTGATGACCGCCTGCAGGCCGAACGACTGTGCCTTCGCGAAGACGTCGGAGAAGCCGGCGTAGAGCCGCACGGCGGCGTCGGTCGCCGCACCACCGGCGAACATCCGCTGCTGGCTCCGCAGGAGCTCCTCACCGAGAGGCCGGTGCATCGGCTCGGTGTTGAACGCCGTCAGCCACGCGAGATTCTCCCGCTGCGTCCGGTAGACACGCGCCGCGTAGACGTCCTTCTCGGCGAACAGCACGCGCGCGGCCAGGGCGAACGTGTTGAGCACGTACTTCGCCTCGTTCTCGCGGAGCGAGTCGATCGAGAGAGCGAAGCACCAATCGTCGACCTGCTGCTGGTCGTAGCCGAGCGCGCTCAGCTGCTCGCCGAGATCCCACCAGGCTCCGAGGGCGAGGACCTGCGGCCGGCGCTGCGCGAGCTCCTCGGCGAGACGCTGAAAGGCCGGTGCGCTGCTCGCGAGCGCAGCATCGATCGGGACGAACTTCACGTCCGGGTTCGCGCGCAGATCGCCCGGCACGGCGTTGCGGGCGGATTCGATCTTCTCGGCGGGATAGCCGAGATACGCGAGCTGCCGCGCGAGGCGCGCGGCATCGACGGCGACGTAGCGCGGCGTTCGCACCGAGACGTCTTCGGCGAGGCGGCGCAGCGCCGGAGACCCGCGGGTCTTCGCGACCTCGACCGGCACGTATTCGATCGGGCGCGCCGTGGCGGGCCAGCGAAAGCTCACGGGGATGCTCTTGTCGGTGAGGAGCAGCCGGTTGCACAGGTGCAGCCCGAGCCCGCCGACGGTACGGGAGTTGCCGAAGACGAAGTGGTTGGCGATCGACTGCGCCGCGGGACACGCGATCAGCGCCGCCAGCAAGAGCGCTCGGTAGCCGCGGCGCCGGGCTGTCCAGTCGTAGAGGACCGCCGCCGCCAGCAGCAGGGGGAGCACGACCATGAGGACGGACTTGAAGAGCACCGCCCATCCGGCGAGAAAGAACGACGCGACGAGCGCCCACCGTCGATCGTGCGCGAGTCCGGTGAGAAAGAGCAGCACGAACGCGGTGAACAGGAGACAGGCCACGGTCTCGCTCATCACGAGAAGCGCGTAGTTGAGAAACGGGAACCACGCGAAGTAGACGAGCGCCGCCGCCGCCCCCACCTTGCGGCCCGCGAAGAGCTTCGCGATCGCGTAGACCAGCACACCCGTCACGGCGTAGGCCGCGAGCTGCACGACCCGCAGGACGAAGACCCAGTCGGCGCCGATCCACGAGGCGAGCTTGCGCGCGCCGAGCAGGATCAGGCTGTAGCCGCCGAGCGGGTAGTACTGGCTCGGTCCCTCGAAGGACGGGTAGAAGCTCTCCCAGACGTACGTTCCCGTTTCCATGTACCGGGCGGCGGCGAAGTACCAGCCCGAATCGCTCTGCTTCGGCAGCATTGGAACGCCATGGCCGATGAAGGCGATCCAGCCGACGAGCGCGATGAGGCAACCGAGGAGCACGCAGCTCCAGCGGTCGAAGCGCCGTGCGGTGAGGAGACGACGGTTCTGGCCCGCCACGCGGGCGAGCCTACTGCGGACGGGCGGATGGCGGGAGGGTCCGGTGCGTACGAGCTCGAGGAATCGGTGCGGGGCACCGGGCCGCGGCGGCAAGTCTCCCCGCTCGCTGAGCAGGCCGGGCCGCCGCAGGCCCGCTCCTGCGTGCACGCTGGTGTACCGTCCGAGCCGGTGCGACGCTTCGACAAAATCTCGCCGCTGCTCGCCGCACTCGTCGCAGCAGTCGCGTGGTGGGGCCTCGGGACGGTTCGTCGGCTTCCGGTGCTCGAAGCGACGACGCCCATGGGAACGTTCGATTTCGTCGCGTACTACCGCCCCAACGCGCAGTACGCGTTCTCGCGGCTCGCGGCGGGAGAGATCCCGCTCTGGAATCCGCTACAGGGCTTCGGACTCCCGTTTCTCGCGACGCTGCAGACGGGAGTTCTCTATCCGCCCAACTGGCTTCACCTCTTCCTGCCGACACAGCTTGCTTTCGCCATCCTCGCAGCCGCGCATCTCGGCCTTGCTGCGGTGTTCTGCGCCGCGCTGGCACGGGCACTCGGAGCGAACGGCTGGGGCTCGCTGGCAGCCGGTCTGCTCTTTGCGGGCTCGAACTGGCTGTTCGGCGCGGTCTTCTCACCGCCCATGCTCTACAGCGTCGCGTGGCTTCCGGCGGTGATCCTCGCGGTCGAACGGATCGTCGAGCGTCCCGGCCCGGGGCGGGTCGCAGCACTCGCGGGAGCCGTCGCCATGCAGGCGCTCACCGGCTGGCCGTACGTTCTCGTCATGACGGCCCTCGCGGCGGCGGTCTTCTCCGCGGGAGCGCTGGTCGAGGTCGGCCTTCGCGAGCGACGGCTCCCGATTTCACGCGCTGTGGCTCTCACGGCGGGTGCGATTGCCGGTGCGCTGCTGGCGGCACCGCAGATCCTGCCGGCCGAGGAGCTGCTCTCGCACAGTGCGCGTGCGATCGGCATCCTCGACTCCGATCAGACGGTGCTGCTCACGATGCAGCACGATCCGGCGTACTTCCTGACCGCCCTGCTTCGAAACGGCGTCAACGACGCCGTGCCTGGCATCCTCGCGCTTCCCCTGGCGGCGCTCGCGCTGCTCCGGCGGAGCCCGCATCGTGCTCGCCTTGCACTGCTGCTCGGGATCGGCGTCATGGGGATGCTGATCGCCTTTCCGCTGCATGCTCCGCTCTACGGCTGGCTGCGCGAGCTTCCGCTCTTCGGCGACTTCCGTTTTCCCTTCCGCTACCGCCTGCTGTCGACGCTCGCGCTCTCGGTCGCTGCCGGGGTGGGCGTCACGCAGGCCGCCGCGCTCGTCGCTCGCAGTGCACGCGTGCAGGCGGCCCTCGCCGCGTCTCTCGCGGCACTCGTGGTGGCGCTCCAGTCGAGTGTCGTCTTTCGTGGCACGTATCCCTTTCCGCGCGAGGCGACGTTTCCCCGGACGCCGGGGGTCGACGTCGTCCTCGCCCGGCTCCGTGACGGCATCGGGACCGGTCGCATCCACTGGCAACACGCCGACGAGTTCGCCTGGATCGACAAGATCGGACAGATGGAGGGCCTGCGGGTGACCCACGATCTCGAGCCGCTCACGCCGGCAGCGGTCGCTCGCTACCTGAGCTTCTTCGAGACCGGAACGACGCAGACGATCGATGCGCGGGACATCCTGCGAGACCGCAATGCTCGCACGTCGTCGAAGACCGCCGCGCCGAGAAGCTTCATGGGATCGATCCCGTTCTTCGGTCGTGTGGGCCTGCCGGGGGAGGCCGCTCGCAGCCGACTCCTCGATCTCGCGTCGGTACGTTTCGTGCTGGCGAACGAGCCGCCCGCGTGGCTCGACCAGCGATTCGTGCGACTTCGCGATCTCGGCGCGCATCCGGCGGTCTTCGAGAACCCGAACGCCCTTCCGCGCGCATATTGGGTGCGCTTTGCCGAGAGCGAGCCGTCCGATCCGGGGCTCGCGCTGGCGCGACTCGTCGCACCCGAGTTCGACCCGCGAGAGACGGTCCTCCTCGACGATCCGCCGGCAGGCCTCACGCGCAGCAGCGCCGCCGTTACGGCGACCGACGCTGGCACGGCCAGCCTCGAAGTCGACGAGCCGAATCGGCAGGTGATCCGCACGCACGGCGATGAGTCGGGCGTGGTCGTCGTGACGGACACGTTCTATCCCGGCTGGGAGGCGACGCTCGACGGGGAGCCGGTGCCGATCCTGCGCGCCAACACGGTGTTCCGTGCAGTCGCGGTGCCGGCCGGCGAACACGTCGTCGAGATGCGGTACCGGCCGCGCATGTTTCGTCTGGGCGTTGCCCTCTCGCTGGGCACGCTGCTCGCGGGGAGCGCCTTCGCCCTGTGGCTCGCGTGGAGCCCCCGGCGCTCTGCGCCTTCGTAGGTCGGGGTCTCATCTCTCGCGAGCACGCGAGCACACGTCGCGGTGCGTCAAGGGCTCGTTCGCTCGGGGGTCGCGTCGCGATCCGATTCATCGGGCTGCCGGAGCGACAGCAGCTCGTCGACGGATGCGAGCACGTCGCGCGGATCGATCTGCGTCATGCAGCGTGCATGCGCGAACCAGCACGAGAGGACCTTGTTCTCGTGAACGTTCATGCAGGGCGAGCAGGCGAGCCCACGGTAGTGGATTCGGGCGGGCTGGTCTTCACGCGAGCGAAGCGGGCCGTAGAGAACGGGGGTTTCGGGCCCGAAGAGAGCCACCACCGCAGCGCCCGCCGCACGGGCGAGGTGCAGCGGCCCGCTGTCGTTGGTGACGACCACGGCCGCGCGCGCGAGCAGTGCGACGAAGCCATCGAGGTCGAGGCGTCCGGCCGCGACGATCGCCCGTCCTTCGATCTGAGCGAGCGCGACCAGCGACTCGACGTAGGCTCGCTCGGCGCCCGAGCCGGTCAGCACGACGTTCAGGCTCTGGCGTGCGACGAGATCTCGCAGCAGCGCTGCCACGCATTCAGCCGGCCAGCGGCGCTCGAGCGCCATGTCGCCAGCGTTTGCATTGACCACGACGATCGGACGCCCGGCTCGCCACGCCGGGTCGGCCTCGAGAGCCCGCGTGCAGTCGGCTGCGGCTTTCGCGCTCGGCCGCAGAGGCGGAAGCGTCACGAGACCCTCGGCGCGTGAGGGTGGAATCGCTCGCATGGGATCACCTTCGAGCAGCGTGAGGAAGTTCGTCGAGACGTGCTGGTAGGCGTTGAACGGGACCTCGACGTCGTGGAGCTGCCCGCGCGCGCTTGCCCGGGTGCTGAATCCGTGGGTGACGCCGGCTTTCGAGAGATACGAGAAGATCGCCGAGTACCGTGTGAAGAACTCGAGATCGAGCAAGAGGTCGTAACGCTCGCGCCGCACCCTCGAGATGGTACGCAGCGTATCGAGGAGGAACCGCAGGATCCCTCGACCGAGATCGAGCGTGATCCAGCCGTTCACCTGCGGGTACATCCGGAGAACCGCTTCGTTCTCGCCGAGCGTCAGGAAGTCGATCCGGGCGTTCGGATACCGCGTGCGCAATGCGGCGAGGACCGGCGATGCGAGGACGATGCTCCCGACGCCCCAGAACTTGAGGGCGAGGATCTTCTCGACGGGCTGCGTTGTCGCCGTCTTGCGCCGTCTTGCGCCGAGGCGCCGGACGACGAGAAGCAGCATGCACAGCGCAGGCCCCACGTGCCTGTCCAGCCAGAGAGCGGTCTGGTATCGGCGATTCGGACGAGCCGGGCGCATCGAGCGAAGGGGCCTCCAGATCAGCGGCGCATGCTGGCGAATCGGCTGGCCGGTCTCTCGCCTGCAGGCGTCGTTGGCGGCCTAGCCCTTCGGCTCGCCGCCCGGGGGCGGTCGCCGTTCGAAGATGGTAGAGCGGTCCTGGGTCTGGAGCGGCACGTACTGCTCACGGATCCAGCGCATGATCTCGGCGCCGAGATAGGTCTCGTGAGAGATTCCGTCGAGCGCCATCGACTGCGGGGACCAGACGATGAACCGGGGTGGATGGGCGCGGAGCCGATCCAGGCTCTCACGCCGGTGTGCGTCGGTCACCATGTGCTGACCCACCACGAAGCGAATCGGGCTGACGTGCTCCGTCAGATAGTAATAGGAAGGATGACTCGGCAGGAACAGGATGTCGGACTCCGGGATCTCGCGCTGCCGCACCCACGCGGTGAGCCTTGCAACAGCGGGATCGCCCCGCGGCGCGTACGAGCCCGATGCGAGCGCGTGGAGCGCCGATACCGTCTCCAGCCCCGATCGAACGAAGATCGAGCCGGAGTACTGGAGGAACGCACCGGCCGACGCGAACAGCAGGAGCCCCGCGAGCCGCCACACGCCGAGCGCACGGGTGGCGGAGAGGCGCACCTCGTCGAGGCTTCGATCGATCGCGACGACGAGCAGGATGCCGGCGCAGCCGCTCGCCTGCACGAGGTTGATGATCTCGCTCCGGCCCATGGCGGACCGGAAGGCGATGAGGCCGTAGAGAGCGATGAGCGCAAGCCCGAGGCGCCGCGGGTCGGCGCGGAGCTCGTGCAGGAGACGCCGCAGGTCGAGTACGAATGAGCCCGGTCGGATGCGATCGACGCGCAGGACGAGGAGGAAGGCGACGGCGTACGTGGTGATCGTCGCGTAGCCGAGGCGCAGCAGGATCGTCTTTCCCGAGAACAGCTCGTCCAGCGAGAGCGGCAGCGCGGGGACGATCGCGGGGAACGGCAGCTTGCCAAAGCCCGCCAGGACGAGGCCCGGATACTCGATGAGATCGTGGAGCGTCGCTTCGAGAGCGCCACCGAGTGCCAGCCAGGACAAGACCGCGCCGACGACGAGCGTGACGCCGCCCAGGAAGGCCAGCCGGGTATGGAGGGCGCCCGCGATGGCAAGGCCGATCGCAGCACACAGAAGGAAGGCGAGGCCGAACTCCTGGCTGTAGAAGAGCGCGATGCCGCCGGTCGCACCGGCCGCGAACATCGGCAGCGCACGTCCGGATTGGATCGCGTACGAGAAGAAGAGCAGCCCCCACACCCCGAGGCCGTATCGTCCGCGGATCGGAAGCGCGAAGCAGGGAACGAGGAGCGCCAGGGCTCGTCGGCGCAGATGCCACGCGGCGAGCGCCATCGCTGCGATCGCGCCGAGCGCCGACATCGACTCGAAGTACAGGGTCGTACTGGCGACCGAGCGGCCGAGAAGCGCCCAGGTTCTCACGAGGCCGAGCGTCATGAGCGGCCCGTAGAGCGAGAAGTAGTCCGTTCCGGGCCACTCGCCGCGTCGCATCGCATCGGCCCATGCGAGGTGTTGCCCGATCTCCGAGTGAAAGCCCCAGTCATCGCTCGCGAGCGCGAGATCCGGCGTGCCGTTCGTCACGTTCCACGCGGAGAGCCAGATCCGAGGCCGCAGCACTGCGACCGCGACGATGGCCGCGGCCAGCAGCCAGCGAGTCGCACGCCCGGATCCTGTCGCCGGTGCTGCATGCACAGGCGCCTCGATCGGGGCCGTGTACGAGTGGGAGATCGCCGACCGCCAGACGCACGCGCCCGCGGCTGCAAGGGCCGCGGCCTCGCGAATCGGAGAAGGGAGCACGAGGTAGCCACACAGCGCCGCTCCTGCGGCGGCCTCGATCTCGACCTGCCTGCGCGGCCCCGGAGTCCAGCGACTCAGTGCCGTGGCGATCCCCCACGTGAGCACCGCACCGGCCCCAACGCCGTAGGCCAGCCAGAACATCTCCTGCTGCGTCGGATACCCCGAGATCGTCGCGACACTCACGATCCCGAGCGGGTTCGGCTTCGGCTCGAAACGAACCGGAACGATCGTTGCCACCGCGAGCGCGGCCACCACACCCAGCAGTGCCGCCGCCGGAATCGAGTTCCACAGGGGCAAGGAGGGACGAGGCAAAGGGGCGACGCTCCTTCCGATCTTCGATCGTGCGCTGCGTATCTTGCGGCCTTGCTCCGTGAACCGCACGCTCTGCCGGCAGCGTGCAGGAACGAGAAGCACACGGAACGCCCCCGTCCCCGCCGGCGCCTTCGGCTCCGATCCGCCACGAACGGGTCGCTGCCGGCGATCTCACGTTCCACGTCGCGAGCTGCGGTGAGGGCGATCGGCTGGCGCTGTGCCTGCACGGCTTCCCCGAGAGCTGGTACTCGTGGCGGTTCCAGCTCCCGCTGCTCGCGCGGCTCGGGTGGCGAGCGTGGGCGCCGGATCTTCGCGGCTACGGCGAGACCGACCGCCCGGCCCGCATGCAGGACTATGCGATCGAGCTCCTGATGCAGGACGTCGCGAACCTGATCGACGCCTCGGGCGCGCGCGAGACGATGTTGCTCGCGCACGACTGGGGTGCGGCGATTGCGTGGCTCTTCGCGATCCGGAAGCTGCGCCCCCTCTCGCGCCTCGTCATCATGAACGTGCCGCATCCCGTGCCGATGCAACGCGAGCTGCGAACGCTTCGGCAGCTTCGCCGCTCGTGGTACATCGCCTTCTTCCAGATCCCGTGGCTCCCCGAGCGCATCCTCTCCGCAAACGGCGCTCGCGCAGTCGGAGACGCCATCCTGCGCTCGTCGTGCGATCGCAGCCGCTTCCCGGACGAGGTTCTCGACGTCTATCGCCGCGCAGCAGCACCTCCGGGCGCGCTGACGGCCATGCTCAACTACTACCGAGCGATCGTTCGTGGAGGGGGTGGGCGGCGACAGGAGAAGCTCGGCTTCCCGGTGATCGAGACGCCGACGCTCATGCTGTGGGGGGAGCAGGACGTCGCGCTCTCGAAGGAGACGACGTTCGGAACGCAAGACCACGTTCGTGATCTCACGCTCCGCTATCTACCGGGCGTTTCTCACTGGGTTCAGCAGGAAGCGCCCGAGAGCGTGAATGCGATGATCGAGGCGTGGCTCGCGGGACGCGAGGTGCCGCAGCACCCGGCCCGCTGAGACGGCAGCCCGGCGCTACTCGCCGCTCAAGTGCCCGACGAGCAGATCGGCGAACCAGTCGTGGAAGCGGCGTGCGCTGTCGGGGTCGTCGCCGAACCCGCCGCTCGCGCGCACGGCCTGACCGATCAGTGCGTCTCCGATCAGCGCCGTCGTGGCGAGCATCACGACGAAGCGCGAATCCTCGAACGATGGGACGGGCCCCGGCCCCTTCCAGTCTCGCGTTCGTCGCGCGTGCACGATCATCGAGAGGACGCGCAGAAATGGGCCGGCCTCGCTCGCCATCGCGCGACCCTCGGTCGACAGCGCGAGCCAGGCGAGCATGCGTGCCTGGTTCTGCTCGCCGAGCGTGGAGAAGACACGCTTGATGAGCGCAGCGAGGTCGATCCGCGCGACGTCGCGCTCGTCGAGCGTCGCCACCAGATCGGTCTGCAGCGCTTCGAGGCTGCGTGCGGCGACGGCGCGCACGAGGCCCTCACGGCTTCCGAAGTGATGGAGAATCGTGGGATGCGAGACGCCCACCTCGGCAGCGATCTCTTGCAGGCGCAGCGCGCCGGGCCCTTCTGCGAGGAAGCGCGCTTCAGCGACGTCGAGGATCTCCCGCCGGGCTTCTTCGGCGGTGCGGCGGCGACGGGCGGGGCTGGTTGACCTGGGCATGTGCGAGGGCTACCTGCAATGCTGTCGATAGTAGCCCGGTCGCCCCGCCCAGGCCCGGGTTGCGCCGAGGATCCTCCATGAGCGCTCCCCTTCTGACCGCGTCCTCCCGCCCGCGCGTGCGTCCGCTCGAGGCGTGGCGCGCGCTGCGCATCCTGCTTCGTGACCCCGACGACACGAAGCAGGTCTTCCGCATCATCGACGCACTCTCCGGCCGCTCGGGCGAGCGCATCTTCGAACGCTTCCGCCAGACGCCGGCGGGAGCGCGCATCCTCGCAGAGCGTCGTAGCCTGCTGTCGGCTCTCTCGGACCGAGATGCCCTCCTCGCGATGCCCGAAGGCAGCCTCGGCCGTCTCTACGCCGACTTCGTGACCCGCGAGCAGCTCTCGGCCGACGGACTCGTCTCGGCCAGTGTCGAAGGCGGTCGTCGCGCCGACTTCGGCGACGAACGACGCCTGCTCTCCGAGCGCCTTCGCGACATGCACGATCTGTGGCACGTCGTCACCGGCTACGGTCGCGACCTCGTCGGCGAGGCGGCCCTGCTCGCCTTCTCGTACGCCCAGACGCGCAACCGCGGCATCGGCTTCATCGTGGCCGTGGCGTGGATCAAGGCCGGACGGGCCGGCGCCGGCTTCCGGCGCACGATCGAAGAGGCGTATCGCCGCGGCCGTGACAGCGAGTGGCTGCCGGCGGCCGACTGGGAGGCGCTGCTGGCGCGGCCGATCGGCGAGGTGCGCGAGACGCTCCACGTCGACGCGCCACCGCGCTACGAGGAGCTGCGCTCGGCCGGGGCGCCGCCGCTCGCGGCGTGAGGGTCGCCGTCGAGGCTCGCGAGCAGCGCTCGGGCGGCTTCGAAGAGCGTGCGTGGGTCGCCGCCGGCCGGTGCCGGCGCGTGGATTCGGTGGTCCGGCGTCACGCGTAGCTTCGCGCCGCCGCCGAGCACGTGGCGCACGAGCCGCTGGGGATCGATGCGCGTGGCCGGCCCGGCCGTCAGCACCAGCTCCCCCCGCACGAGGTCGACTGACGCGACGCCGAGCCGCCGCGCGAGGATCTTGAGCCGGATCACGTGGAGCAGGTTCTCGGCCTGCGGCGGCAGGCGTCCGTAGCGATCGAGGATCTCGTCGCGGATGCGATCGACGTCACCGTCCTCGCGGCTCGATGCGAGGCGCTTGTAGAGCACGAGCCGCTGACTCACGTCGGGGACGAAGTCCTCGGGGAGCTTCGCGGCGACGGGCAGCCGGATCTCGGGGTCGACCTCGGTCTCGTGCGGCTGCCCGCGCAGCTCGGCCACCGCCTCTTCGAGCATCTGCATGTAGGTGTCGTACCCGAGCGCGGCGAGATTCCCGCTCTGCTCTGCGCCGAGCAGGTTGCCGGCGCCGCGGATCTCGAGGTCCATGCTCGCGAGGCGAAAGCCGCTGCCGAGCTCCGCGAGATCCTGAATCGCTTCGAGCCGCCGCGCAGCGTCCGCCGTGAGGCCGGCTTCGCTTCGTACCAGCAGGTAGGCGTAGGCGCGGTGTGCACTTCGACCGACGCGGCCACGAAGCTGATAGAGCTGTGCGAGCCCGAGCGCGTCGGCTCGGTTCACGAGGATCGTGTTGGCTCGCGGGATGTCGAGGCCACTTTCGACGATCGTCGTACACAGCAGCACGTCGCTCTCACCGTGCATGAAGGCCAGCATTCGCTTCTCGAGCTCGTGCTCGTTCATCTGTCCGTGCGCCACCAGCAGCTTCACCTCGGGAACGATGCGACGCAGGTGTTCGGCCATCTCGTCGATGCCGTGGACGCGATTGTGGACGAAGAAGACCTGCCCTCCGCGCCGGACCTCGCGCAGGATCGCCTCACGGATCAGCGAGTCGGTGAAGCGGCAGACCTGTGTTCGAATCGAGAGACGATCGGCCGGCGGCGTCTGGATCACGGAGAGATCGCGGATTCCAGTGAAGGCCATCTGCAGCGTTCGGGGGATGGGCGTCGCGGTGAGCGTCAACACGTCGACCGTCTTCTTGATCTGCTTGAGCCGCTCCTTGTGCGCGACGCCGAAGCGGTGCTCTTCGTCGATCACGAGCAGGCCGAGATGGCGGAACTCGACGCTCTTCTGGAGCAGCCGGTGCGTACCGATCACGATGTCGAGCGTCCCATCGCGCAGGCCCGCGAGCACGGCCTTCGAGTCCTTCGCGCTGCGAAAACGCGAGAGCGACTCGATGCGCACGGGGTAGCCCTCGAAGCGCTTGCGGAAGGTCTCCTCGTGCTGCTGGGCGAGGATCGTCGTCGGTACGAGAACGGCGACCTGTCGGCCTTCCATCACCACGCGGAACGCCGCGCGCACGGCGACCTCGGTCTTGCCGTAGCCGACGTCGCCGCACACCAGCCGGTCCATGGGGCGCGGCCGCTGCAGGTCGGCCAGCACGTCCTCGATCGCGGCGAGCTGGTCGGGCGTCTCCTCGTGCGGGAAGGCCGCCTCGAACTCCTCCAGATGCCGATCGCGCGGAGCGTACGCGTGGCCCTCGGCGAGCTCGCGCGCCGCGTGCAGGGCGAGCAGCTCCTTGGCCATGTCGCGGATCGAGCGGCGCACCGAGCGCTTCGCCTTCTCCCACGTGCTGCCGCCGAGGCGATCGAGTCGCGGGGCGTGACCGTCGGCGCCGACGTATCGCTGCACCAGATTGAGCCGATGGACGGGAACGAAGAGGCGATCTCCACCCTCGTACTCGAGGCGCAGGAACTCGCCCGACGCGCCGCCGAGCTCGAGCGGAACGAGACCGCGGTAGATGCCGATCCCGTGCTCGGCGTGCACCAGCGGATCGCCCGGCGCGAGCTGACCGAGCCCTTCGATGGCCGCGCTCTCCATCAGCGAGAGGCGCGCGGCGCGGTGGCGCTCGCGCGGGCCGAAGATCTCCTCCTCGGTCACGACGGCGAGCCGTTCGATCGGGAGCGAGAAGCCTTCCGAGACCGTCGCGACGCGGACCTCGATTCGGCCCGGCGCGGACCACCGCGCCACCGGACGCGCGTCGATGGCGAGGTGTGCCGGAACCTCGTAGGTCGCCAGAAGCTCGCGCAGGCGCTCGGCTCCCGAGAGGACCGGCGCTGCGAGCGTGACGCGCCAGCGCTGCGCCACCCACTCGGCCAGCCGGTCGACGAGCGGGCCGAGCGCCTGCTCGCTCGTTCGCGCCTTCACGAGCTCGCGGCGAAGCGCGTCGTGCCCGTAGGCGCGGACGTTGTAGCGCTCGGCGGCGCCCGCACCCTCCGCGACGTCGAGTCGTTCGAGGTGGACGGGGCGGCGCGCGGCGACGTCTGCTGCGAGGGCCTCGGGCGAGACGAGCACCTGATCGGGTGCGCATGCGAGCCGCCCGCCCGCGCGCGCTACGTCATGGCTCCCGAACGCCTCGGCCGCGTATCGAACGAGTCGCTCGCGTCCCGCCGCGTCGTCGTCGATGACGACGAGCGCGTCGTCGGGAAGAAAGTCGAGGAACGTCTCGAGCCCGGGCTGGAGCAGCGGCGCGAGCGCCTCGGCGCCGGGAGGAATCGAGCCGCGCAGCAACGCGTCGATCGTCTCGTCGACGTGACGGGGTGGGATCCTCTCGGCCTCGCCGAGCGCACGAATCGCATCCGAGCGCTCGATCACCGTCTCGCGGTCGAACAGCAGCTCGCGCGGTGGCGCGCACACGACACTCGCGAGGCGTTCCTGCGAGCGCTGGCTCGCGGCGTCGAACTCGCGGATCGACTCCACCTCGTCGCCGAGCAGCTCGATGCGCACGGGCCGGGAGCGCTGCGGCGGGAAGACGTCGAGAATGCCGCCGCGCACCGAGAGCTCACCGCGCTCCTCGACCAGCGACATGCGCGTGTAGCCCGCCGCGATCAGGGTCTCGGCGAGCGCGTCTCGGTCGACGCTCTGGCCCACCGTGAGCTCGACCGAACGTGCCCGGACGACTTCGCGCGAGGGAACGCGCGTTGCGAGCGCCGTCCACGGCGCGACCACGATCGGCGCTGGCTTTCGCGCAGCAACGCTCTCTCGCGGTCCGGCGGCAACGAGCAGGCGGTAGAGCACGTCCATGCGCTGGGCGAGCACGAAGGGCTGCGGCGAGAAGCGGTCGAAGGGCGGCGTGTCGTGTCTTGGGAACGCACGCAGGCGCTCCGCGCCCGCTTCTCCCAGCATCGAACGAAGGTCGTCGAGAAGAGCGTCGCCGGACTTCGACGTGGGCACGAGGCAGACGACGGCGCGGTCGGCGTGAGCGCGGATGAGCTCGCTCACCACGGCAGCGCGCGCACTGCCCCGAAGGCCCGTGAGACGAACGGTGCCGGAGCGTGCGCACACACGCGCTGCAACCTCGGCGAGATCGCGGATCGCGGGCGGCGAAGAGTCCGTTGCTGCGTCCGTCAATCGATTCGTCCCTGCCGGTAGCGCGCGACGCGCGCGTCGAGCTCGCGTGCGAGGCGTTCGTCGCCGAGGCTGCGTGCGACGGCGGCGCCGCGCGCTGCCGTCTGCGCCGCCTCGACGAATCGCCCGCTGCGCGCGAGCACGAGCGAGAGGGTGTAGAGGGGGTTCGGGCTCGCGCCGGCGCTGTCCACGACGGCTCGCCGGGCGAGATCGAGCGCCTCACCCGGTGTCGCTTCCGGCAGCGACGGGTGCGTCGCGAGCAGCCACGCGAGGTTGTTCATCGCGGGGACCAGATGCGGGTCGAGCCGCAGCGCCGCGCGGAGCTGTGATGCAGCGTCTGCGAAGCGGCCCTGCTCCTCGAGCACGGCGGCGAGGTTTGCGCGCACGACCGGATTGTCGCGTGTCACGGCGAGCGCACGTTCGAGGAGCGTGACTCCGTCTCGCCAGTAGCCGACCTGCCGGAACGAGACCATCGAGAGCGCGACGAGAATGGCGGCTCCGACACCCGCGACGACCCCCCGCAGTCCGGGCCGACGCGCCGCGAGCTCGCCTGCGGCCCAGATCGGGAGGATCGAGAGGCCGATGAGCGGAAGGTACATGTAGCGATCGGCGCGTGACTGCGATCCGACCTGCACGAGGCCGATCATCGGCACCAGCATCCCGGCGAACCAGAGCCAGCCGACGAGGATCCACGGGCGCGCGCGACGCTCGCGAAGCGCGACGAAGCTCACGCCGGCGAGGACTGCGAGCCCTGCAAGCGCGGCGCCGAGCCGCGGCTCGCCGACGGAGGCCGGGTAGAACGCTGCGAGACCGGAGGGCCAGATGCTCGTCCCGAGATAGTCGAGATAGGCCGCGAGGGCGTTCACGACCCGGTCCTGGAGCGGAAACGACACCGCGGCGACCGTCGCGCCGGCCGCGCTCTGCGCCAGGACGCTGGCCACACCCGCGAGCGCGACGAGAACGAAGAGCGGCGTCTTCTCGAGCGCGGCGCTGCGCAGCGCCGCCGCATCGAGCGTGCCATCGGGTCGCGTGAGCCGGCCGAGCGGCCAGAAGTCGACGAGCATCAGCACACAGGGGAGCGTGACGAGCGTTGGCTTCGAGAGCAGTCCTGCCGCGAGACAGAGCGCGACGATGGCCTGCCGGCCGAGGCTCCGCCGCTCGACGAAGCGCACGTGGGCGATCAGCGTGAGCATGAAGAAGACGCCGGAGAGCGTGTCCTTGCGAAGGGCAGCCCACGCGACCGACTCCACGTGCAGTGGATGCAGCGCGAAGACGGCCGCCACGGCGGCGCTCCGCCAGACCGCTCCGGTCATACGCCGAAACGCGTGGAAGAGCAGCAGTGTCGAGAGCGCATGAAGGGTCACGTTCTCGAGCAGGATCCAGCGGGCGGTGAGGCCGTGGATCTGCGCATCCGCGAGAAGAGAAAGGACGGTGAGCGGGATCCAGTTGGCGACGAGCGTCGTTTGCCAGGCCCACGCGATGCCGCGCGCGGACAGGCCGGCTCGTAGCCCGGCGTTCGCCGTGATCGCCTCGGAGTCGTCGAAGCGCACGAAGCCGTGGCCGGAGACCTGTGCGTAGACCGCGGCGATGGCGAGGAGCAGGCCGACTCCGAGGAGGAGCGGCAGGCGAGAGGAGCCTCGCGCCCGGGTCTCGGAGCGTGCAGCTTCGGACGGCACCGCGACGTGGTAGACGAGGCATGCCGAGAAATCAAAGCGGGTGCGGGTTGCGGCTACCCGGTAGTCGAAGCGCCCACGGAATCTTCGTCTTCGAAATCGGCGCCGATCCGTCGAATCGACGATCGCAGCGAGCGTCCGCTCTCTCAGAGGCGGGAGGACGTGAGCGGAACGTCGGCTCGGGTAGCGGCCTTCTCGAATCGGGCCTGCACCGCCGCGGCTTCCTGCGGCTTGCTCTGCGCCCGCAGACTGGCTTCGAGACCGCGGAGCGACCAGACGTTCTCGGGGTAGCGGGCCAGATCTTCGCGGTACACGGCCTCGGCCTGCTTCGCGCGGCCGGCCTTCAGCAGCACGGCGCCGAGCGCCTGGCGCTCGGGGAAGTACCAGGGCGGCGGCTCCATGTAGCGCAGGCCGTCCTGCAGCACGACGGCGCGCTCCAGATCGCGAACCGCGATGGCGGTCTTGCCCTGTGCGGCCGCGATCTCCCCGGCGAGATCGTGCGAGGCGATCTCGAGCAGCGTCTTCGCGGAGTTCACCATCATGATCATGCGATCCGCGGGCATCGCGGCCGCGGCGCTCGCGACGAGCGCCTGCTCGGCTTCGGCTTTCGCGAGGTCGCCCTTTCTCGTGTAGGCGAGCCCGCGCGCGTAGTGCCAGAGCGCGCTCCAGTAGGCGAACTCTTCGGGCGGCGCCGGCTCGGCGAGGATCGCGTCCCACTGTCCGAAGCGCGCCATCACGAACGTGGGTGTCGCAGGCACGTACTCGAGCATCGGCATGTGTCGCAGGAAATCGGGTCCGCCGAGGCCGGCGAGCTCACGAGCCGCCGCGAGCGCCCGCGTGCTCTGGCCGTCCATCGCTGCTGCGGCCCACAGAAAGTCGATGTTGTGCGGGTAGTACATCATCGGGTACTCACCCGACGGCTTCACGCGCGCGATGTACTCGCGGTCCGCCGAGACGGCCTTCTCGTTGACTGCAGCCGCCGCGTCGTACTGCCCGACGCGCATGTAGATGTGCGACGGCATGTGGACGAGATGGCCGGCCGCGGGTGCGATGGCACCGAGCCGCCCGGCGCTCGGAATACCCCGCTCGGGCTGCTTCGACGCCTCGACGGCATGGATGTAGTAGTGGTTGGCGCCGGGATGGTTCGGATCCCGCTTCAGCACGGCCTCGAGCGTCGAGACGATCTCGAGCGTTCCCGGGCGCGGCTCGCCGGCGTTGCTCCACAGATCCCACGGTCGAAGGTCCATCATCGACTCGGCGAAGAGCACCTGCGCATCGAGATCGTCGGGGTGCTGCTTCGCGAGCGTTCGCATCGCGTCCGCGTACGCCTCGTCGAGCGCCTTTCGCTCGGTGTGCGCTTCACTGGTGTGACGCACCGAGAGCGCGGCGATGTAGTCCTGTTCGTCGGGTGACCCCTGCGGCGCGAGCGCCTTCGCCTGCTGGATCGCCTGCCACGCGCGGCGATCGCGTTCGGCGTCGACCGGGCTGTTGTAGTTGGGGCCGGCGGCGAGGGCGACGCCCCAGAAGCACATCGCCGCGGCGGGATCGAGCCGGGTGCACTCGGTGAACGCGCGCGTCGCCTCGTCGTGGTTGAAGGCGTAGAGAAGGCGCAGGCCCTGATCGAAGTACGCCTGCGCTTGCGGCGACGACGTCGTAATCGCGTGGTGGTGCCGGTCTCCGAGGCCCGAGAGGCGCGGCGCGGCGGGCGCACGGGACTGTACGGCCTCCGGCACGGCCGCTGAGCCGGGCGCGGCAGCGTGCTGGCACGCGAGGCAGGTGAGGACCGAGAGGCCGGCAGCGAACCGGGCCAGGGATGCACGAGGCGCCATGGGGACGACCCTCCTGTCCAACCCCACCCCACTACTGACAGAATTGTAGATCGCACGGACTCGGCTGCCCAACGGCCAGGCTCGGTGACTGGCGATGTCACCGGAGCCCTCCGAGATGAGACCCGGTCGCAGCGTGCAGCGCTGCACGCCCAGGCATTCGCGGGGCTCGCCTACGCTCCGCGAAGGGCGCGCTGCCGCAGTGAGGAGACCGTCGCGAGGGCCGCGTAGTCTCGGTCCCGGTGGAGTACTTCGAGGTCGTGCCGGAGTGCGCAGGCGGCGATCAGGCAGTCGACCGACGAGCGGATCGTTCGCCCGACCCGCCGCGCCGCGCGGTAGAGACCGACGGCTTCGAGGAAGACCGATTCTTCGAGCGGCGATTCGACCACGGGCAAAGAGAGCATCGCCTCCCGGGCCGTGCGATGGGCCCGCTCGTCGTCGAAGCCCTGGAGCACCTCCTGGATGACGGGGAGGCAGGTCACGACGTCCTCGAAATCGATCGTCGCGTCGAGCCGCAGTGGGCGGTCGGCGCGAAAGACCGCGATCCAGATCGAGGTGTCGACGAGGATCACGAGCGCCGTCGCCGCGCCGAGGCTCTTCGATCGCCGCGCATCTCGCCGAGGTCCCCGTGCCACAGCCCAGAACCCTGCAGCGTGAGGATCTGGCGGGCTTTGATCCTGCGAACGTACTCCTCGAGCGCACGTTCTACGGCCCGGGAATAGGTCTTCTCTCCGCTCAGCCGCGTGGCCTCCTCCAGAAGATCCTCACGAAGCACAAGATTCGTACGTTTCATGTGTAGACTATATCGGACTGAAGCCGGGCTTCGAGCCTCCGGAAGCGCCCCTACTCCTACACCCCCGACACGGACAGCGTCGCCGGGATCGCGGCCTTCCAGGAGAAGCGCGCGTCGAGGAGGCGGCGGGCGGCGGCGCCGAGGCGGGCGGCGAGCGCGCCGTCCCTGCGCAGGGTCCGGATCGCGCTGGCGAGCTCGGCGGCGCCCGCGGAGAGGGGCAGCAGCCACGCGTCGCGTTCGTGCGTGAAGCCGTCGGCGATCCCCTCGAAGGCGACGATCGCGAGCTGCGCCTCCGCGTAGTTGAGGAGCTTGATGGGAAAGCCGCCGAGGCTTCGACGAGGTACGACGGCGAGCGCCGCACCGAAGAGGAGGTCTCGCGCCTCGCGCGCGCTCGCGGCCCGAACCACACGCGGGCCCGGCGGCGGCCGGCGGCGCGGGTCGTGCGTCACGATCACGACCTTGTCCTTGCCGAGCCGCGTCGATGCATCGGCGAGGAGCGCGAGGTCCTGATACGCGTCGAGGTTCCCCGCGTAGACGGCGAAGGCGCCGCGGACGAGTCCATGGCGGCGACACGCGGCGTCGACGCTGTCCGGGTGCGGCGGCGGCGCGGGATCGAGCGCCGGCCGGACGTGCGCGACGCGGCCGGGCGCGAAGGGTGCGAGCGCCGCAGCCGCGGCTGCCGTCAGCGCGATGACGGCATCGGCGCGCGCCGCGAGGAAGCGGTCGAGGCCGTGGCCAAATCGATCGAGCGCGCGCGCAGTCCGCACGGCGCGGACCGAAGCGTACGACCGCAGCTCGCTTTCGAGGAGCGTGTGCGCGACGTAGACGACTCTCGGCGTCCCGAGCGCGCGCGCCGCGAGGGCGATGCAGGCCGCCTCGGCATTGTGCGCCAGGATCGCGTCGAACCTCGATCGCCGCTGCTCGGCGAGGAGCGTTCCGAGCAGCGCGGCGTCGGCGCCGAGCTTGCGCGGATGTGGGCCCGCACGCAGCGGCGTGCGCGAGAGCGGGGCCGGTCCCGTGCGGATGTGGACGCCGGCGTCGCTCAGGTCGCGCATCATCACGTCGTCGCGAAGACCGTGGCCGTAACACAGGAGCGTCACGTCCGCGCTCGCGCGCGCGAGCGCGCGAGCCTGCTCCGCAACGTACACCTGCGAGCCCTGCGGCAGGGGGAAGGGAAACGCCGCGAGCAGCGCGAGGCGCGGCATCAGTCGAGGCTGCGGTGCGCCGGTGGCCGCACTCGTCCATGCCCGCTGCGTCGCCGCCAGGGCCATCGCCTCATTCGAGGTACCCGAGTGCGCGCAGCCGCGCGGCCACCTCGGCTGCCTCCTCGTCGGTGTAGGGAGCTGCGGCCGGTGTGCCGGGACCTGCGTCGCACCACGGCAGACCCATGGCACGCAGGCAGGCGGGAGCGAGCTGCGGCAGGGCTCGCACGTCCTCCAGGGCGTCGCTCCCGGATCCGTCTGCGACCAGCAGGCCGCCTGGCCGGTGTGTTCCGTTCATGCCGCTTCCGCGCCCCCCCGCGAGCGACGCACCTTCGAGGCTGCGGATCGCGGCGGACCGCGGATCGTGCCACGGCGTAGGGACGAGCGAGAGACCGTAGCCGCCGTCGAGCGCCAGCTCGAAGACGACGTCCGGTGCGCGATCGACGAAGGGTCCCGTGTACACCTCCTCGCGTGGCAGAGCGCGCGCGACGACGGGATCTCCGCCGGGAAGCTTCCACGCGAGCAGCGAATCGATCACCTCGCGCGCGGCGCGGTCGCGGTTGGCCGGAGCGACGCGACCCTGCGACTCGCGTCCGGCGAGGTTGATCCACACGCCCGGCTGGGTGTTCGCCTCCTCCGAGAAGGCCCGCGTGTCTCGCCAGTCGAAGCCCGCGAAGCGTGCCGCGCTCTCGACGCGCGCTGCCGCACCGCGGCCGAGCCGGAAGGCGGCTTGCGCCATCCGTGGCGGTAGCGCGCGCAGCACCGTCCCGCGCAGTCCGCGCGCGAGCGAATCGAAGCCCGCGCCGCCACCGGTTCGCCGCAGCAGCCCGCACTGCTCGAGATGGCGATTCACGTGGACGACGCGCCGCGACGCACCGCCCATCCCGTGGTCGGACATCACGACGCAGAGGGCCTCGTTCCCGAACGCCTCTCGCAGCTCGCCGCACGCCGCGTCGAGCGCCTCGTACACCGCAGGCAGCGCGTGGCGGCGAAGTGCGCTCGCAGTGCGGTCGTACCGCGGCGATGCCTCGTCGAAGTCGCGCCAGAAGTGATGCCCGGCCGTATCGCTCTCCGCGAAGACGATGCACGCGAGATCGGGGCCGAGGCCGGCGGCGCGAAGCCGCTGTATCGCCTCCAGTGCGAATCGCGTCTTGCGCGCGATGCGTTCACGAAGAACCTGCGCGGCGCGTTCGTGCCAGCCCTGGGTGCGCGCGCTCTCGTCGAGATCGGGCGTCATCCACGGCCCCGTCCGTCCGGCGATCTCGCGGTAGAGGGCGGGGTCGCTCGCGGCGCCTGCGCGGCTCCCCGACGAGACAGGCGCATCGAACCCCGGGACGAGCAAGCCGCAAACCGGCTCTGCCGGCGCGGTGGCCGGCACGCCGAGTGCGAGAACACTGCCTCCGGCCTCGCTGACGCGCGCGAAGAGCGAGCGGCCTGCACGGTCGCGGGCGTTCACGAAGCGAAGCCGGTAAGCGCCGGGGAGCTTCTGCGTGAAGTCGAAGATCCCGTGAGCTCCCGGGTCGAGGCCCGTCACGAACGAAGACCATGCCGGGAAGCTCGCAGCGGGCGTCGTGCTCGCGAGAGACCGGACGCCGCCCGCGCCCATCCAGCGTTCGAGGTTCGGCATCCGCCCGGCGGCGGCGAGCGACCGGACGAGATCCGGGCTCGCGCCATCGAGGCCGAGCACGAGGAGCGGGCGCAGCGCGCGACTCGTGGCGCGCTACTCGAGGTGGCCGATGATCGCGTCGGTCATGCGATCGAGTGTGGCCGTTCCGCCGAGGTCCGCCGTTCGCGTCATGGGATCGGTGAGCGTCGCGTGCACGGCCCGCACGATGGCGTGCGCCGCTCCGTCCTCGCCGAGATGCCGGAGCATCTCGGCTGCCGAGAGGATCACGGCAGATGGATTCGCGAGGCGCTTGCCGGCGATGTCGGGTGCGCTCCCGTGGACGGCTTCGAAGAGCGCGCAGTCGTCCCCCACATTGCTGCCGGGAACGACACCGAGGCCACCCACGAGCCCGGCGCACAGGTCGGAGACGATGTCGCCGTACAGGTTGTCGAGCAGCAGCACCTCGAAACGTGACGGATCCTTCACGAGCTGCATGGCACAGTTGTCGACGATCAGCTCGTCGTAGGCGATCTCGGGATAGCCGCGCGCCACCTTGCGCGCGCACTCGAGGAACAGGCCATCGGTCAGCTTCATGATGTTGGCCTTGTGAATCGCCGTCACCTTGTCGCGCCCTTGTCGCTCGGCGAGCTCGAAGGCGAATCGCGCGATGCGCAGGCACGCGTGCTCTGTCACGACCTTGAGGCTCTCGACGATCCCGGGCGCTACGCGGTGCTCGAGTCCGGCGTACAGACCTTCGGTGTTCTCGCGCACCACGACGAGGTTCACGTCCTCGAAGCGTGTCGGGAGGCCGGGGATGCTCTTCACCGGACGCACGCACGCGTAGAGGTCGAGCGCCTTGCGAAGCGTCACGTTCGCACTCTGGAAGCCCTGCCCGACCGGCGTCGTGATCGGGCCCTTGAGGGCCACCCGGTTGCGCCGGACCGAGTTGAGGACCGAGTCGGGGACCGGAGTGCCGTGCTTGGCGATGACCTCGGCACCGGCCTCGACCCGCTCCCAGTCGATCTTCACCCCGGCGGCGGCGACCACCCGCTCGGCGGCCTCGGTCACCTCGGGGCCGATCCCGTCCCCCGGGATCAGCGTGACGGTGTAGGAATGGGTCGACATGGCCGGTGGCTCCCCCTATGCTCCGCGCTCGCCCGAAGAACCCCCTCCGGAGAGAGTCCCCGTGGCCATTGAACTGCTCTGCCGAAAGATCGGCATGACCCGTCTCTTCGACGAGCAGGGTCAGTGCGTTTCCGTCACCGTCCTCGACGCCAGCCCGAACGCCGTCGTCCAGAAGAAGACGCCGGAGAAGGACGGCTACGCGGCCCTCCAGCTCGGCTTTGGCGAGCGCTCCCGGAAGAGCCTCTCGAAGGCCGTACAGAAGCACTTCGAGAAGGCCGGGGTCGCGCCGAAGCGTGTGCTCGCCGAGAGCCGCATGACGCCGGAAGATGCCGCAAAGTACGAAGTCGGGCAGGAGATCGGCGGCGATCTCTTCACTGCCGGACAGCGCGTCGACGTGATCGGGACGAGCAAGGGCCGTGGAACGGCCGGTGTCGTGAAGCGCCACAACTTCCCGGTCCACACCGAGGGTCACGGCACCCACGAGTTCTTCCGGCACGGCGGCTCGATCGGCGCCAACAGCTACCCCGGCCGCGTGATCAAGGGCCTCCGGATGTCGGGCCGCTACGGTGCGGAGCGCGTCACGACGCGGAACCTGGTCGTCGCAAAGGTGGATGCCGAGAAGAGCCTGCTCTTCGTGCGCGGAAGCATCCCCGGCCACAACGGCGGCTTCGTGCGCATCCGAGCCGCCATCGCCTCCAGCCGCTAGCCGCTACGCGGCCCGGTGCCGCCATCGCGACCTACGACCGCAAGGACGCCTTCCACCAGCGCGCGAAGCGCGAGGGCTACCGCTCGCGTGCGGCGTACAAGCTGCTCGAGATCCAGGCGAAGCATCGCCTTCTGACCCGCGGCCAGCGGGTCGTCGACCTCGGCTGCTGGCCGGGCGGCTGGCTTCAGGTTGCGGCCGGCCTCGTCGGACCTTCTGGGCGCGTGGTGGGCGTCGACGTCGCAGCGATCAACCCGCCGCTCGAGCTTGCGAACGTGATCGCAATCTGCCGCGATCTCTCGGAACCAGGCGTCTTAGAACAGGTTCTTTCTGCACTCGGAGGCCGGGCCCAGGTGCTGCTCTCGGACGCCGCGCCGAAGCTGACGGGCGTACGCGCGACCGACCGCGCGCGTGAGGAAGAGCTGCTCACGACCATCGCGGCCCTCGTCCCCGCCCTTCTCGCGCCCGGTGGTGACCTGCTGATCAAGCTCTTCGACAGCCCCGAGGCCGATGCGGCCGCGCGCGCTCTCGGGCGTAGCTTCGAGAAGACGATCGGCATGCGACCCGAGGCGAGTCGTAGGGGAACGAGCGAGCGCTACCTGCTCGCGCGGGGCTACCGCCCGGACGCTCCCTGATCGCCGATGCGCTGGCACGCAGCGTGCAGTCCCTCTCCAAGACAGCCCACAGGAGGGACACCATGCCGCGCAGGGCCCGAGACGTCATGCAGTCGCCGGTCGTGTCGATCGAGCGCGATGCCAGCCTGCTCGACGCGCACCGGCTCTTCGTCGAAGAAGAGATTCACGGCGCACCGGTGGTCGACGCAGATGGTGCGGTCGTGGGCGTTCTCTCGACGCTCGATCTGTTGCGAGCCGTGGCCGAGGAGCACGAGAGCGGCCGAAGCGACGCCGTCTACTACCGGGATCTGCTTCCCTACTCGACTCCTGACTGGGCCACCGACAGCGAGGACTTCCAGGACCGACTCTCCGATCTGCGCGTGGTCGACGCCATGAGCGAGGCGGTGATCAGCGTTGCGCCGGACGCGACGATCGCGCAGGTGGCGGCAACGCTGCGCGAGAACGGCATCCACCGCGTCCTCGTTGCGGAGAAGGAACGGCTCCTCGGCATCATCAGCAGCCAGGATCTGCTGGCGCTCCTCGAGTCTGCGGACGTCTGACGGGCCCGAGACGATCCTACTCACTTCGCCTCTCTCAAGCGGCGAAAAGTCACACCTTGGAGGAGCGGACTTGGCATCTGCGTCTTCTGAGCCCGCGTGGCTCTCTCGCGCGGACTTCCAGCGCCTGATCGACGCGCTCGGCGCGGGCGGTCGCCGTGTGCTCGGTCCCGTCGCTCGAGACGGTGCGATCGCGTGGGACGAGATCCGAGCCGCGGCAGATCTTCCGGAGGGCTGGCGGGATGAGCAGGCGCCCGGCGCCTACCGTCTCGTCGAGGCAGGGCACGCGCGTCTGTTCGACGTCATCAACGGCCCCGCCTCGCTCAAGCCCTTCGTCTTCGCCCCGCGCGAGGATCTCGTCCGGGTGACGCGTGAAGGCCGAAGCTTCCGCGCCGAGGCGCAGCGGCCCGACGCTCCCGACCTCGCCCTGCTCGGCGTGCGGGCCTGCGACCTCGCCGGCCTGCGAATCCAGGACCGCATCTTCCTTCACGACCGCGTACCCGATCCCGCTTACGCCCTTCGCCGCGAGCGCCTCCTGCTCGTGGCGGTCAACTGCACGCGATCGGCGCCGACCTGCTTCTGCGTCTCGATGGGAACGGGCCCCGAGGCCGAGTCGGGCTTCGATCTCTCGCTCACCGAGCAAGACGGCGGCTTCCTCCTCCGCACGGGGACTTCCGCTGGCCAGGAGATCCTCGCCGCGCTCGATCTCGACGCTGCGCCGGGTACGAGCGTTGCGGCGGAACGCGCCGCGCTCGCCGCGTGCGCCGCCGGGATGACGCGCGCTCTCGACACCAGCGACCTGCCGGAGATGCTCTACCGCAGCCTCGAGCACCCGCACTGGGACGTCATCGCGTCGCGGTGTCTGTCGTGCGCCAACTGCACGCAGGTCTGTCCCACCTGCTTCTGTCACG
>JADLGR010000139.1 GCA_020849175.1 Deltaproteobacteria bacterium
GCGAGCTCGGCCGGCACGCGATCCGCGTCAATTCCGTCGTCCCGGGCTACATCTGGGGCCCGAACCTCGAGTCGTACTTCAAGGCGCAGGCGAGCCAGCGCGGGGTCGATCCGCAGGTCGTCTACGCGGAGATCGCGTCGCAGATCGCGCTCGGAAGGATCCCCGGAGCCGCCGAGATCGCCGGCGCCGTCGTCTTCTTCGCCTCCGACCTCTCGTGCGCCGTCACCGGCCAGTCCCTCGATGTGAACGGTGGCCACGAGATGCGCTGACCCCGGCGGGGACGTCCCCTCGGCGCTCTTCGTTGCCTTCGGGGCCGCCTATCGGCCTCGCCCCACTCGTGAACCTTCCGGCCGCCGGCTGCGTAGGGGAGAAAGGAGGCCGGTCTCGGCCTCGCCGGTCTGGGGAAGCGAAGGAGGTCTTGGACCCATGAGCGAGAGGATGTGCCGCTGGTGCGCCGAGCCCGTGTCGCAGGAGGCGCGGAAGTGCCCTCACTGCGCGAGCCGGCTGGACGGCGGGCTGCGGGACCCGCGCGACTGGCACCGCGACTACCCGGAGCGAAAGCTCGCCGGCGTCGCGTGCGCGGTCGCCGAGAACCTCGGTGTCTCGGTGAGCGTCGTGCGGGCCGGATTCCTGCTCCTCGGCTTCTTTCACGGTCTGGGCGTTCTCCTCTACGCTGCGCTCTGGTTCGTGATTCCGCGAGAGCCCGGAGCGGCCTCGGGCCTCGACCGCTGTGTCGATGCCCTGCGATCGCTCTTTGGCGAGCCGCCGCGCGAGCGGCGCATCCCCTCGCGGCCCGCCCGTGCACCGGGCGACGAGGACGGAGCGTCCGACCCATGGAGTCCGACGAGGAGCTGATGCGGGCCGTCGCGCGTGGAGAGGAGGGCGCCCTGAGCGCGCTCGTCGCGCGCCACGCGGAACCTCTGCACGCCTATCTCGCGCGTCTGTGCGGGGATGCGTCGGAGGCCGAGGATCTCGTGCAGGAGAGCTGGATCCGCATTGCGCGTTCGGCGTCCGCGTTCGATGCGTCGCGGCGCTTTCGGCCCTGGGCGTGGGGGATCGCGACGAACGTCGCGCGTGATCGCTACCGAAGGGTTCGCGCGCGCGGTGGACCCCACGCGCCGCTCCCCGCGAATGCCGCGTCGGCCGCTCGAACGGAGGGCGGCAGCATCGCGCGCGTCGACTTGCGCGGCCGTCTCGCCGAGCTTCCGGAGCGGCTGCGGCAGGCACTCGTGCTGCGCTATTACGACGGACTGAGCGAGTCGGAGATTGCCGAGGCGCTCGGGATCGCGCGCGGCACCGTGAAGAGCCGGCTCCACACGGCAGTCGCGGCACTGCGGCGAAGCCTTGGAGGCACGCCGTGAGCTGCGACGCGGTGCAGGAGCGCCTGACGCTCGCGTTCCTCGAGCGCACGGTGCCGGCGCCCGAGGACGCGGCACACGCGACCCGCTGCGAGGCTTGCAGCCGCCTCGCACGCGAGCTGCGCGCCGCGCAGGAGCATCTCGGCGCCCTGCAGGTGCCCGTGCTGCGGCCGGCTGCACGCGCGAGCTGCGAGGCGCGTGCGCTGCGCGCTCTGCGCGCGCAGCGTGCGGCGCGGGCACCGGCACCGCTGCGTGGCCTCGGCCGCGACCTCGCGCGGGCACTGCTGATCGGGCTTCTCGCCCTGCCGATCGCCGCAGGCCACGCCTGGCTGGTCGCGTGGGCGGGCCGCACACTCCTTGCGCCGTGGCTGCCGACCTCGGTCCTCGGCTGGCTGGGAATCGTCTACTTCGCGCCCGTCGTACTCGCGCTCGCCGTGCTGTACGGCGCCATCCCGCTCGTGGTCGTCGCCGGCCATCGCGCGCCGCTGGAGGAATCGTGAGTGACACCAAAAAGTGTCCGTACTGTGCCGAGACGATCCGTGCAGAGGCGCTCAAGTGCCGGTTCTGCGGGAGCCTCGTCGATCCCGGGGCGTCCTCGCTGCTCTCGGCGCCGTGGGCGCGTCGCCGCGACGGTCGTGTGATCGCCGGTGTGTGTCTCGGGCTCGCCGAGCAGTTCGGAATCTCGGTCACGATCGTACGACTCGCGTTCGCACTCGGCGCGCTGCTTTCCGGCGGCGTCGCCGTGCTGCTCTACATCGCGCTGTGGCTCGCGATGCCGCTCGAGCCGGAGTCGTACGCGGGCGAGGGCCATGGCTTCGAGGGCGTAGACGACTCCCGAAGGCCGCCCTCGCTTCCGCGCTCTTAGAGCAAGCGCCGCGTGGCGCACGGCTCGCGACGAGCCCTTCACGGCCTCGCGCTTGCGGCGGGCGGAGTCGGCTTGCTCTGGCTGCTCGGCCACGCCGAGCTCGCGACGCTCTGGGACCAGGCGCGCGCGCTCGGCAGCGCCGGCATCGTCGCGCTGGTCGCGCTGGCGGGGCTCGAGCACCTGCTTCACGCGTGGGGCTGGCGGCGATGCTTCGCCCCCGATACGGCGCCGCGCCTGCGCGCGCTCTTCGACGCCTACCTCGCCGGCTACGCCTTTGGTCTCTTCACGCCGACGGCGACACTCGGCGGGGACGTGCTGCGCGCGAGCCTGCTGCCTCGCTCGGTCCCGGCGACCGAGGCGGCCGCGTCCGTAACGGCAGACCGTCTCGCATGCTCGGTCTCTGACGCCGCGCTCGGTGTCTGCGGTGTCGTGCTGCTGCTCACCCGCGGGCCGCTCGAGGCCTGGCACCGCGGGGCGCTCCTCGCAGCGACGGCTCTCTTCGGCATCGGGATCGGAGGCTTCTTCTTCGCCCAGCGCAGCGGGCTTCTCGCGAGCCGCACCGCCGGCCATCCGGTCGTGGCACGGATCGCCGGGTCCGGCCTCGCGTCACGGCTCGCACGGGCAGGCGCCGGCCTCGACTTTCGCCTTCGATCGCTCCACCTCGAGCGGCCCGAAGCGTTTCGCGACGCGCTGCTTCGCAACCTCGCGGCCTCCTGCGTAGGGGGCGTGCAGGTCGGCCTGATGCTCGCGCTGCTCGGTGCGCCCGAGGTCTTCCTCGCCGCAGCACAGGTCTTCCTCGTGGGCGTTGCCCTCGACCTCTTCTCCTTCTTCATTCCGGCCCGCCTCGGTGTGCAGGAAGGCGCGCGGATGCTGGGCGCCAGCATCGCGGGACTCGATCCGGCTGTGGGACTTCTCCTCTCGCTCGTCCTGCGGCTCGACCAGGTGTTCTGGGGCGCAATCGGCCTCGCGCTCCACGCGCGGCTTGCCCGCCGGCGGGCGCTCCGACACGCAGGACCGGAGCCGGTATAGTGAATGGCGCGTAGACAGGGTGCGGGCCGGTCCGGCCCACGTTCGGCGGGCGCCCGCGGGCCCGCGCGCAGGAGGGTCGTCGTTGCTCAGCCGCCAGAGCTTCTTCCGCCACATTCTGGCCAACCCGGAGTCGCGGGAGCTCCTGTTCAACTCGCTCGCCGTCGGCGAAGCCGACAGCGCCGTCGACCTCGACCGGGTGGCGGCCCACGTCGAGGACGGCGCGCTCTCGCGGAAGATCTACCGCCACTTCGCGGAGGAGACCAAGCACGCGCGCCTGTTTCGCAAGCACCTGGAGGGCATGGGCTTCTCCGTCCGCCCGCTGCCGCCGGAGCTCGACTACGAGACGCTCGTTCGCGGCCATGCCATGGGAACGCCGCGCTCGCGGCTCGACGACCCCCGGCCGTTCGATACGGAGGATCTCGTCACGTTCTTCTGCGGCAGCAAGGCCGGCGAGGAGCGCGCCTGCGCCGCGATGGCCGACCTCATCGACTCGCTCGCCGAGGACCCCGGGACCGTCGCGCTTCTCCGCGAGATCTACGACGACGAGATTCGGCACGTCTCGTACGCGACCGAGGAGCTCGCCCGCATCGCCGCCGCGGGACACCGGTCGCTGGTGGTGCGACGGCTGCGCGCTGCGCGCCGCGCAGAAGCGCGCGCGAACCGGACGGTGAGCCGCGCGTTCATGCGGCGACTGATGGAGATCATCGGAGCGCCGCGGATCGTCCGGCTCTTCGCTGGCGTCGCGATCGACGTCGGCTTCGCCCTGCGCTTCCTGTTTCCCGGCGGCCTCGACCGGCCGCTCGTCGCCGACGCGATGCACACACCCGAGCGACCGAAGCACCTCACGGCCCGGCCGGCCGCTGCCACCCGGGAGCTCTCGTGAAGACGCTGTTCTTGAACCCGCCCTCCTACGAGGGCTTCGACGGAGGCGCGGGATCGCGTTATCAAGCGCGCCGCGAGGTGCGCTCCTTCTGGTATCCGACGTGGCTCGCGCAGGCCGCCGCGCTCGTTCCCGACAGCGTTCTGATCGACGCGCCCGCGGACGATCTCGACGTCGACGCCGTGCTCGACCGCGCCGAGAGCTTCGATCTCGTCGTCTTCCACACCTCGACCCCGTCGGTCGCGCAGGACGCGAAGACCGCTGCGCTGCTCAAGGAGCGCAACTCGCGGGTACGGATCGGCTTCGTGGGCGCGCACACGATGGTGCTCCCCGACGAGACCTTGCGTGTCGCGCCGGCCGCCGACTTCGTGACGACCGGCGAGTTCGACTACGCCGTCCGCGACATCGCCGCCGGCAAGCCCTTCGCCGAGATCCTCGGAATCGTGTATCGGGGCGCCGACGGCGCCCTGCTGCGGACCGCCGAGCAGCCGCCGATTCACGACCTCGACTCCTTCCCGTTCGTCACCGACGTCTACGCGAAGAATCTCTGCATCGAGAACTACGCCATCGGCTACCTGCAGCATCCCTACGTCTCGCTCTACACGGGGCGCGGCTGTCGTGCGCGCTGCACGTTCTGTCTGTGGCCGCAGACCATCGCAGGTCACGCGTATCGTACCCGAAGCGTCGAGCACGTGGTCGCCGAGATGGCGCACGCGAAGGCGCTGTTCCCGCAGGTGAAGGAGTTCTTCTTCGACGACGACACGTTCACCGACGACCGACCGCGCGCGGAAGCGATCGCACGCGGCCTCGGAAGGCTCGGCATCACGTGGTCGTGCAATGCGCGTGCAAACGTCCCGTACGAGACGTTGAAGGTGCTGAAGGAGAACGGGCTGCGGCTGCTGCTCGTGGGCTTCGAGAGCGGAAACCAGGAGATCCTCAATCGCATTCGCAAGGGAATCAAGCTCGAGAAGGCGCGCGAGTTCGTGAGGGATTGCCACACGCTCGGGATCCGGATCCACGGCACGTTCATCCTCGGCCTTCCGGGCGAGACGCATCAGACGATCGAGAACACCATCGCGTTCGCGAAGGAGATCGACCCGTACAGCCTGCAGGTCTCACTCGCCGCGCCGTACCCGGGAACCGAACTCTATCGGCAGGCGCAAGAGAACGGCTGGTTCCGGGCTGCGCGCTCGCGCGAGTTGGTCGAAGACCACGGCATCCAGGAGGCCGTCCTCTCGTACGACGACCTCTCGAGCGCCGAGATCCACGAGGCGCTCGAGCGCATGTACCGCGAGTTCTACCTGCGCCCGCGACCGATCCTGCGCATCGTTCGCGACATGCTCCGCGACCGCGAGGTGATGAAGCGCCGGCTGCGCGAGGGATGGGAGTTCTTCTCGTTCATGGCGCAGCGCCGGCGAACCGCCGAGCCCTGAGCGTGGAGCGCACGCTTCTCGTGACCGGCGACGACTTCGGCCTCGGCGCCGGAGTCAACGCCGCGATCGCTGCCGCGCACCGCGACGGCATCCTCACGAGCGCGAGCCTCATGGTGACGGGCGCTGGAGTGGCCGAGGCGGTCGCGCTCGCACGGGAGATGCCCGCGCTCTCGACCGGCCTGCACCTCGTGCTCTCGGGCCACGACGCGCCCGCTGCGAGCAAGCCCGGTGCGATCCCCGACCTCGTCGATTCCAAGGGCCGCTTCGCTCGGGCACCGGCACGTGCGGGGATCGCTGACGGCCTGCTCTGGCGCAAGCGACGCTCGCAGGTCGAGCGCGAGATTCGCGCACAGATCGAGCGCTACCTCGAGACGGGGCTGACACTCGATCACGTCGACGGGCACCATCATCTTCACCTGCACCCGTTCATCTTTCCCGTGCTCCTCGATTGCCTGAGGGAGGCCCGCGTCCCGTGGGTTCGCCTCGCCGAGGAGGACGGCGGCGCGCGCCACGGGATCGCCTGGAGCCCGCACGAGATCGAGCCTGCGATCCTCGCGTCGCTCTCGCGACGTGCGCGCGCGCGCATGCGTATCGCGGGTGGTGTGGGCGCCGCGGATCGGATGCTCGGCCTGCGCGCGACCGGCCGCATGTCGGTGCAGGAGATCCTGTGGCTGCTGCCGCGTACGAGCGCGCGCAGCGTCGAGCTCTACGCGCATCCAGATCGTGACACCGCGCAGGGCCGGCGCGAAGAGGCAGCGCTGCGCGCCCCGGCCGTTCGTGAAGCGGTGCGCACGGCCGGCTTCCGGCTCGTGAGCTCACGCGATCTCGGCGGCGGCGTCGAGCCCGGGCGATGAGTGCTCTGCTCGTTGCGCTCGTCGGATGGCTCGCGTTCTCCGTTTCGTACCGGCTGCTGGCCTCCGCATCGCTGATCCGGATGTGCGAGCCGCAGGCCGGCGCGGCAGATCCGAGGACGCCGCCGGGCACCGTCGTCGCGCTTCGACCGCTGCATGGAGCGGGAAGGCAGCTCGAGAGCTGCCTCGACAGCCTGTGGCGTGCGGCCAAGGCGAGTCGTATGCGGATCGTCGTCGCGATGGCCGATGCCGGCGACGGCGCGGCCGCAGTCGTCGCGCGCGTCCGCGAGCGCTGGCCCGAGACGGCGTGCCGCGTCGCCATCGGAGAAGGTCCGTCCGGCATCAATCGCAAGGTTTCGAACCAGGTTCAGGCGGTTCGCGGTGAGCACGCCGATTTCTGGCTGCTCTCGGATGCCGACGTGCGTGTGCCCGACGATTACGCACAGCGCCTGCTCGCACCGTTTTCCGACTCCGGCGTCGGTCTCGCCACGTGTCCCTACGTGAGCGTTCCGGCAGCGACGGTGGTGAGCCGGATCGACGCCCTCGTCACCAATACGCACTTCATTCCGAACGCGTGTCTCGCCGCTCGCTTCGAGGGACTCCACTTCGGTCTCGGAGCGACGATCGCCGTTCGCGACGAGGCGCTCGCACAGATCGGCGGTCTCGCGTCGCTGCTCGACCTCGCAGCCGACGACTTCTGGCTGGCGCGCAAGATCGAAGCGGCGGGCTGGCGGCTGGCGTGGGTTCCGCTCGTCGTCGAGCACGCGCTGGAGGACGAGGGGTGGCAAGACGCCCTGGCGCGACACGTTCGCTGGAGCCGGGTGACGCGAGCCTCGCGGCCCGCAGGCTACTTTGGCTCGATCGTCACCCAGGACCTGCCGCCTGCGCTCGCGTGCGCCGCGGCGCTGGCGGCGGCCGGCGGGCCTGGCTGGGCCGTGCTGCTCGGCTGGTGGGCGCTGCGCGCGGGGGTCGCATGGAGCCGGCGTGAGCTCGTCCGCTTTCGCCTGCGGGACGTCTGGCTGCTTCCGATCGTCGATCTCGCAGCACTCGGCGTTTGGGTAGGGGGCCTGTTCGGGAGCGCGGAGCCGCCGCGCGGCCACGCCGGCTGAAGGAGGGCCGGGCAGGCGATCCGCTCAGGTCGCCACGAGCCCCTCGCCAATCGGCGCCTCGAAGGCGGGCAGATCGATGCGGATCGCCGTGCCCTCTCCGGGACTGCTCGTGATGTCGAGGCGGCCGCCGTGCTCCTGCACGACGCCGTGGACGACCGAGAGTCCGAGCCCGGTTCCCTTGCCCGGCGCCTTCGTCGTGAAGAAAGGATCGAACACGCGCTCGAGATTCTCGGGCGCGATGCCGGGACCGGTGTCCGAGACGACGATCCGCGCGTACCGGCCGGGTCGGAGGCGCGGATCACTGCGCGCGGCGGCGGCGTCGACGTCGAATGGCTCGAGCGTCACGGTCAAAGTGCCGCCGGTCGTCTCCATCGCATGTAGCGCGTTCGTGAACAGATTCAGAAGGAGCTGCAGGATCTGTATCGCGTCGCCGCGGATGTCCGGAGTCGCGGGTTCTAGGGTCGCACGAACCTCGACGCCGTCGGGAAGAACGGGACGGAGGAGCGAGAGCCCTTCACCGATCGACTGAGCGAGGCTCAGCCGCTGGCCGCCCGGTCGCCAGACGCTGCTGAAGATCTCGAGGCGCTCCACGAGGCTCGTCGCACGTGCAGCCGCGAGAAGGACGTGGTCGAGGTCTTCGCACAGGTGCGGATCGTGACGTGCTGCCTCGCGGGCGGCGCGAGCGTGTCGCCCGATCGTGTCGAGGATGCCGTCGAGCTCGCGAGCGATCCCCCGCGCGACGGTTCCAACCGCTTCGAGCTTCTGAGCCTGTCGCAGCTTCGCGTCCAGAGCGGAGCGCGCCGTGCGTCGCTCGTGCTCGGCCGTGACGTCGAGCACCGTGCCCACCAGGAGGCTGCCGGCTTTGTCGTGTCGGCGGGCAGCATCGCCGATGGCTCGGACGAAGCGCAGGCTGCGGTCGGGACGGGAGAAGCGGAACTCGATGTCGAGTCGGCCGCTGGCACTGAGCGTCCCGAGGACCTCGGCTCGCACACGCACCCGATCCTCCGGGTGTACGAACGCATCGATCACTTCGAGGAGTGGCGGTGGCGGCTTTGCAACCGGCAGCCCGAGGATGTCGTAGAGCGCGTCCGACCAGTAATCGTCGCCATGGCACGGAACCGTGCACTCGTAGCTTCCGGTGTGGGTGAGCGTTTCCGCAGTGCGAAGGTTCGTCTCACTTCGCTGCAATGCCGCCTCGATCTGCGTTCGCTGTGTCACGTCTCGGGAGATCGCAACGGCACGCACGACTCCGCCGTCCGAGTCGAGGAGCGGCGCCATCACCGTGTGAAGGATGCGCTTCTCACCGTCTGCTCGGATGTGCTCCTGCAGCGAGCGGTCGACCGTTCCGCCGGTCGCGACCGAAGTCTCGCAGTCGCGCTGCGTTGCCTCGAGAAGCGACGGTGGCCACGAGTCGGGTGCCACCCTTCCGGTGATCTCCGGAAGCCCGACGCCGTGAAACGCGAGAAACGACCGGTTCGCCCAGACGGTTCGACCCTCCGAGTCCATGAGCCGCACGAGATCCGGAATCGCGTCGAGCACGTGCTGATGCGTGCGCTCGGCTCTGCGCCGCTCGGCCTCCGCTCCCTGGCGCTCGGCGTCGTCGAGCACGAAGACGGCATAGTCGTCGCGAGGATCGGTCGTGTGGATCACACACACCGCGACAGGAACGCGAGAGCCATCCCGCCGCCAGTACTCCTTGTGGTACGTATGAGGTAGACGCGTACGCTCCATCGTTTCGCGCGCGACTCGGTCGGCCTCGGTGAACTCGGGCGGGGTGAGCTGCTTCCAGGCGATTCGCGCGTCGAGCAGCGTCTGCCGCGTGTAGCCGAGCATGCTCGCGAAGGCTTCGTTCGCGTCGATGATCGTGCCGCGAGGGTCGCCGATGGCAAAGCCGACGAGCGCGTTCCGCATGATTCCGCGGAGCGCTGCGATGCTCTGACGCAGGCGCTGCGCATCGATCGGACTTCCGGGCGAGGGGAGGATTCCGGCCTCGATCTCGAGCTCGGTGAGCTCGTCTCGAACGAGACGGATCTCCCGAATGAGGACAGGATCGAGGCCTGACGACATCGTCAGCGGCTCCGGCAGTGCGCGTCATCACCCGCGCAGGCCGTCGGCACCACGACGCGCAGATAGAGGCGCGACGCGATCAGTACGTCGACGTCCGGTGTCGGCCCCGGACCGGGGGCCCCGCTGACGAGGATGCCGTCCGCGAGGAGGTCGTCCGCCGCCTCGTCGATTTCCGCTGGACTCGCCTTCGCACGCGAGAGATCGACCTCCGTGACGAGCAGCTCGGTCCCTTCGCCGACGAGGACGGCGCGGATCGACGGGCAGGGCGCCTTCACGCACCGGATCCCCGCATCGCGAACGGCGAAGAGTGAGCCTTCGGAAGCCCCGTCACCCGCCGGACGCCACGCTCGAGTGACGTGGAGCACGGCGCCGCTCGCTCCCTTGCCAGAAGCTGGCGTGAGCCTTCCGGCCAGAAGGACGCGCCGCTCGGGTGGTGCGAGGGCGAGGTCTTGAAGCGTCTGCCCGTCCGGAGAGCTCGCGCCCGTCGGCTCGAGGTGAGCAACTGGACACTCCGTGGCTTCCGACCCGTCCGCGCAGCGGGTCAGCTCGCGATTCATCTCGCGTACGAAGAAGCCGTCGCACGTCCTGGCGGCACAGCTCTCGAGGTTGGGTCGGAGGCTGAAGACAGAAGGCAAGAGGGCGCGCTCGGCCTGCGCCGCACCGCGTCCACGAGCGCCGCGCTTCGTGGCGCTGCGCTCCGCTGCGGCCGGAAGAGCTGCGAGCGACGCCGCGGCGGCGAGTACGAGCGGGAGCCAATGCACCGTCACGACCTTCCTCGCAGCGCTGGCTGTGCGCCGTCACCCTACCGGAGCAGCCGGCCCGGGCAAGGTCAGCCGAGAATGCCGAGGGGCTTCGCTTCGAAGGCGGGGAAGGTCTGCGGCGGCGGCGTGGCTCCGAGATGCGTCGCCAGCGCCTCGAAGAGCACGTGACGGTAGTCGGTCGCGACGGCGAGATCGCGGCCTTCATGGAGAGCAGTCTCGGCCAGCCCGGGCCACGGGCCGTGTACGCCCGGGGTGACCCGCGGGCCGGCGAGGAGCGCAGCGCTGCCGTGCCCGTGGTCGGTGCCCTGGCTCCCGTTCGGACGGACGGTCCGACCGAATTCGGTCATCACGACGGCGAGCCAGTCGCGGCGTCCGCGAAGGCCCTCCGAGAGCGCCGCCAGACTGCTGGCCAGATCCTGGAGCGGACGCGACATCGCGCCCGTCTCGAGTCCCTGCCGCTGATGCGTGTCCCAGCCATGACACTCGAGCGCGACGGCACGGATCGGAAGCCCGGACTGCTCGAGGGCGAGAAGCTGGCGGACACGCTCGACGAGCGGAGGATCTTCGCGCCGGCGCCTGGCGCGCTCGCGCGGGAGGCCTCCACGCGGCGGCTCGTCCGCAGCCGCGCCGCCGACACGACGCTCGTACTCGGCGAGCGCGCCGAGCGCCCGGAGCCCGGCGCGCGCGATGGGATCGTCGACTGCAGCGGCGTACCGGCTCTCGAGGGCCGCACGCGCGGCCTCTGCGGCGCCTTCGAGACCGAATCGCGCAGGATCGCCGATCGCGAAGGCACCCGAGCCGTACAGCGACAGCGGAAGCGCATTCGAGAGGGCGACGGCGGCGAACGCATCCGCTCCGAGCGCTCCCGCCATGGCACGCGCCAGCCACCCTGTGCCGCCTTCGCTGCGTCCGGGATCGCCGAGCTCCATCCGGTCCTGTGCTTCGAAGTGCGACCGTGACCGATCGTCCGATCCGACCGCGTGCACGGCGGCCAGCTCGCCGCGCTCGACGAGTGGCTGGAGCGGAGCGAGCGCCGGGTGGAGCCCGAAGCCGTCTGCAAAGGGCAGGGACTTCGCGAGCGCGAGCGGGCCACGCGCCCGCGCGTACTCCGCGTCTCCGATCGGCGGCACGAGGTGAAGCCCGTCTGCGCCGCCGCGCAGGAAGATCGTGACGAGGAGCGGGCTTCGGGCAAGGCTCGCGGCCTTCGCCCGCCGGGGCGCGAGCCAGATCGGCGTGCTTGCGAGCGCCGCGACCGAGACGCCACCGAGCTGGAGCAGGCGCCGCCGCGTCAGCACCACTGGAACTCCGGCGCGGCGAGCGTAACGGCAGTCGTGAGCAGGCCGTCGGGCGCCCCGCCGCCGCGCACCGCAGCGTCCGCAAGGCCCTCGTCGCCGAGCCGCGCGCCGGGTACCACGCCGCGAGCGAGGGCGAACGCCAGCTTCATGCGTTCGAGCACGGCGCCCGGATCGATCCAGCGCTCGCTGGTCTCGGGAAAGCCCGCCGGGGTCCGCGCAAAGAACGGAAGCTCACCCATGCGCGCGAGCGTGCGAAGCGCGTCCTCACTCCCGTCGGTGCTGCCCCCGCTCACGCGTAGCGCGCTCGCGAAAAGGCGCAGCGGCGTCTTCAGCTTTCGGTGCTTCGGATCGGACAGCTCCGGTGCGAGGAGGATGGTGCGCAGGACACTCGGGATGTCGCCCTCGGTCTCGACGAAGCGCGCCGCCGCCTTCTCGACCAGCGCCGGCGGCGGCGTGTCGGCGACGAAGCGTTGTACGAGCTTTCGTGAGACGTGCCGCGCGGTAACCGGGTGGCGAGCGAGTCTTCGCAGCAGGTTCTCTCCCTCGACCTCTCCTTCCCCGGTGAGAGGCTCACCGAGCACGCGCTTGGGTCCCGTGTCGTGGAGCCGGGCATGGAAGCGGTGGACGGGACTCCGGCGGCTCTCGAGGCTCCAGCCGGTGAGCGCGCGGGCCACGGAGATGACGTCGTCTTGTGTATACCCTCCGTCGATTCCGAGCGTGTGCAGCTCCATGAGCTCGCGCGCATAGTTCTCGTTGATGCCGCGGGTGCGGGGACGGCGTCCTCGCTGCTCCGAATCGTTCCCGCCCGGGCCGCCCGCCGCGGCGGTCGAGCTCCAGTTGTCGAGGTAGAAGAGCATCGCCGGACTCTTCGCCACTGCGAGCAGCAGATCCTCGAAGCGCCCGAGCGCGTGTCGATCGAGGACCTCACGCTGGTAGTGCGGCAGCAAGCCGCCCACGATGCCCTTTCGCGCGTCGACACTGAAATGGTTCGCCCAGAAGTCGACCATCACCTCGCGAAGGCCCTGGCTTCCGTGGACGGCTCGGACGACCCGCGCTCCGGCGACCTGCACCGCGATGCGGACGCTGTGGCCGCGAAGCCTGGCGAGCGCCTCCGGACGCCGCTCGGCGCCGGTCGTCGCGGGGTCCGGCAGATCGGCTGCGTCCAGCCAGTCTGCCGGGCCGTAGGCGAGGGCCGGGAAGCGCGCGAGGCGTGACTCGAGGCTGGCGTCACCGCGGGGAAGGGAGGCGAGCGCCGTCTCGAGCCACGCCTCGGCGCCGACCCGGCGGATCTGCTCGCGGTCGCCGGGCCGCTCGCCGAACGTCGCCCGCGCGATGAGCCGATCCTGATGCCGGGTCTGGTCCATGCCGGATCCAACCCTGCCGGTGCCCGCAGGTTTCGCAGACCGCGGGGGCGGGGAGGCAGGCTCTGCGCTTCCGTCGCGTTCTCCCCGTCACCCCGCGCGCGGCAGGCTCCGCTGCTTCCACAGCGCGTAGAGCGCGGGATAGACGAGCAGCTCGACGCCGAACGACGTCACGAGTCCGCCGATCATCGGAGCCGCGATCCGCCGCATCATGTCGGCGCCCGAGCCGGTGCTCCACAGCAGCGGTGCGAGACCGACGATCATGGTGAGCACCGTCATCAGCTTGGGCCGGATTCGGCCCGCGGCGCCTTCGACGATCGCCTCGGAGAGATCTGCGAAGCTCCGCATCCGTCCCTGCGCCTCGTACCGATCATGGACGAGACGCAGGTAGAGCATCATCACGACACCGTTCTGCGCATCGAGCCCTGCGAGTGCGATGATGCCCACCCAGACTGCGACGCTCAGGTTGTAGTCGAGCAGGTACAGCAGCCAGATCGCGCCGATCAGCGAGAAGGGGACGAGACCGAGGATGAGGCCGGTCTCGGTGATCGATCCAGTGTTGAGGTAGAGGAGAAGCGCGACCAGAACGAGCGTCAGCGGTACCACGACGAGGAGCTGCGTGCGCGCACGCTCGAACGCTTCGAACTGTCCGGCCCACGCGAGCCGAACGCCGCTCGGCAGCACGACCTCGCGCGCGACGGTCTCCTTCGCACGGGTGACGTAATCGACGATCGGCGTGTCGCCGACGTCGACGGAGACGATGCCGACGAGCTGGCCGTCCTCGCTGCGGATCATCGGCGCGCCGGTCTCGAACCGCACGTCGGCCACCTGCGCGAGCGGCACCTGTGCCCCCGTCGGCGTCGCGATCAGCATCCGCGCGAGCGTGTCGGGGTCCTGACGGAAGTCGCGAGCGTATCGGACCTGCACTGGATAGCGCTCGCGTCCCTCGATGGTCTCGCTCACGGCCTCGCCGCCGAGCGCCGTCTCGATCACCTCGTTCACGTCGGCCACGCGCAAGCCGAAGCGCGCCGCCCGATCGCGGTCGATTCGCACGTCGAGGTAGAAGCCTCCCGTCGTACGCTCGGCGACGGCGGTGCGCGTCTGCGGCATCGCCGCGAGCGCCCGCTCGACCGCGATGGCGGCGCGACCGATCGTCTCGAGGTCGGGGCCAAAGACCTTGACGCCGAGCTGACTGCGGATGCCCGTCGCCTGCATCTCGGTCCGCGTCTGGATCGGCATCCAGAAGAGGTTCGGCATTCCCGGGTAGCGAAGCGTCTCGTCCATCTCGCGAACGAGACCGTCCCAGGTCAGACCCTCTCGCCACTGTTCGATCGGCTTGAGCGTGACCGTGGTCTCGATCATCGAGAACGGCGCCGGATCCGTCGCCGAATCGGCACGGCCGATCTTGCCGAAGACGCGCTCGACCTCGGGAAAGCGCGCGAGCTCCCGGTCCATTCGCTGCAGCACATCGCCGGCTGCCGTGATCGAGGTTCCCGGCGTGCCGGTCGGCATGTAGAGCAGGGTCCCCTCATTGAGGGGCGGCATGAACTCGGTTCCGACGCGAAGGAAGGCCGGCACGGTGGCTGCCAGGCCGAGAAGCGCCAGTACGACCAGTGCCCATCGCCAGCGCAGCGCGAAGCGGACGACCGGCGAATAGGCCCGAAGCAGCCAGCGGCTGATCGGGTTCTCCTCTTCACGGCGGATCTTTCCGCGGATCAGAAGCGATGCGATGGCGGGCGTGAGCGTCACCGAGAGCACGGCAGCCGCCGCCATCGCCCACGTCTTGGTGAAAGCGAGTGGCTTGAAGAGCCGCCCGGAATGGCCTTCCAACATGAAGATCGGGAGAAACGAGACCGTCACGACCAGGAGCGAGAAGAAGACGCTGGGGCCGACCTCCTGCATCGCGTGCAGGATCACGTCGGAGCGTGGCGCCGTGTGGCCCTCGCTCTCCCATTCTTCGAGCCTGCGGTGAACGTTCTCGACGAGAATGATCGAGGCATCGACCATGGCGCCGATCGCGATCGCGATGCCGCCGAGCGACATGATGTTCGCCGTCAGGTGCTGCTGCTGCATCGGAATGAAGGCGAGCACGACGCCGATCGGAATGGTGAGGATCGGGATGAGCGCGCTCCGCAGATGCAGCAGGAACAGGACGATCACCGCTGCGACGACGACCATCTCCTCGATGAGCGTTCGGCGCAGCGTGTCGATGGCGCGCAGGATCAGCTCCGAGCGGTCGTAGGTCGTGACGAACTCGACGCCGGCCGGGAGGCCGGGCTTCACCTCTTCGAGGCGCGCCTTCACGCGATCGATCACGTCGAGCGCGTTCTGACCGAGGCGCATCACGACGATTCCGCCGACCGTCTCTCCCTCGCCATCGAGCTCGACGAGTCCGCGCTGCATCGCGGCGCCGACGACGACTTCCGCGACGTCCGCGATTCGGACCGGGGCTCCCTGATCGGACACGCGAAGCGGAACCCGGCGCAGGTCGTCGACGCCCGTCAGATAGCCGCGCCCACGGATCACGTACTCGTGCCCGGCGAGATCGAGGAGGCGGCCGCCCGTGTCCTGGTTCGATGCACGGACGGCAGCGATCACGTCCGAGATCGACACGCGGAAAGCGAGGAGCTTGAGGGGGTCGACGAGGACCTGGTATTCGCGGATCGCGCCGCCGACCGACGCCACCTCGGCGACGCCCGGAACGCTCGCGAGCGCGTAGCGAAGCACCCAGTCTTGCAGCGTGCGGAGCTGCGAGAGGTCGTGCGCGCCCGTTCGATCGACGAGCGCGTACTGGAACACCCAGCCGACGCCGGTCGCGTCGGGTCCGATCTCGGGGACGATGCCCTGTGGGAGACTGCTCTGCGCGCCGTTCAGGTACTCGAGCACGCGGCTGCGGGCCCAGTAGAGATCGGTGCCCTCCTCGAAGACGACGTAGACGAACGAGACGCCGAAGTCGGACTGTCCGCGCACGTACGAGACGCCGGGCGCGGAGAGAAGGCGCGAGGAGATCGGGTACGTGACCTGGCTCTCGACGAGGTCGGGGCTGCGGCCCGGCCACTGCGCGGTGACGATCACCTGCACGTCGCCGAGATCGGGGATGGCGTCGAGCGGAGCGGTCTGGAGCGCGCGGACACCCCAGAAGGTCGTGGCCGCGACGACGAGCAGCGTGAGCGCGCGGTGTCGCGCGCAAAGACCGATCACGCGGGCAATGAGGCCGGTGTCCGCGGCGGCGGTGCTCATCGGACGCGGGCTCCCTGCGCCGGACGGCCGGGAATCGAGTGGGCAGGCCACCGCGTCACCACTGCTCCAGTGCGCTGCCGAGGCGGCTCTCGGAAGCCACGAGGTAGTTGCCCGAGACGACGATCTGCTGGCCCGGTGTGAGGCCCGAGATCACTTCGAGGCGCTCTCCGTCGCGGCGGCCCGTCTCGACCGCCTGCGGTCGCAGCCGCCCGTCTCCGACGTCGAGGAAGACGAAGCGTCGATCGCCGGCGTAGAGCACGGCGGACGCGGGCACCACGAGGCGCTCGCCGAGATCGCGCCGCAGCTCGACCGTTGCGTACATGCCGGGCATCAGCGCATGGCCCGGGTTCGCGACCTCGACGCGCGCACGTGCCGTGCGCGTTCCGGCTTCGAGGAGCGGGGAGACCAGCGAGACAGCTCCCTCGAATCGCTCGCCCGGCAGATACGGCAGCGAGACGCGAGCAGGTGTTCCCGGTCGAACGAGCGCGAGGTCGGCCTCGTACAGCTCGGCCTCGATCCACACGCGGTCGATCGTGGCGATCCGAAACACGCGCTCGCCGGCCTGCGTCGCGCTGCCCGGAACGACGTTCTTCTCGACGACGACGCCGCTGGCCGGCGCACGGAGCGAGACGTACTCGCTGGGTTCACCCGTCGTAGCCAGCCGTTCGATGTCGCCCGTCGACATCCCCCACAGGCGAAGTCGCGTCTCGCCGGCGCGAACGAGCCCCTCGCGGCGCTCGCTCGCGCGCGCGGTCAGGAACTCCTTCTGGGCCGCGAGTAGATCGGGGCTGTAGAACGTCAGCAGAGGATCCCCGGCACGCACCGCCTCGCCGGCCGCCGAGACGGAGACGCTTCCCACGTAGCCCGTCACGCGCGGCACCACGTCATGGAGTGCGCCCTGGTCGTAGCCGACGATTCCGACCGCGCGAATCGTGACGCCGAACGGCTCGCTGCGTGCGGGAGCGGTGCGAATGCCGGCCGCCTGCCGGCGTGCGGTGTCGACCAGGATCTCACCGGGGTGCTCGCCATCCGTGCGGGCAGCCGTGGCGGGTGTCGTGCCGTGGACGTGCTCGCCCGTGCTCTCGGACTGATCTCCCGTGCGGCTGGTGTCGCCACTCGCGCCGTGATCGTGGTCGGCCGCACCGCTCGCGGGCGCTCCAGTCCCGGCGCCGAGCAGCGAGAGCCGAACACCCGGCTGCCCGGTGATGAGCGAGCCCTCGGCCTCGACCGTGTCTCCCGCCGGCGTGCGCGCGCGCACGCCGACGCGCCACGTTCCGGCCATGTCGAGTGGAAACCTCGCCTCGTAGCGCCCGTCACCGAGGGATGTCACCGGGACGGGCCCGCCCATCGCGGCCATCGCACCCATGGCCGGCATCGTGACCTTCACCACGACGTCGGCGCCGCTGACGGCGCTCGTGCCCGCGCCGAGGACACGGACCTCCATGCGGTTCTCTCCTGTCCGCGGGGTCGGCGGATCGAGCCGCACCTCGAGCGTGAGGTTCTTGCCTTCGAGGCGCGTGACGCCGGCGTCGCCGCCACAGGCGAGCGTGAGGGTAAAGGCCGCCACGAGCACGACGGTGAAGGCTGGCCGAGGCGCAGTGTGACGCATTGCCGTGTCGATTCGCATGGTGGTGTCGATCCTCACGCTGGTGGGTCTCCTCACGGAAGCCCCGGAATCCGGCCGAGCGCGCGCGCGAGCTCGGCCGAGCGGCGGCTCACGTCGGCCTTCGAGGTCTCGTAGTCGAGCTCCGCGGTCCGCAGGCCGCGCTCGGCCTCGATCGCGGTCTGGAAGCTGCCGCCTCCGGTCTCGAGGGCGATCCGCGCGGCCTCGACGAAGTCGCGCGCGGCGGGCAGGATCTGCGTCTCCTGCAGGTGCAGGACGTGACGCGCCTCGCGGAGGCGCTCGCGGGCGTTCTCGACCGAGAACTGCACCTGCGCGGTCGCGGCCTGCTCGTCGCTGCGCGTTCGCGCGAGCTTCGCCTCGGCTTCCTCGACCGCCGCCGCGCGCCTTTCGCGGCGGAGGGGAATGTTCATCTGGACGCCCACCGACGGCTGGAGCGGACGCTCCTGCCAGAAGGCGTCGTACGCCGCCAGCACCGTGAAGTCGGGGAAGTACTCGCGTTCAGCCAGTGCGACCGTCGCCTCGGCGGCGGCGACGCGCGCGCGCGCCGCGCGGAGCTCGGGGCGCGCGGCGAGGGCCTGTGTCACGAGCGCGGGATCACTCGACTCGGAGTCCGCCTCGCCGGGGGCGGTCAGGGGCACCAGATCGGCCGGCGGCGGCGGAAGCGGAAGGTCCGGCGCGCGCTGGAGCAGCAGATTCATCTGCTGCACGGTCGTTCGCAGCGCCGTGTCGTAGCGGACGCGGTCGTGGCGGCGATGGGCGAGCTCGGCAGCGGCCTGCACGGGCTCGGAGAAGGCGGCCACGCCCGACTCGTAACGCGCCGCCGCCGAGCGCTCGAGCTCTTCGAGAATCGTGACGTGGTGCTCCTCGACGGCGAGTGCCCGCGCCGCGAGGGCGTAGTCGTCGAAGAGGGCCGACGCCATCGCAGCGAGATCGAGTCGCGCCGCGTCGAAGTCACCCGCCGCGGCATCGGCCTCGCCGAGGGCCACGTCGCCGCGCAGCGAGAGCTTTCCGGGGAAGGGGATCTGCTGGCTCACGTCCGTTCGCCAGGCGTCGCGCACCTCGCTCGTCGTGAACGATCGCGGACCGAGGCCGACTCCGAGCATGGGGTCGGCGAGCGAGGTCTCCTGCGGCCAGCGCGCGAGCGCCGCGCGCCACGCAGCCTGCGCAGACCGCAGGGTCGGATTGCGCTGGAGCACGGCGCGCACGAGCGCCTCGCGCTCGAGCGCGCTCACTCCGCGGAACAGGTCGTCGTTCTGCGCGGCCGGGGCGAACTCACTCCGCGCGAGCTCCTCGCGCAGGTGCTGGTAGCGCGCACCCCCCCCCGCGCAGGCCGGCGCCGTGACGGCGGCCAGGACGAGGGCAGCGGCACGCCTGCGGACGGCATGCATGCGTCGAATCCCCATGGCTGTGGGCAGCAGCGCGTGGCCGCGCCGAACCCGATCGGTTGCCGAGCTTGCCGGGGGGATCAGAC
>JADLGR010000140.1 GCA_020849175.1 Deltaproteobacteria bacterium
CGAGCTCGTCGCAGACGCGCGTCTCATTCGCGAGCAGGTGGAGCGCTGCCGCGTGATCCTCTCGCGAATGGGCGACTCTGCCGGCTCCTCTACCGGCGAGTCGCCCGAGATCGTCGACGTGCAGGATCTCCTGTCCGGCCTGCGAGAGTCGCTGGCAGGCGGCGAAGCCTCGCGCGTCGTGATCCACGCGACCGAACGCGGCGCGCAGGTGTTCGGTCCGCGGCTCAATCTCGGTCGCGCGCTCGGCAATCTCGTCCGCAATGCCCTCGACGCGAGCGTCGCCGGTGACGCCGTCGAGGTCAGCGCCGCCAGCGATGCGTCGAGCGTTCGACTGACGGTGCGCGATCACGGAACGGGCATGACGCCGCCCGTACTGGCGCGGGCGAGCGAGCCCTTCTTCACGACGAGGCCGCCGGGCGCCGGACAGGGCCTTGGGCTCTTCCTCGCGCGCGCCGTTGCCGAGCAGCTCGGGGGCGGCCTCCGAATCGACAGCGAGCCGGGCGCCGGCACGACGGTGACGATCACCCTGCCCCGTCATTCGCGTGGTGAGGTACGCGTGGCGTGATGACGGCGCGCTGCGCTTCTCTCGCACAGCGGACGGTCCTCGTCGTCGACGACGACGATGCACTACGCGTGCGCCTCGTGCGGGCATTCGAAGCCCGCGGGTTTGCGGCGCGTGGCGCCTGCAATGCAGGAGAAGCCATGGCGCTCGCACGCACGGAGAGTCCTGAGCTCGCCGTGGTCGACCTGTGCATGCCGGGTGGCTCGGGGCTCGAGCTCGTGCGCGACCTCGCTGAGCTCGATCCTGCGACGAACGTCGTGGTGCTCACCGGCTACGGCAGCATCGCGACCGCCCTCGAGGCCGTTCGTCTCGGCGCAGCCCACTACCTTTCCAAGCCAGCCGACGTCGACGACCTGCTCGCGGCCTTCGCGCGCGCGAAGACGGATCGGACCGCGGACCCGCTGCCGATCGCGCACACGGTTCCGACGCTCGCGAGGACCGAGTGGGAGCACATCCAGCGTGTGCTGGCCGACTGCGGAGGCAACGTCACCCGGGCAGCGCGCCTTCTCGGCATCCACCGGCGCTCGCTGCAACGCAAGCTGGCAAGAACGCCGTGACCATGCGGCCGGATCCGCGTGGCCGCCCCCGACGTTCGCCGCGGCATGTTGTCGCGCTCCGAGAACGGGCCTGCGTCCCCGGTAGGCTTGCCCCTCCACGTCCCGGCGATCGGTGCCGGGCAGTGCGACACCCCGCGGTGCGATCCGGGATCACGGGTGCCGCGAAGGAGGTGGGGGGCATGGAGCGTCACGCGTCACGGGGGCTCACTGCGCTGACCCTCGGCCTCGCGCTCGTCGTCTGCGCGCCGAGCGCTGGAAGTGCCGAGGATCCGACCGCGTCGGCTCCGCCCGTCGAAGACGCCGCTCCCGAGACGCCCGTCGCAGCCGATCCTCCGGGGGAGCCGGACGCCACCCCTGCCGCGAGCGACGCGGGGGGCACCCGGCTACCCGAGGTCGTCGTCGAGGCTCGTAGCGACAGCCTCGTGGGAATCGCCGAGTCGGCGTCGCAGGGAACGGTCGGAGCGACGCAGATCGACGAGCGTCCGGTGCTGCGCCCGGGCGAGGTCCTGGAAGTCGTTCCCGGATTGATCGTCACGCAGCACAGCGGCGACGGAAAGGCGAACCAGTACTTCCTTCGCGGCTTCAACCTCGATCACGGCACTGACTTCGCGACACGCGTGAACGGCGTTCCGGTAAACCTTCCCTCCCACGCACACGGACAGGGCTACACCGATCTCAACTTCATGATCCCCGAGCTCATCCGCAAGATCGATTACAAGAAGGGCGTCTACTACGCCGACGAGGGCGACTTCTCTTCAGCCGGAGCCGCGAACCTCCAGTACTGGAACGTGCTGCCCGAAGGAATCGCGCTCGCGACCGTCGGCATGTTCGACTACACCCGGGGCCTCGTGGCCGACACACCGAAGGTCGGGCCCGGCAACCTGCTCTACGCGGGTGAAGTCCTGTTCAACAACGGGCCGTGGGACGTGCGCTCGCAGTTCCTGAAGGGAAACGCCGTCCTCGGATACAGCGTAGGCGATGATGCGAACGGGTGGAACGTCACCGGCATGGGCTACAAGGCAGGCTGGGACTCGACGGATCAGATCCCGCAGCGAGCCGTCGACGCTGGGATCATCGGTCGCTTCGGGACGCTGAACGCGTCCGATGGGGGCAGCTCGCAGCGTTACGGTCTCTCGGCCGAGTGGCATCGAACTGGCGAAGACCAGATCAGCCGCATCCTCGCGTATGGGTACTACTACGATCTCTCCCTCTTCTCGGACTTCACCTACTTTCTCGACGATCCGATCGACGGCGACCAGTTCGAGCAGCAGGACCGGCGTGTGGTGAGCGGACTCGACGCCAGCCATACCTGGCTCGGCCGGCTGGGATCGGTCGCCACCGACACCAGAGTCGGTGTCCAGGTTCGCAACGATGCGATCCACAACGGGCTGTACCACACCCTGGATCGCGCAAGACTCTCGACGACACGCGCGGATGACATCGTCGTGACGAGCGGCGCGCCGTATCTCGAGACGCGAGAGCAGTGGACGGACTGGCTGCGCAGCATCGCAGGGCTACGCGTCGACATCGTGGACTTCCACGTCGACGCCGAGCTGCCGGAGAACTCGGGCAACGTCACTGCCGCGATCGCGAGCCCGAAGCTCGATCTCATCTTCGGCCCCTGGGAGCGAACCGAGCTCTATCTGAACGGAGGGATGGGCTTCCACAGCAACGACGCGCGGGGTGTTCTGGCGCACGTCGAGCCCGGCAGCGACCCTCCCGCGCTGATCGACCCGGCGAGCGCACTGGTACGCACCTACGGCGCCGAGATCGGCCTGCGCAGTACGCGTCTGCACGGCCTCCAGACGACGGTCGCGCTCTGGTGGCTCGACATCGCCTCGGAGCTCCTGTTCGTGGGCGATGCAGGGACGACCGCCGGGAGCCGTCCGAGCCGCCGCTACGGCGTGGAGTGGGCGAACTTCTACACGCCGACGGAGTGGCTGACGATCGATGCCGACTTCGCACTCACGCACACGCGGTTCGTCGGCGACGACCCTGCGGGCAACTACATCCCGGGCTCACCGGACGCCGTGATTGCGGCCGGCATCACGGTCCACGACCTCCACGGCTTCTTCGGCAGCGTTCGGCTGCGCTACTTCGGGCCGCGTCCGCTGATCGAGGACAACAGCGTCCGCTCGGATGCCACGCTCCTGCTCAGCAATCAGATCGGATACCAGATCAACTCGACGTGGTCCGTCTGGGTGGAGATGTTCAACTTCCTGAACGGCAAGGAGCAGGACATCGCGTACTACTACCCGACCCGGCTACGCGACGAGCCGGCTGGGCCGGACGACGGGGGCTACAACGGCGTCCAGTTCCACCCCGTCGAACCGCTCAGCGTGCGCGTGGCGGTGACTGCACACTTCTAGAGCCGTTCGGCACGACCCGCGTACGCGCAGCCGCTCAGTGCGGAACGCCCTTGTTCGCGACGACCGTTCCGCGACGATTGACGCACCCGGACTTGAGCATGAAGCCGGTCGACCCGTCGAGCCGGCAGAGCACCATGGGATCGTTCGGATCGGGGGGGCGGCGATCGTCCTTCGCACCCGAGCCGAAGCCGAGCCAGCCCTCGAGACGCGATACGAGGCTCTGCTCTGTCTCGCTCGCCCCGTCCGCTCGCCCCGTCCGAGCCGTCGCGGCCGTGGGCGCCGGCCCCTGCTCGGGCGGCCTGCCCGCCGCGGGAGGCGGCCGGTTGCCGGATGGCTTTCCGGCGAGATCGTTCGCGTGGTCGATCTCGGCGAGGATCTCACCACATCCCGCAGCAAGGAGCGCTGCGAGTCCGAGGGCTGCCAGTCGGTGAAGGCGCATGACGGCTTCATCGGCACGACGCGCGCTCGGACGAAGTGCGCCGTGTCACCTTCCGGCGCCGGCAGGCTTCTGGCAATCTCCGCGCATGTCGGACGCACTTCGAACGCTCTACCCGGAAATCGAGCCCTACCGCACGCACCGTCTGCAGGTCGACGATCTCCACGAGGTCTACGTCGAGGAGTCGGGAAGCCCGCAGGGAAAGCCCGTTCTCTTCGTCCACGGGGGCCCGGGCGGCGGCACGGAGCCGAAGCAGCGGCGTTACTTCGACCCGGAGCGCTACCGGATCATCCTCTTCGACCAGCGAGGCTGTGGTCGCAGCACACCGCACGCGAGCCTCGATCGCAATACCACGTGGCACCTCGTCGCGGACATGGAGACCATCCGACAGCACCTCGGCCTCGAGCGCTGGATGCTCTTCGGAGGCTCGTGGGGGAGCACGCTCTCTCTCGCGTACGCGCTCCGGCACCCGCAGCAGGTGACTGCACTCGTGCTGCGCGGGATCTTCTTGCTTCGAAGACGCGAGATCGCCTGGTTCTATCAGGAGGGTGCGAGCCGGGTCTTTCCCGACGCATGGGAAGCTTATCTCGCAGAGATCCCCGCGGACGAGCGCCATGATCTGCTGGCCGCGTACCATCGCCGTCTCACGTCGGACGACCCGGTGACGCGCATCCGCGCAGCGCGTGCGTGGAGCATCTGGGAGGGTAGTACGAGCCGGCTCGTTCCCGACCCGGAGCTGATCGCACACACGGGCGAGGACACCTTCGCCATCGCGTTCGCACGGATCGAGTGTCACTACTTCGTGAACCGCGGATTCCTGGAGAGCGACGGGTGGCTGCTGGAGCAAGCGGACCGCCTGCGCGGGATCCCGGGCGTCATCGTACAGGGCCGCTACGACGTGGTGTGCCCGATGGAGACCGCGTGGGCCCTGCACCGCGCGTGGCCGGAGGCACGGCTCCGGATCGTTCCCGATGCGGGCCATGCGGCAAGCGAGCCCGGCATCGTCCACGAGCTCGTCACGGCGACGGATCGGCTGCGCTGAGCAGCGCGAGGATCTCCGTCCCGTAGCGGGCGAGCTTCGACGGGCCCATGCCGTGGGCGAGCGCCAGGTCATCGACACGCGCGGGCCGAAGCGCCGCGAGCTCGCGCAGCGTGCGGTCGTGCAGGACGACGTACGCAGGAACAGCGTCGAGCCGCGCGCGCTGCTGTCGCCAGGCGCGCAGGCGGTCGAAGCGCTGCTGCGCGCGAGAGTCGAGCACCTCGCCGATCTCGCCCGGTCGCACGCGAGGGCTGCCGGCGCCCACCGTTGCGTGCGGGACGAGGCGTCGGGCCGTCGGGATCTCGAGGCGCGCCGGGCGGCGTCCCGCCATGACCTCGCGACCGCTCGGCGTGAGCACGGCGACCGGACGATCGCTTCCTTCGAAGTCGACCCATCCGGCCGTGACACAGCGTCGAAGCAGGCGAACGAGCCACTCCTCGTCGTGCGCGCGCAGCGCCCCGAACGTCGCCGTTTCGTCCAGCCGTGCGCGCTGCAGCCGCTCGTCCTTCTCGCCTCGTAGCAGTCTCGCCGCCGCGAGAAGACCGAACCGGCCGTGGATCCGCGCCACGGCCGAGAGCGCCTTGCGAACCATCTCGGTCCGCAGCGCATCGCTCACGGGGGGATCGGCGTCGAGCCGCAGGCACACGTCGCAATGCCCGCAGCCCGCGAGCGTCTCCGCCTCGTCCGCGAAGTAGCGCAGGATCGCATCGTGGCGACAGCTCCCGCCCTCTGCAAAGCGCAGGAGCTCGAGAAAGAGCTGCCACTTGTGCTGCACGATCCTCGGATCGACCGTGCCGCCTTCGGCGTCGCGTTCGAGGAGCCGTCGTCGCTGCGGCAGATCGGCGTTCGAGAAGAGCAGCGAGCCCACGGCCGGAGCACCGTCGCGTCCCGCGCGTCCGACCTCCTGGTAGTAGGCCTCGATCGAGCCAGGCGGCGCCAGATGCACGACGGCGCGCACGTCCGCGCGATCGATCCCCATTCCGAAGGCGTTCGTCGCTGCGACGACCTCGAGCTCTCGCGCGGCGAAGGCGCGTGTGACGCGCTCGCGCGTTGGACCGTCGAGACCTGCATGGTAGGCGGCTGCATTCCAGCCGCGGCCGGCGAGGCGCGCCGCCTCGTCCTGTGCGGCGCGCCGTGTCGGGGCGTACACGATGGCCGCGCCCCGCCCCGCTCCGGGCCGCGCGAGACACTCGGCGAGGACTGCATCGACGCAGGCTGCGCGGTCCTTCGCGCTCGACACCTCGCTCGCCCGGAGCGCGAGGTTCGGCCGCGCGAACCCGCGAACGAGCTGCGGCGTGTCGGGCGGAAGGCCGAGCTGCGAGAGGATCTCGTCCCGCACGACGGGTGTCGCCGTCGCAGTGCACGCGAGCACTCTGGCTCCCGGCAGCGCGGCAAGGAGCGCTCCGAGCTGCAGGTACTCGGGCCGGAAATCGTGTCCCCACTCGCTGATGCAGTGCGCCTCGTCGATCGCGACGAGCGGGCACGAGAGCCCTGCCACGAGTGTCTGAAACCCGCGCTGAGCGAGGCGTTCGGGTGCCACGTAGACGATCCGGTACGCCCCGCGCGCGACACTCGCCATTCTGCGACCGAGCTCGTCGGGAGGGAGCGTTGCGGCGAGGTAGGTGGCCGCGACGTTCCGCGACGAGAGCGCATCGACTTGATCCTGCATGAGCGCCACGAGCGGCGAGACGACCAGCGTCGTTCCCTCGAACAGCGTAGCGGGGAGCTGGTAGACGAGACTCTTGCCGCCTCCGGTCGGCGCGACGAGAAGGCAGCGACCAACGCTCAGCAGTGTCGATATCGCTTCGCGCTGTCCCGGTCGGAACGCCGTGTGGCCGAGGCGCCGGAGCGCAGTGTCGAGTGAACTCTCCACGACCGTCTCCGCGGGACCGGAGGGGCGAGCGCCGTCCATCCCGAGCGGCGGTCGTGCGGGCGGCCGGCCACCCGGCTCGCCCCCGGCAGGACACGACCACGACACCGGGACGAATCTCGACCCGTCCCCCGTCGCCGGGGCGCCGAGCATACCCGCCGAGCGCGTGCGAGACGAGCACCCGGCAGGAGGCACCCTAAGAACGCGACCTCTCGGCGTTCCTCGACGCATCCTGCATGCGTGCCGGTTCCTGCAGGATCCGGCGCGTCCGCCCGGTCCGAGTCCGGTCTGGAGGTGGTCAGGGAAAAGACCGGATGAACGTGCACGCGAGCTGTGATTGAATGCCGGCTTGCTCCCTTTCGCGCCGGCTCTCCTGGCCGCTGCACTGCGAGGTTCTCGATGCGATCACGCCCGCTCCGTCTCGCTGCCGCCTTCCTGCTCCTCACCGTGCTCGGCCTTCGCTGCACGGCGAGCGGACCGAAGATCCTCTTTCCCGAAGACGGCGCTGCGGTGACGACGAGCTCGTTCGTCGTGAGCATCGAGCTGCCGCCCGACGCCTACGACCCGGCCACGCTGGTCGCGACCCTCAACGGAGAGGCGCTGGCGCTCACGGGGGGGCCGACGCTCTTCACGGCCGGAGTCTCGCCTGGCGCACCGCTGGCCGAGAGCAATACGCTCGACGTCACGGTGCGCGCAGCCGGGTCGCCCGTCCTCTTCTCCGCGACTCGCAGCTTCAGCTACGTGCCGCCGCGGGCACGCGCGAGACGCATTACCGCGGAGAGCGATCTCATCCACGGTCCCCTCGCCCACTCGCGCCTCGGCGACTGGCTGCTCGAGAACGACGTCGCACGCTTCATCGTGCAGGACGCGCCGCAGCGCGATCTCTACGCCGTTGGCCAGTTCGGCGGGAATCTCATCGACGCCGAGCTGCGCGCACACCCGGGTCTCGACAACTTCATGGAGATCCAGCCGGCCGTGAGCATCGAGACGGTGATCAATGCACAATCGGTCGAGATCGTGAACGACGGCGCCAACGGCCTGCCAGCCGTCCTTCGCGCCTGCGGTCCGGACGACACGCTCGACTTCCTCAATATCTCGTCGAACCTGCGTGACTACGGCTTCACCGCGCCGCCCGGTCAGGACGACACCGACAACCCGGTCGAGGGCTGTACCGAGTACGAGCTCGCGGCCGGCGACGCGCACGTCCGGATGACGACGACCATGACGAACCTCTCGGACCAGCCCCTCGGCCTCCTGGTCGGCGACGCGGTTGGCGCGTCGGGAGAGGTGGACGGCTGGATGGGGGGCGCGGGAGCGATTGGCGACATCCTGACTGGAACGCTCGACCAGCTCAGCTTCATCGGATACGGGCAGGCCACGGGCGTCGACTATCAGATCGTCTCCATCCCCCTCCCGGGCTCGATCTTTCCGCGATCCGACTTCGTCACGGTGGGGGGCGTCACCGTGCTCGTTCACAGCTTCTCGGTCCTCGCGGCGCTGCTCGGCCTGCCGCCGGCTTTCGTGATTCCGCCGCACGGCGAGAGCTCGTTCACCCGGCTGTTCGGCGTCGGTGACGGGAGCGGTGGCAATGCGCTGGAGCTCAACCTCGCCGTGAAGGGCATCGCGACCGGTACGCTTCGCGGCTGCGTCACGGTCGGGGGTGCACCGGCGCCGCGTGCGCGCGTCGCCGTCGGACCGCGCAGCGGGAACGTGCTGACGGGTCTCGCGTCCCAGTACGTCACTGACGAAAGCGGGTGCTACGAGGGCGCACTCCCGGCTGGCAGCTACGGCGTCGCAGCCTACCGACCCGGAACGCCGTATCAGGGCGGTGGCGTGACGCCGCTCGCGAACCCGGTCACGATCGCTGCGGGTGGAACCGTCACGCAGGACGTCGAGCTCCCCGCAACGGGACGGCTCGAGATCGCCGTCACCGATGCCAGCGGCGACGCCATCCCGGCGCGTGTCAGCGTCGTCGGATTCGACGCGAGTCCTGACCAGCTTCTCTGGGTTCCCGGCGTCGCGGGAACGCCCGGCACGAACACCGCGTACTTCTCCGACGTCACGAGTGATGGAATCCCGTTCGGCCTCGCACGGCTCGCCTACGCAGGCGCAGACGGGCTCGTCGCGTTCGATCTCGATCCGGGCAGCTACCAGGTCGTCGTCTCCCGAGGCACCGAGTGGTCGATGTTCGAGACCCCCGTGACGCTCGCGGCAGGATCTCCCGTGCACCTCGCTGCGCGCATCGCACAGGTGCTCGACACGACCGGCTTCATCTCGAGCGACTACCACGTGCACGGCATCGCGAGCTCCGACTCGCGCGTCGCGCAGCGAGACCGTGTGATGCAGTTCGCCGGCGAAGGCGTCGACAACATCATCATGACCGATCACCACGTCCATACGAATCTCGCGCCGACGATCGGATCACTCGGGCTGACGCCCTTCGTCCATGCCACGATCGGCGAGGAGATCACCTGCTGGGACTGCGGACATTTCAATGCCTATCCGCTGCTCGTCGACCCGAATCGCGTGTCGGGTGGATCGACCGACTGGGCGCGGGCGGCAGCGCCTGGACAGGACTTCAAGCAGTACGGCGCATTCATCCTCTCGCCGGCCGAGATCGACGCGCTCGCGTCCACCGGTCCGACGTCGACTCCGGATACCGTCGTCCAGGCGAACCACATCGACGGACACTTCACACCGCTCGAGATCGATTCGGCGGAGGTGCCGCCGCGGTCGCACCTCGCTGCCCAGGGCCGTCTCGACCTGCGGATCGATCCGGATGGAGGCGAGCTCTTCCACCACTTCCGTGCACTCGAGCTCTGGAATGGCGCCGATCGGGGCGCGCAAGAGGTCTTCACGCGCGCGAGAATCGGAGTCTGGTTCAACCATCTCAATCAGGGTCTGATCTCGACGGCGATCGCCGATACCGATACGCACAGCTTCCACAATCTCGAGTCGGCGGGAGCTCGCACCTGGACGGCGGCGTCGGGCGACGCGCCGGCCGGGATCAGCGATGCGGAGATCGGGCAGGCCGTGAAGGCGGGCCGCGCCGTGTCCGGACAGGGCATCTACGTGCAGACGCGCCTCGTCGCGAACGACGGCTCGGGTGCAGCGGCGGACTTCACGCGTTCGGGCTCGACGATCGTCCACAGCGCCGCTGGCGGCGTCACGCTCGAGATCCGCGTGCAGGCTCCGCTCTGGGCGCCGTACGACACGATCGAGATCTATGCGAACGCACCGACCACCGCCACGAGGAAGGTGCACGGAACCCCCGTCGAGTACCGCGGCACGCCCGAGCGGACGCTGCACGCCGGAAGCGACTTCGCGGTGCAGACGGTCGATGTCGTTCCGGCCGTCGCCGGCGCCCAGCGGCTCGAGACGACGCTGAGCGTCGCTTATCCGGCCCTCGCGCAGGACACGTGGTTCGTAGTCCTGGTCCGGGGCACCGATGGTGTCTCACGGCCGATGTTCCCGGTCTTTCCCCGAAACCTCGCCGCGGGGGGCAACGCAACGCTCGCACAGCTTCTCGACGGGAACCTCGGCGAGGCCGGGACGCTGGCGATGGGCTTCACCAACGCCCTCTACGCAGACGTCGATACGACTCCTGGATTTCAGGCGCCACGCGCCCCTGCTCCCTGAGTCAGAACTCGATCTGCACGCCCACCTCGACGACGCGGTTCGGCGGAAGATGGAAGAACTTCGCGGCGTCGTGGGCGTTGCGCGACAGGAACGCAAAGACCTTGCGCGTCCACGTGGAGAGGCGCAGGCGCGAAGTCTCGCCGACGATGAGCGTCTCGCGGCCTAGGAAGTAGCTCGTCCGCATCGGATCCATCGGGACCAGCTTCGGGTCGATCCGCGCGAGCATCGCGGGCAGGTTCGGTGATTCGCTGAACCCGTAGCGGACCACCGCGCGGTAGAGCCCTTCGCCGACCGCGTACACGCGAAGCTGCTCTGCGGCCGGCACGACCGGGACACGCTCGCCGACGACCGTCACGAGCAGCACGGTCTCGTGCAAGACCTGGTTGTGCTTGTAGTTGTGGAGGAGCGTTCGCGGAACTCCGACCGGACTCCCGCTGAGGAAGACGGCGACGCCGGGAACGCGTGTCGGATGCGTCTCGCGGACGTCGGCGAGGAAGACGTCCTCCGGCACCCCGGCATCGCGAAGCAGGCCAGAGAGCTGTGCGCGTCCGGACTCCCAGATCGCCATCAGCGAATAGATGACGGCCGCGACGACGAGCGGCATCCATCCGCCGGCGCCGATCTTCGTGAGATTGGCGCCGAAGAACAGGAGATCGGGGATGAGAAAGGCGGTGATCGCGAGCAGGGCCGTCATGCGTCCCCATCCCCAGATCTCACGCGTCACGGGGTAGAGCAGCAGCGTCGTGAGCAGCATCGTGCTGGAGACGGCGACGCCGTAGGCGCCGGCGAGAGCGCCCGACTCGCGGAAGACGATGAGCAGCGTGAGAGTTCCGACGAGGAGCGCGCGGTTCGCCGCCGGGACGTAGACCTGCCCGATCTCCCGACTCGAGGTCTGGAGGATCGCAAGGCGCGGGCTGTAGCCGAGCTGTACGGCCTGACTCGTGAGCGAGAAGGCGCCCGAGATGACGGCCTGCGACGCGATCACCGTTGCGTACGTAGCGAGGGCCACCAGCGGAGCCACGAACCAGGCAGGCCCCATCGCGAAGAAGACGTGATCGACGGCGTCGGGCACTCGGAGCAGAAGCGCTCCCTGCCCGAAGTAGTTGAGCAGCAGCGCGGGCAGTACGACGAAGAACCAGCCCTGCTGGATGGGTCGACGACCGAAGTGGCCGAGATCCGCGTAGAGCGCCTCGCCGCCCGTCACGACGAGGAACACCGTGCCGAGGACCTTGAAACCGGCGAATCCGTGGTCTGCGAAGAAGCGCACTGCGTGGCCCGGCGACAGCGCCGCGAGGACGTCCGGATTGTGTGCGATCTGGAAGGCGCCGAGGCCACCGAGCACGATGAACCAGACGAGCATCATCGGACCGAATGCGACGCCGAGACGACCGCTGCCACGGCGCTGCGCGAAGAACAGTCCGAGCAGGACGGCGATGGCCGCGGGAAGCACGAAAGGCTGAAGGCCGGCATTTCGCGCCGTGAGACCCTCGAGCGCGCTCAGAACCGAGATCGCGGGCGTGATCATCGCGTCGGCGTAGAGCAGCGCCGCGCCGGCGAGGCCAAAGCTGATCAGGATCGAGCGCCTGCGCCGCGCGCCACTTCGGCCCCCGCGCTGCGTCACGAGCGCCATCAGCGCGAGGATCCCACCCTCGCCCCGATTGTCGGCGCGCATCACGACGCCGAGGTACTTGATCGAGATGATGACGACCAGCGCCCAGAAGACGAGCGAGAGAACGCCGAGGACGGTCGCCGCTGACGGGTCCATCCCGTGCTCGCCGCGAAAGCACTCGCGGAGCGAGTAGATGGGGCTCGTCCCGATGTCACCATAGACGACCCCGAGCGCGGCCAGCGCGAGGACGCCCGGTCGCGACGTCGACGCAGCCGGGGCGTGGCTGGCTGCGGGCGGACTCGGGGCGCTCTCGCTCAGGCGCGCTCACCCCGGCGCTGTGGCGGGATCGGCCGACGGGCGACGAACCGGGCTCGATGCTGCATGCCTCGCCGACGCCTCTCCTCGCGCGCCGCGTCTCGGCCGCGCCGGCGCAGACCATAGCGTCTGCTTTGCCCCCGTCTTGCACTCGCGACAGACTCCGGCCCGGCGCCGTCCGGCCGGGCGCCCGGAAGGGGGTGACATGACGAGTCGGTGGATCGAGGCTGCGGTCCTCACGCTGGCCTGCCTGACGCTGTTCGCCGGGCTCGGGAGCCTTCCGCTCACGCAGCCCGACGAAGGCCGCAATGCGCTCGTCGCCGCCGAGATGCTGGCGTCGGGTCGCTGGCTCGTCCCGACCTTCGGGCAGGTCGAATACCTCGACAAGCCTGCGCTCTTCTTCAAGCTCGTCGGTGTCTCACTCGCGGCGTTCGGCCACACGGAGGCCGCGGCGCGCCTGCCATCGGCGCTGGCTGCCCTCGCGCTGGTAGCTGCGGTGTGGGCCTTTGCACGCCGCTTCCACGGAAGCCGTGTCGGAGCCCTTGCCGCGCTCTCACTCGCAACGATGCCTCTCTTCGTCGCGTTCGCCCGGCTCGTGATCTTCGACATGGTGCTGACGCTCCTCGTGTGCCTCGCAATCTTCGCGGGATTTCTCGCAGAGGAAGCGCCTCCGGCGCGCCGCCGGCGCTGGTACCTCGCCGCCGCCCTGGCAGCAGGCCTCGCGACGCTGGTGAAGGGCCCCGTCGGCTTCGTGGTGCCGGCGCTCGTTCACCTCGTTGCAGCGCGCGCGAGCGGGCGTCGTGGAGCACTGCGCCGGTCGCTCGCTCCGGCGAACGTGGCGCTGTTCCTCGCGGTCGTCCTGCCGTGGTTCGTCGGGGTCTCCGTCGTAGCGCCCGACTTTCCGTACTACGGCATCGTTCACGAGACATTCGCGCGACTGACGAGCGAGAGCTTCCAGCGCAATCAGCCGGTCTGGTTCTATCTCTTCGTGCTCGGTGCCGGAGCGCTTCCGTGGTCTCTACTCGCTCCGGCCGGAGCGGCTGCGATGTGGAGACTCGGCCGCTCACTCGGAAGCTTCGATCGGCTGTGCATCGTGTGGGTGCTCGCCGTCGTCGCCTTCTTCACGCTCTCGCGTTCGAAGCAGCCGGCCTACGTTCTCTCGGTCTGCGTGCCGCTCGCCCTGCTCGTGGGACGAGCGCTCGACGCCGCGATCGAGCGCAGCACGGGCCGTGCCGCACGGGCGCTCTTTGGCGTCCTGGTCGCCATGTGCATGCTGGCGGCTGCGGGCGGTGCCGCGGCTACGTTCGCGTGGATGCAGCCCGATCTGCTCGAGCGCCTCCCGGGACCGGACGGCGCTGGCAGCGCGCTGTGGCACGGCGTGCTGCCGCCGGCTGCCGGCGTCTGCGCCGTGTTCGTCATCGCTGCCGCCGCCGCGCGCTGGCGGCGCAGCGCGCCTGCGGCCCTCGCGTGCCTTGCGCTGCTGCTACCCGCCCTTCTCGTGGCCACCGCACCCTCGTTCAGCGCCTACGCCGAGGCGCGCTCCTCGCGCGCGATCGCCCGGACGATGCTCTCCCTACCTCCCGAAGCCGAGGTCGCGTGCCTGCGCTGCTTTCCGAGCGCGCTTCCGTTCTACCTTGGACGACCCGTCACACTCGTCAGTCACGACGCGACCGAGCTGAGGAGCAACTACGTGCTGTTTCGCATCGCGCGGGACCGCGTCCTTCCGCCCGGGGTCGTCTTCGAAGGCGATCTCGACGCGTGGCTTGCCGGACGAGAGAGGCCCGTGTATCTCCTCGCCGACGAGGACGGCCAGCAGGCGCTCGCCGCGATCGCGGCAGCGCGGGGGGTCGGTGTGAGGCAGGTCGCGCCGCGCTACTGGGCCGCTCTCGTACCCCCGGCCGCGGAGCACTGAGCCGTGTGCGGGATCGCAGGCTTCGTCGCGGGTCCTCCGGGACACGAGGTCGCCGCAGACGAGGGCGTCGAGTCGCTCCTGCGTGCGCTCGCCCATCGCGGCCCGGATGGACAGGCCCTCCGCCGCAGCGGGAGGGCGCTCTTCGGCGCCACGCGGCTCGCGATCCGCTCTCCGGGCGACGGCGCGCAGCCCGTGATCGATGAGGCCAGCGGCGTCGTCGCCGTGTGCAACGGCGAGATCGACAACCACCGCGACCTGCGGCGGTGGCTCGCCGCGCGCGGGAGTACGGTAACGAGCGCAGTCGACATTGCGGTCGTTCCGGCGCTCTATCTCGAGCTCGGACCGGACTTCGTCGCGCGCCTCGAGGGCCCCTTCGCGCTCGCCCTCTGGGATCCTCGGCACGGCCGCCTGCTCCTCGCCCGTGACCGTGTGGGGGAGAAGTCGCTGTTCTTCGCCGTCCGGGCGTCCGGAGTTCGCTTCGCGAGCGAGATCGCTGCGCTCGTTCGCGCAGACCCGACGCTCCTCTCCATCGACGAGCCGGCGCTCGCGGGGTACCTCGATCGTGGCTTCTTCGAAGCGCCGCGCAGCCCGCTCGCGGAGGTTCGCAAGCTGGCTCCCGGCGAGGTCGTGACCCTCGACGAGAACGGCATGACCCGCCGGCGCTACTGGCGACTCGATCTCACCGGAGCGGAGAAGCGAAGACCCGATCCGGACCTCTTCGATCGCGTACTGCACGAAGCCGTCGAGCGACAGACGGAGGTCGACGCCGACTTCGGCGTGCTCCTGAGCGGCGGTCTGGACTCCTCGCTTCTCGCGGCCGTTGCCCGGCGCGTCCGCCCGCTGCGACACATGGCCGCGTATACCGTGCGCTTCGACGAGCCGTCGTACGATGAAGGCAGTGGGGCGCTGCGCGTCGCGCGAACGCTCGGAATCGAACCCGTCGTCTCTCGCCTGCGTGCGGACGACGTCCCCGATCTGCTCCGGGATCTCGTCGCGCGCGCGGGCGAACCGCTCGCCGATCCGGCCTGGCTCCCCCTCGCCGTGCTCGCACGTCGGGCAGCGCGCGACGTGCGAATGGTGCTTTCGGGAGAGGGCGCCGATGAGCTCTTCGGCGGCTATCCGACCTACGTGGCGCCGGTCGTCGCCGACGTCTGGCAGCGGTTTCCCGTCGTGGTTCGCGATCTGCTCCACCGTGCGGCGGACGCGCTCCCGCCGAGCGATCGCAAGGTCACGCTCGGCTTCCTGCTCAAACGCTTCGTGAAGGCGGCGGCGCTCGGCGGACTCGAACGACATCGCGCGTGGCTCGCCAGCATTCCACCCGATGTCCTCGACCGCCTCGAAGCCAAGACGCTGCAGTCGTACATGCCCGAGCCCTCACGCGAGGCCCTCCTCGACGCGCTCCAGCAGTACGATTTCGAGACGGCCCTCGCCGAGGCGCTGCTCACGAAGGCCGATCGTGGCGGCATGCGCTTTGGCCTCGAGCTTCGCGCTCCGTTCCTCGCCCCGGGCGTCATGGCGTTCGCGACGACATTCCCGGCGAGCGAGCGCGTGCGCGGCCTCACGACCAAGGTCTTCCTGAAGCGCTACGCCCGGCGTCACCTTCCGCGATCGGTCGTCTACCAGCGAAAGCGCGGGCTCTCGGTCCCGCTCGCGGGCTGGCTTCGAGGGCCGCTGCAAGGCTGGGCTACCGAGACGCTCGGCGGTGGCCGCCTCGACGTCGTCGGCATCTCTCGACGCGACGCGCTCGCGCTGCTCGACGACCACGTCGTGGGGCGCGCCGATCATGCCCGCGCGCTCTGGACGCTGATCGTCCTTGGCGAGTGGCTCGCGTGGACCGAGCGGATGCGGGGCTGATCGGTCGCCGCGCGTGTCCGGCTCGTCGCGTCGCTCGTCCCGCCCGCGATCAGAACACGGACGTCGGTGGCCGGACGTCGGCCTGCCCGTGCGCGCGCTGCGCACGTGCCTTCGCCTCGGCCGCCTCGACCGTTCGCTTCTGCGCTTGCAGGCTCTGCGCAAGGCCGAGCAGCGCCCAGCCGTTCTCCGGGTTGCGTTCGAGATCCTCGCGAAACACCTGCTCCGCCTCTCGCGGCCGATCGTTCCACAGCAGGATGGCGCCGCAGACCTGCCGCGCCGGCACATAGAACGCGGAGGGCTTCGTCGCACCGAGGCTGTCTTCGATTCGAACGGCCTCGCGGATCTGCTTGATCGCGTTCTCTCGGTGCGCCCGCATGTGCTCGATCTCGGCGTCGAGGACGAAGCTCGCGATCTCGAGCTGCCGTCGCGCGTTCACGGTGCCGAGCACCGTCTGGTCCACCGGAACCCGAGCCGTGGCCTCCTCGAGCTCGGCCTGCTCCGGCGGCACGTCCAGGAACTGCGCGAGCCTCGTGAAGGCGAGGCCGCGCGAGTAGTACCACATGCCGGCGACGTACGGCAGATCGTTGCGCGGAGCCGGCTGCTGGAGAATCTCCTTCCAGCGCCCAAAGCGAACGAGCGTGAAGACCTCCGCAGTTGCAGCTCCCTGCAGATCCGGATCCTCCCGCATGGCATCGTCCGAGAGGGCCTTCTTGATCTCGTGCGCGGCCGCCATCGCCTGCGCCTCCTGACCCGCCATCATCGCGGACTGCCACTTCGCCATCAGCGTCCTGCGGACGGCGTTGTTGTAGTGACGCATTGCGCCCGGGTGATTCGGATCGATCGCCAGGACGCCTCGCAGCGCCTGGATCGCGTCGCCCGACTCGGCCGGTCCGGCGGACACGCCCTTCGTCGGCGGCTCCGGCGCTCCCTGCGTCGCCAGCATCGCCTCGGCCGCCAGCGTCATGGCATCGACGTCGCCCGGGTACCGGCTGGCGAGCGCCTGCATGGCACGTGTGTAGGACCGAAGGCGTGAATCCGGATCGCTCCCTCCTGCAGGAGTCACACGCAGGACCATCGCTTCGATGTAGCCACGCTCGGGCTCGGTGATGATCGGCCCGAGCTTTCGCGCACGGTCGATCGCCGTTGCGGCACGCCCGATCGCCGCGGCATCGTCCGGAGCACCGGGCGGCGGCGCCGACGCCAGCGCGATTCCCCAGAAGCACATTGCACAGCCCGCGTCGAACTCGCTCGCAGCCTGAAAGAATCCCACCGCCGCGTTGCGGTTCCCTTCGAAATAGCTCCGGAGGCCCGCCTCGAAGTGAGTCTGCGCCTGGGGAACCTTCGTCGTGATCGTCGGTCCTGCGATCACGATCTTCTCGTTGCGAAGCAGGGGATGCCCGCGCCCGCCGGTCTCGAGTCCGTTGCCGGTGCTCTGACAGCCGATTGCGGCGAGGCCAAGAAGGCTCGCGAGCGCAAGGCTGCGCGTGCAGAGATGACGCCGGTGCTGGCCGTGGTGCATGACTCCCCCCCTGTGCCGCATCTTATCTCGCGTGCGCCGACCCGTCTTCGTCGTTTCCGGGGTGCCCCGCTCGGGCACCTCGCTCGTGATGGCCCTTCTCGGGGCCGGAGGCGTCGCCCTGCTCGAGGACGATGCGCGGCCCCCGGACGCCGACAACCCGTTCGGATACCACGAATATGCGCCCGTGCGAAGGCTTGCCACGGACTCACAGTGGGTCGCGCACGCCGAGGGCCACGCGGTCAAGGTGATCCACCTGCTCCTGCCTGCCCTTCCGCGTGGGCCCGAGTATCGGGTCATCCTCGTGTGTCGCGATCTTCGTGAGGTCGTCGCCTCGCAGGACCGGATGCTGGCGCGGCGCGGCGAGAATCCGGGGGCTGTTCGCGGGGAGCGACTCGTCGCCGTGCTCTCGGCGCAGCTCGACCAGACGCGTGCGTGGCTGCGCGAGCAGCCGCGGATCTCGTGGATGGAGCTCGATTACGATGCGCTGCTTTGCGAGCCCGAGGTCGGGCTCGCGAAGCTCATCGACTTCGCCGGGCTGCGGGCGACGCCGCGCTTGCTCGCCGCTCTGGTCCGGCCGGATCGCGTGCGCGAGCGAGGCGAAGACGAAGCGGGGCCGGCCGCGGGCGCGGCCAGCCCCCAGGGCAGACGCTAGTTCACCGACTGGAGCGAGAGCGCCTCGATGCCGCCGGCCACATTGAGGCCGGTCAGACCCTCGAGGCTCACGGGCTGCAGCGTGAACGACTTGTTGAAGCCGCCGAGCAGGACGTGCGCACCGACGCCGGGGCCGGCGGAGCCGCTCGCGCCGACACCCGCGTACTGGCCCGCGAGCGCACCCTTCGCCACGTCCGGTGTCGGAGCGAACACCGCCCACGCGATGATTCCCGCACCCGAGTAGCCAATGTCGACACCGAACTTGCTGATGTCACCGGCGTAGTGCTCGTCGCTCTTTCCAGTGAGCGACGTATAGGTGCACTTCACCTCCTTGCTCGAGCCGAAGATGAAGCCGAAGCCGCTCGCGACGTGGCAGGTGAGAAAGCCCGTCTTGATGCCCGTCTCCTCGGCGCGTGCAGACGTCGCAGTCGCCACGAACGCGAGAGCGCTCGCGGCCAGAAGTGCCTTGCGAATCGAAGCCTTCATCCTGTCCTCCCTTGTGGCCCGATCCGGGACCGCAACGGCGGTCGGGGGGGCGGGCGCGGTTGCGCCGGCTGATCGGTGTCGCAGCCTGCGGGCTTGAGGGGAAGAACCACCGATCCGTCATTCCCGGGTGTTGACCGGGCGGCTTCAGGCGAACCGCAGACCGAGCCGCTCGCGCGCGCGCGTCGCCATCCGTAAGAGGCTCTCCTCGCCCGCAAGCGCCGGCAGGTCCGCCCAGCAGACCCAGCGAACCTCGATCGATTCCTCGCTGCAGTGCAGCGCCTGCCCCGGCTCGGCGATCAGCAAGAACCGCACGTCGTGGTGCAAGTGCGCTGGCTCACCCGC
>JADLGR010000141.1 GCA_020849175.1 Deltaproteobacteria bacterium
CGCCTCGACTTCCACGTCGCCTTCGAGTGGGGGCACCGCGTCGTGGCCGGATCGGTCTCGGTGATCTTCACCGCGCTCGCCGTCGGCGTCGCGCGCGACTCCGCCTTGCGCGGCGCTGCTGGAAGGCCGGTGCTCCTGGCAGCGGCGCTGCTCGTCGTGCAGGTCGTGCTGGGCGGTCTGACGGTGCTGCACCTGCTCGCGGCGTGGACGGTGACCGCACACCTCGTCACGGGCAACGCGTTCGCCCTCGCGCTCCTCTTCGTCGTCCTCCAGCTCCGCTCGGCCGCGGGCGAAGGCCCCGCGGCGGCCGAGCCGATCACAGCCTCGCTTCGCACCCTCGTGACGGCCGCGGCGGTCGTGCTCGCGCTCGAGATCGTGCTTGGCGGCCTCGTCTCGTCGCGCTACGCCGGTCTCGCCTGCGACCAGTGGCCCGCCTGCAAGACAGGGGTGTTCTTTCCGGGCTTCGAAGGCAACGTCGGTATCCACCTGCTGCACCGCCTCGCGGCGTACGCGCTCGCCGTCCTGCTCGCGCTCGCGGCGGGCGCGGCGCGCGGCATTGCCGGAATCGCGCGGCCTGCGGCCCTCGCGTTCGCGCTCGTCGTGCTCCAGATCGGGCTCGGCGTCACGAACGTCCTCCTGAAGATCCCCGTCGAGGTGACCGGGCTTCACACCGCGACGGCGGTTGCGCTCGTGCTGACGACGGCGACCTGCGTACGCGCCGCCTGGATGCATCCGCTTCGCGCGGTCGAGAGCGCGGCCGCGTCGCAGCCTTGCTAGCCTGCACCGCGAAGCCAAGGAGACGAAAGCCGCATGCGTTGTTTCGAGGTGTTCGCGACGATGCCGCGCGAGCAGGCGCGCGAGGTGCTGCGGACGATCCGCGAGAAGGCTCCCGCCGGGTTCCAGCAGGCGCTCCTTCTGGCCTGCGGCGTCATGCGATCGCGCCCGGTCTACATGCGCGGCCTTCCGTTCGAAAAGCAGGCCGACGCCGTCCGCAGCGCGCTCGCGCGCGTGGCCTCGAACCAGGTCGCGGAGGAGATGCTCGCAGTCTACTTCCTCGAGTGCCGCCGGCCCCTGCTGATCGAGTGGCTCGACGCGATCGGCCTCGCGCACGACAACGGCGTGCTCGCCGACGAACGGCCACCGCAGCCCGACGAGGCGAAGCTGGCCGAGGTCTCGCAGAGCTTTCTCGCGGGCGAAGAGCCCGAGATTCGCCGCCTCCTGCTTCGTGCCTTCTCCGCGCAAGAGCCGATCGAGTGGCCGGCGCTCGATGCGCTGGTGGCGCCGCACGCCAGCGCCTAGCCACCGCCCGGTCCGCGTGCGGGCTCGGAGGCACGGACTCGATCAGGCGTAACGCGCCTTCGTGTCTCCGGCGCTCTCTCCACTGGCGCGAACCTCGGCGACGCTCGCGCGCAGATCGGCGAGATACTCGTCGGCAACACCGGCGTGCGCGGGCGAGAGCATGAGGTGAATCCCGCGCGGCTCCGTCGTGAGACCGGTGAACCAGCCGCGCCGGGCCATCCGGCCCCAGACGGCGAAGATGTCGAGCTGCTCGGATCCGTACGTGAACAGGCCGAGGATCGGCTCACCGTGCGTTCGCAGGCCGTCGATCTCGCGAATCGCGGCCATCAGCTTCTCGCGCGTCTGCGTCACCGCGCGCGCCTTCTCGCGATAGCCCTCGACGCCGAGGTAGTGCATGACGGCCCACGCCGATGCGATCGCTCCGCCGGGCCGGGTACCGGCGAGCGTCGGCGTGTGCATGCCGCCTGCGGGCCAGTCCTCGAACTCGAACACCTGGTGACGCCATCCCTCCTCGCTGCGGTGGAAGATGGTCGAAGCACCCTTCGCCGCATAGCCGTACTTGTGCAGGTCCGCGGAGATGCTGCGAACGCCCGGAAGCTCGAAGTCGAACGCTGGAACGGGCGCGCCATTCATGCGAGCGAACGGTGCGAAGTAGCCACCGACACAGGCATCGACGTGCAGCCAGAGGCCGCGCGCGAGCGCGAGCTCCGAGAGCTCGGCGATGGGATCGACCATCCCGTACGGGAAGCACGGTGCCGAGCCGACGAGCATGAGGGTTCGCGGCGTCACGGCCGCAGCCATGGCAGGAACGTCTGCGCGAAGGTCGCCGGCCACCGGCACGCGCACGACGCGAAGACCGAGGTAGAGGGCGGCCTTGTCGAACGCGGGATGCGCCGATCGCGGGGCGACGATCTCGGCGCCTGCCGTGTCGATCCCGCGTGATCGCGCCTCGTCGCGACACGCCTTCACGGCCATGAGGATGCTCTCGGTTCCGCCCGAGGTCATGCTGCCGCGTGCGCCCTCGGGCGCGTTCAGGAGCGAGAGACCCATGCCCACGACGTCCGACTCCATCTGCCGCAGGCTCGGAAACGCCATGGGACCCAGGGCGTTCTCGGACTGGTAGAGGGCGTAGGCCTGCTTTGCGACCTCGAGCACGTCCTCTCCGGCGTGGAACACGTAGACGGCGAGGCGGCCGGAACGCCAGTTCGCATCGTGCGCGCCGAGCGCGACGAGGCGCTCGCGAACGCTCTGCCAGTCGGAGCCCTGCTGCGGCAGCGCGGCCCGTGTTTCGCTCACGCGCACCTCCCTCTCCGCGGCGCGCGGAGTCGGCGCCACGTTACCGCTGCACCGCCCGCGTCGCCGCGGCCGGCGGCGGAGCGTGTGAGCGTACCCACGCGTCCATCCGCTCCCACTGATCGTAGAGCCACGCGACGCGGGCCTCACGGCCCGCAGGGATCCGTTCCGCCGGGATGCGCCAGAACGCGACGTGGATCGTCTCACCGACGAGATCGCCATTCCAGAGCTGCCAGAACGTGGCGGCCGAGTCGAATCCCGCGTGCGCACAGAACAGCGCGTCCGCAGGCGGCGAGCCGTCGAGCAGTGCGAGCGCTCCGCCCGGGCGCGGCGGCAGCACCCGTTCCAGCGCGCGCGCACGCGAGTGCAGCGGCTCACCCGCACTCGTCGCGAGGCGCGCGAGCGCACGCTCGCGCTTCGCCGGTGTAAAGCGCGTGCCCTCCGGATAGATGAGGACGCCGTCTCTCGGACCGAGCCCCTCGAGCAGGCGGGCCACCCCCTCGGTCTCCCGCGCCGTGTCGCTCGAGCCACGGCGCACGAAGTAGTTCGGAATGCGATTGCCGACGAGGTCGAGACAGGGGTCCCAGAGAAGCTCGCGCTTGAGCACGTAGCGCAGCCGCAGACC
>JADLGR010000142.1 GCA_020849175.1 Deltaproteobacteria bacterium
CGGTCAAGGATCCGCCGGCGGACGCTGCCGTCGACGAGTGATCCCGTCCCGGCGGCTGAGCTGCGGGGCCTCCCGGCGTCGCCGGGAGGCCCCCTTTCGCTGCCCGCGCTGCCGGCGCAAGGCGCTCACCGCGGTACTCTTGCGGCCGTGAGCGAGTCGCGACGCGAGCCGCTTCTCTCGGGCCACCCGATCTCACGCCGCGGGTTCCTGGTGCGGTCGGTGTGGGTCACCGCGGGGCTCGGTGCGGGCGCGCTCGCGTGCGGTCGCGGCGACGCCCGTTACGCTGCGCTGCTGCCGGCAGGTGAGACGCCGTCGCAGATCCCGGCATGCGAGTACGCGGTGCTGCGCGCGGTCGTCGACCGACTCGTCCCCGAAGCGACAGACCGACCGGGTGCGATCGCGCTCGGCGTCCCGGCGCGAATCGATCGTGAGCTCGCGTACCACGGCCCGCGCCTTCGCGACGACGTGATCGCGGCGCTCCGCCTCGTCGAGTGGTGGCCGCTCGTGACGCAGGGCAGTCGGTTCACGGCGCTGGAGCCCGCGGCACAGGACGCCGTGCTCGAGGCCATGGCCGCGAGTCGCCTCGCGGCTCGCCGGACGGCGATGCAGGGTCTCAAGCTCCTGACGGTCTTCTTCACGTACACCCAGGAGCCGACGTGGGCGGCCATCGGCTACGACGGACCCTGGGTTCCGCGAAACCGCCCGGCGGCGCTGGGGTAGGGAGCGCGATGGGCGTCATCGAAGGTCGCGACGTGACGAGCGATCGGCGTGAGGAGACCGACGTCCTCGTGATCGGCTCCGGCGCAGGCGGAGCGACGGTCGCGATGCGGATGGCCGAGGCCGGCAAGCGGGTACTGGTTCTCGAGCGCGGCGGCTACTACACCGGGCTCGCCGATCCGATCGAGCCGGGCAAGCCCGGGCGAGGCCAGCTCGACCAGCGCGAAGACGACATGATCGTACGGATCGACGGCGACCGCGGTCTTGGGACGACGTCCGACGGCCAGGTTGCGCTCACGTACGGGAACTGCGTCGGCGGCGCGACCGTCCACTACTGGGCCGACAGCTACCGGACGCCGCCCGATCGCCTCGCGCTCTGGGAGTCGCAGTACGGGGTCGACGCCCACAGCGAGGACGAGCTTCGACCGTGGTTCGCGCAGATCGAGAAGGATCTCGCCATCGTGCCGGCACCCGAGACGTATCTGAACGGCTGCAACGTGCTGTTCAAGAAGGGCGTCGAGACGCTTCGCTGGCACGGTGAGCCTGTTCCGCAGGCCCGCCGCGGATGTCTGAAGAGCGGGTACTGCATGCAGGGATGCGCGTACGACGCCAAGCAGAGCATGCTGGTCACGTACGTCCCGCGTGCGGTGCGGTCAGGTGCGCTCGTCTACGCCGACGCGCGCGTCGAGCGGATTCTGGCCGAGGGAGGGCGCGCGACCGGAGCGGTGGCGGTCGTGATGGACCGTGACACGAACCGGCCCTCCGGTCGTCGCATCGAGGTGCGTGCGAAGATCGTCGTGCTCGCCGCGGGAGGCTACGGCTCGGCGCCGCTGCTTCTTCGCTCGAGGCTCGCGAACCGCAGCGGACAGGTCGGACGGAACCTGCGTGCGAACCCCTGCTCGATGGTCTTCGGGATCTTCGATCACGACGTGGTGATGTGGCGCGGAATTCCGGCCGCTTTCGGCTGCCTCGAATGGCGCCTCGCCCGCGACGAGCAGGGCCACTATCGCGAGGGCGGCTATCTGCTCATGCCGAATCAGCTCCAGCCGGCCGGGCTCGCGGCCTTCTTGCCGGGCTTCGGCGCGGAGCACCGGCGACTCATGGAGGCGATGCCGCGCATCGCGAGCACGATCGCATGGATCGATGACGTCGAGTCAGGCTCGATCACCCTCGCGCGTGACGGGTCGGTCGAGACCTCGCTGCCGATCGCCGGGCGAAACGCGCTCATGCTGCGCGATTCGATGAAGAAAGGTGCGCACGCGCTGCTCGCTGCCGGTGCGCGCGAGGTCTTCCTTGCCGACGCGGTGGGAACGCGCATCCGCGACGAGAAAGACCTCGGACGGATCGATGGCGTCGAGATCGGGCCCGGTGCGATGAGCTTCGCCGCGCCGCATCCGGCCGGCGCGTGCAGGATGGGACGCGATCCGGCGACGTCGGTCGTCAAGAGCACTGGCGAGACGCACGAGGTTGCGAATCTCTACGTGGCCGACCCGAGCGTCTTTCCGACGGCCGTGTCGGTCGATCCGTCCGAAACGATCATGGCGTTCTCGCACGTGCTCGCCGACCGAGTGCTACAGCGGGGGGTGGTATGAGCGCACCGCGTCCGATCGCGGAGGTCGCCGGCCGGCTGCGCCCGCTCGCTCCGGCCGAGCGGGTTCGCTTCCACCGCCAGATGCTGCTGCCGGGCTTCGGTGCGGAGGGTCAGGCGCGCCTCCTCGCGTCGCGGGTCCTGATCGTCGGACTTGGTGGGCTCGGCTGTCCGGCCGCGCAGTACCTCGCTGCGGCGGGGGTCGGAACGCTCGGGATCGTCGACGCCGATCACGTCGAGGTCTCGAATCTGCACCGGCAGATCCTGTACGGGCCCGCCGACGTGGGTCGGCCGAAGGTCGAGGTGGCGCGCGACCGGATCCTCGCGATCAACCCCGACGTGAAGGTCGCGCTGTACGCCGAGCGGCTCGGCTCCGAGAATGCACGCTCGATTCTCGACGACTACGACGTGATCGTCGACGGCAGCGACAACTTCCCGACGCGTTACCTCGTGAGCGATGCGTGCGTCCTGATGCGCAAGCCGAACGTCTACGGCGCGATCTTCCGCTTCGACGGGCAGGCGGCAGTCTTCGATGCGTCGGTGGGCCCCTGCTACCGCTGCCTGCACCCGGAGCCGCCTGGGCCGGGCCAGGCGCCGAGCTGCGCGGAGGCCGGCGTGCTCGGCGTGCTGCCGGGACTGATCGCGATGGTGCAGGCCACCGAGGCGCTCAAGCTGCTCTCGGGCGTCGGGGAGTCGCTCGCGGGCCGACTGCTCCACTACGATGCGCTCGAGATGCGATTCACGGAGTTCCTGCTGGCGCGCGACCCCGAGTGTCCGGCGTGCGGCGAGCGGCCGACGGTGACGGAGCTGATCGATTACGAAGCGTTCTGCGGCGCCGGCGCGGCGCAGGCGCCGGGTGCCGGCGTGCGCGAGGTGACGGCCGCGGAGGTGCGAGCCCTGCAGCAGCGTGGCGAGGAGTTCCTGCTGCTCGACGTTCGCGAGCCGCTCGAAGCCGAGACGGCGCGGATCGTGGGGGCACGGCTCGTCCCGCTCGGCCAGCTCGAGCAGCGCCTGGGCGAGATCGCGGCGTGGAAGGCGCGGCACGTCGTGGTCCACTGTCACCACGGGGGACGCAGTGCGCGTGCGTGTGAGCTGATGCAGCGCCATGGTTTCGAGAACGTCGAGAACCTGAAGGGCGGGATCGACGCCTGGTCGCAAGCGGTGGATCCTTCGGTGCCGAGGTATTGAGATGGCGAAGGCGAAGCTTCCGAATGCACTCGAACGCAGGCACGTCATCGAGCGAGACCTTGCTCCCGCGCAGGCGCTACGGCTGGCCGAGGCGTACCTCGGTGAGAAGCGCGTCGTCGAAGCGCTCGTCTTCCTTCACAAGGCCCGCGCCGAGGACCGACTTCGCGAGATCGGGGAGGGAGCCGTCCGCGATGGCGACGTCTTCCTCATGCGACAGGTCGCGACGCTGCTCGGGACATCGATCGCGGCCGACGCGTGGCGGGCGGCGGCTGCCGCAGCCGAGGAGTGCGGCAAGGCCCGGTACGCAGCAGACGCTGCGCGCCAGGCGAGTAGGCAGGGGGCGTGAGCGATGGCGCTGCGATGCGTGGTGGTCAGAGGCCTCGTTCGGGAAGTGGAGGAGGACCTCAACAAGTTCTTGAGTGCGAACGAGGTCCGCGTCCTGCACATGAGCCAGAGCGAGACCGGCAACCACATCACGATCACGCTGATCGTCGACGACATGCAGCCGCTCGGCTGAGCGTGACGTTTCCGGCCGTCGTGGCCGCACCCGATTCGTCGTGTCGACGGCGAATTGACTGATCCGTCAATCCGCCCCTAGACTCCTCCGGATCGGGCCCGCAGACGAGGAGCGCCATGGGAGCCGGAGCGTCCACCGCGGTCGAGGCGGCGGCGGAGTGGCTGGGAAAGCACTTCGACGCCGAGGCAGCGCGCGGATTCTCGGCGGTGTGCACCCTCGAGCTGACCGGGCCGACCGGCGGCTCGCTGTCGCTGCGGATCGTCGACGGCGTGCTCACGATCGTTCCGGGTACTTCATCGCGTCGCGACGCCGTGATCCGCGTCGACGCCAACGACTTTCTGGACGTCCTCGCGGGCCGCGCCAACGGCGAGCTCCTGCACATGGCGGGTCGTGTGCGACTCGAGGGCGATCCGGCCCTCGTCGTGAAGCTCCAGACGCTGTTCCGCCGGCGCGTGTGACGACTGCCGGAACGGCGCGCGTGACAGCGGTCTCCGAGATCCGCATCGTCGGCGCGCGCTCGCACAACCTGAAGGGCGTGACCTGCCGCTTCCCGCTACGCGCGCTCAGCGTCGTCACGGGCGTCTCGGGCTCGGGAAAGTCGACGCTCGCGTTCGACACGCTGTACGCCGAAGGACAGCGCCGCTACGTCGCATCGCTCTCGACGTACGCTCGGCAGTTCCTCGAGCGGCTCCCACGCCCCGACGTCGATCTCGTCTCGTTTCTGCCGCCCGCGATCGCCATCGAGCAGCGAAACCGTGTGACGAATGCGCGTGCGACCGTCGGCACGGCGACCGAGATTCTCGATCATCTACGCCTGCTCTACGCGAACGGCGGCCAGACGTACTGCCCCGATTGCAAACGGCGAGTCGAGCGGGGAACGGTCGAGGGTGTTGTCGGGCGGATTCTCGCGGCGAGCGAAGGGCGGCGCGTCTCGATCGGAGCGCCGCTTCCGCAGCGGCGGCGCGAGAGCGCGACGGCGCTTCGGGAGCGCCTGCTGCGCGAGGGCTTCAGTCGACTCCTCGACGAAGGGGGAAAGCCGGTCGATCTCTCCGAGATGTCGGTGCGCGCGTTCGCGGCAGTGCGTTCCGCGGCGCTGCTGCTCGTCGACCGGCTCGCGGTTGGGCAGGACACGCGAACGCGCCTCGCGGAGGCGATTGCGACGGCATTCGTTCGTGGAGCGGGTGTCGCGATCGTGGTCTCGGAGACGGGCGAGCGCAGCGCGCACCGCGAGGGGTTCGCGTGCGACACGTGCGGCCGCACGTTCGCTCCGCCGGTTCCGGCGCTCTTCTCGTTCGGAAGCCCGCTCGGTGCGTGCGAGCCGTGTCAGGGATTCGGACGCATTCCCGGGATCGACTGGGAACGCGTCGTCCCCGAGCCGTCGAAGAGCATCGCGCAGTCGCCGATCGTGGTCTTCAACTCTCCCTCGGGAAGGTCCTGCCAGCGGGATCTGGTGCGCGCCTGCCGTCGCCTCGGGATCCCGAAGGACGTTCCGTTCGCGGAGCTGACGGCCGAGCAGCGACGACTCGTTCTCGAAGGTGATGGCGGCGACTGGTATGGCGTGCGGGGCTTCTTCGAGTATCTGGAGGAGCGGCGCTACAAGGTCCAGAATCGCGTCCTGCTGGCACGCTACCGGCGCTACGACCCCTGCATCGCCTGTGGCGGGACGCGCCTCAAGGCGGATGCACGCGCCGTCGAGATCGCAGGGCGTGACATCGCGAGCGTCACCCGTCTGACCATCGAGGAGCTAGACAGTTGGCTCGGTGCGCTTCGCCTCTCGACGCACGAGCACGCGCGTGCCGAACGTGTGCTCACGGCGCTGCGCGCACGCGTACGCACGGCCCTCGATGTCGGACTCGGTTACCTCGCTCTCGACCGGCAGCTACGAACGCTCTCGGGCGGCGAGGCGCAGCGCATCCAGCTCGCGACCGCTCTCGGCGGAACGCTCACGGCGACGCTCTACGTCCTCGACGAGCCCTCGATCGGGCTTCACGCGCGCGACGTCGCACGGCTGCTCTCGGTCCTTCGGCGCATCCGCGACGGCGGCAACACCGTCGTCGTGGTCGAGCACGCGCTCGACGTCGTCGCCGCGGCCGACCACGTGGTCGATCTCGGACCGGCAGCCGGACGGCGCGGCGGCGAGATCGTGGTCGAGGGCACGGTCGCCGAGGTCGTGCGACACCCGCACTCGATCACGGCACGAGCGCTGCGGGGCGAGCTCGCGATGCGGTCCCGGAGCCGGCGCGCGCCGCGCGGGTCGCTTCGCATCGTGGGGGCGCGCGCGAACAACCTGCGGGACGTGAGCGTCGAGATCCCGCTCGGTCAGCTCGTCGTGGTGACGGGTGTGTCGGGAGCCGGCAAGTCGACGCTCGTGCGATCGGTGCTCGTAGGGAACCTGCGCC
>JADLGR010000143.1 GCA_020849175.1 Deltaproteobacteria bacterium
CATCGCCCATCGCGTGCAGCAGTCGTTCGCTCTGCTGCGCGACGGCATCCGCGATGCGCGGGTGCGCGTGGCCGACGACCGCCACGCCGAAGGCCGCACCGAGATCGACGAAGCGATTACCGTCCGCATCCCAGACGTTCGATGCGCTGGCTCGCTCCCAGAAAATCGGCGGATCTGGAGCGAGGCACGTGACGTTGCGGCTCTCGACCCGTGTGAGCCGCGCCGCGAGCGCGCGCGAACGCGGTCCCGGCACGTCGGTGACGAGCGCGGGCAAGAGTGAGCGGGGAGCGGACACGCCGGCATTGTAGCCGTGCTCGCCCCGGCGCTGCCGGGCAGGGTACTCTCACGAAGATGGCGACCTACGCAGACGAGGACCGAGCCGCCGGTCACGCCGCGCGCATGCGCGCGGGCCTCGTCTCGCTCGCCGTCGGTGCGCTCCTGTTCGCCGGGAAGCTCCTTGCGTGGTGGATCACGGGATCGGCAGCCGTTCTCTCCGACGCGCTCGAGTCGATCATCAACGTCGTCGCGGCTGGCGGTCTCGTCTACAGCCTCGTCATCGCAGCACGACCAGCCGACGAGACGCACCCGTACGGCCACGGCAAGGTCGAGTTCTTCTCGGCGGGAGTCGAGGGCACGTGCATCGCGCTCGCTTCGTTCGCGATCTTCTGGGAGGCGGTCGGTGCGCTCCTGCGCGGCCCTCACGTCGAGAACATCGGCACGGGTCTGCTCGTCCTGCTCGCCACCGCCCTCGTGAACGCCGGTCTCGGCTGGCATCTCGTGCGCGTGGGACGCCGTCACCACTCGCTGGCGCTCGTGGCCGACGGACGGCACGTGCTGACCGACGTCGTGACGACGGCCGGAGTGCTCGCGGGGCTCGTCGCGGTCCGCGTGACCGGCGTCCACGCCCTCGATCCGCTCGTCGCGATGGCCGTCGCCGTCAACATCCTCGTGACCGGCTGGCGTCTCGTACGCGAGGCGGTGGGCGGCCTCATGGACGAGGCCGACCTCCCGCGACTCGATCTGATGGTCGCGGCGCTCGAGGCGGAGCGTGCGCCCGAGTGGATCGACGTCCACACGCTTCGCGGCTGGCGTTCGGGCCGCGTGCAGCACGTCGACCTCCATCTCACCGTGCCGCGCTACCTCGACGTCGAACGCGTACACGCCTTCGGCGAGGCCGTCGGCCGCATCGTCTCGCGGGCGACCGACCTTCCGACGGAGGCCATCGTCCATTTCGATCCCTGCCGGCCGCGTCACTGTCACGACTGCCGCGTCGAGCCGTGCCCCGTGCGTGCGGCAGCGTTCGAGGCACGCGAGCCGCTGACGCTCCAGCGTGCGATCCGCGCCGGAACGGGGAGCCTCGAACCACTCCCCGACCCGGCGTGACGGCGCTCGCCTGCATCGGGCTCGGGTCGAATCTCGGCGATCGTGCGGCGCACCTGCGGCGCGCTCTTGCGGCGCTCGCGGCGACGGCCGGGATCGAGATCGTCGCGACCTCGTCCGTCTACGAGACCGATCCGATCGGCCCGCCGCCGCAGGGCCCGTACCTGAACGCTGCGGCCACGCTGCGAACGACGCTCGCGCCGCGCGCGCTCCTCGAGCGGCTGCTCGCGATCGAGGCCGCGGCCGGCCGCGTCCGGGGCGGCGAGCGCAACGCCGCGCGCACGCTCGACCTCGACCTTCTGCTCTATGGCGCCCTGCACCTCGACGAGCCGGGCCTCACGGTGCCGCACCCGCGGCTTCACGAGCGCGCGTTCGTGCTCGAGCCACTCGCCGAGATCGCGGGCGAACTCGTCCACCCCGTGCTCGGTGCGAGCGTCGCCACACTCGCCGCGCGCGTGCGCGACGGCGCCGCGGTGCGCCGCCTGTGACGCCGGAGTGCGCTACCCCCGAAGCACCGGCTGCGTTCCGGCCGGGAGCGAGATGCTCTTCGTCTCGAGATAGGCGCGCAGCCCTTCGGGGCCGAGCTCGCGGCCGACGCCCGAGCACTTGAAGCCGCCGAACGGCGAGCCGAAGTCCATCATGAAGCCGTTCACGGTATACGTGCCGGTTCGAACGCGACGTGCGACGTCGAGGCCGGCGTCGACGTCCTTCGTCCACACCGTGCCCGAGAGGCCGTACTCGCTGTCGTTCGCGATCCGCACCGCGTCGTCGACGCCGTCGTAGGGGATCACGGACAGCACGGGGCCGAAGATCTCTTCGCGCGCGATCTTCATGCCATTGTCGACGTCGGCGAAGAGCGTCGGCTCGACGTACCAGCCCTTCGTGAGTCCGGCGGGGCGGCCGCCGCCGACGACGACGCGTGCGCCCTCCTTCCTGCCGGCATCGATGTAGCCGAGAACGCGCTCCTGCTGGCGCTTTGCAACGAGCGGACCCACGACCGTCTTCGGATCGGCGGGGTCGCCGACCACGACGGCGCGCAGCGCCGCGGCGAGCGCATCGACCACCTCGGCGTAACGTGCGCGCGGTGCGAGGATTCGCGTCTGCGCGATGCAGGCCTGTCCGTTGTTCATGATGGCAGCCGGCAGGAGCGCCGGCACGGACGTCCCGACGTCGGCGTCGTCGAGGAAGATCGCCGCGGACTTCCCGCCGAGCTCGAGCGTGTAGCGCCGCAGGCGCTCGCCGCACAGCGCCGCGATTCGGCGACCGGCCGCAGTACTGCCCGTGAAGGCCACCTTGTCGACACCAGAATGAGTCACCAGGTGCTCGCCGACCTCGCGACCTGCGGGAACGAAGTTGACGACGCCGGCAGGGACACCGGCCTCGCGCACGAGCTCCGCGAGGATCGCGGCATCGAGCGGCGTCTCGGGTGCGGGCTTGACCACCACCGTCGCGCCGGCGGCGAGCGCAGGGCCGAGCTTGAGCACCGTCGTGAACAGCGGCACGTTCCACGGGACGATCGCCGCGACGACGCCCACCGGCTCGTGGCGCACCAGCGAGGGGCCGAGCATGCCCGCGCGCAGCTCCTCGAATGCGAACTCGCGGGCCAGGTTCGCGTAGTAATCGAGGACCATCTTCGACGAGAGCACCTGTCCCATGAGCGACCACGACGCGGGAGAGCCCATCTCGGTCGTGATCACGTTCGCAATCTCGGCCATGCGGGCCTGGATGCCGTTCGAGAGCTTCGCGATGAGATCTGCGCGCTCCTTCGCGGCCATGCGCGGCCACGGCCCATCGTCGAACGCCTTGCGCGCCGCCACGACCGCCCGATCGACGTCCGCCTGCCGCGCCTCGGGGACCCGTCCCACGATCTCCTCGGAGTGGGGAGAGACCACGTCGATCTTCGCGCCGCTCGAGGGCGCCACCCATTCGCCGCCGATGAAGAGCTTCTCGATCTGCTGCATCTTCGTCTCCTCGGGTATGCGCCGCCCGGGCCGGCCGGCGTCGGGCTGAACGGACGGACTATGCCCGCCGGGCAGGCCCAGGGAAAGGCCCGCGCCGGCGTTTTCGGAGGAGCCATGGCGATCGCAGCCGTCAGCATCTCGCCGATCGGAGAGGGCGTCAGCGTCTCCCCCTACGTCGCAGAGGCGCTTCGGGTGGTGCAAGCACAGAATCGCGTGCGCTGGGAGCTCGGTGCGATGTTCACCACGCTCGAGGGATCTCCCGACGAGATCTTTGCGCTCGTACGGCGCATGCAGGAGGCCGTGTTCGCGGCAGGCGCCGTGCGCGTTTCGACGGTTCTCAAGATGGACGACCGGCGCGACCGCGATGCCCGGATCGAGGACAAGGTACGCGCGGTCGAAGAGCAGCTCCTTGAATCTATAGTGAAATAGTCGTGAATAGATCTCGTTGCGGGCGTGAGAAGGTCCGGTAGGCTTGCTTCGATGACGGCTTCATCCGTGGCCTCGCTCCCTGATTCTCGCGCTTCGCGCGACGTATTGCGCCAGATTTCGAGCGGTGAGCTGGAGGCATGGAGCGCCGAAGATATCCTTATCTGGGGAGTCAAGAATTTTCATCCGCGCCTCGCGCTGTCGGCTTCATTCGGAGCGCCCGAGGGGATGGTTCTGCTCGACATGCTGTACCGCATCGAGCCCGCCTCGCGGGTCTTCGTGCTCGACACCGGAAGGCTCCCCCAGGCGACGCACGACCTCATCGACCGCGTCCGCGATCGCTACGAGAAGGCGATCGAAGTGATCTTCCCGGCCGCGGGCGACATCGAGGAGATGGTGCGGCGGCACGGAATGAACCTGTTCTACGAGAGCGTCGAGAAGCGACAGCTCTGCTGCCGCCTTCGCAAGGTGGAGCCGATGAGACGCCACCTCGCCGGCCTCGACGCGTGGGTCTCGGGCCTTCGTCGCGACCAGAACGTGACGCGCACCGAGACCCGCAAGGTCGAGATCGATCACGTGCACGGCGGCATCGTGAAGCTGAACCCCCTCGCTGATTGGACGCACGACGCCGTTCTCGAGTACGTGGAAGCGCACGAAGTCCCGGTGAACCGACTGCACACGCAGGGCTACCCGTCGGTCGGCTGCGAGCCCTGCTCGCGCGCAATCCAGCCGGGCGACGACATCCGCGCCGGCCGGTGGTGGTGGGAGAACCCCGAGACGAAGGAGTGCGGCCTCCACGTCGGCGAGGAGCGCGAGGGATCGGGCATCTGATGCGCCAGCTCACCCGTCGCGAGCTTCTCGCGTTCGCGGCCGCTGCGGCGGCGACACCGCTTCTTGCCTGGACGACGCGCGCGCAGGAGCGCGCCGCTGGGGCGAGCCCGCTTGCGCCGCCTGTGCGCTCGCTCCTCGAGAGCAGCCCGTTCGTCTACATCTGCCCGCTGCGTGCCGATGGCCACGAGAGCACGTGCCACGGCGAGGTGTGGTTCGCCTGGCTCGACGGAAACGTCGTCGTCATCACCGCGCACGATCGCTGGAAGGCACGCAGTCTGGCCGCCGGCCTCGACCGCGCACGTGTGTGGGTCGGCGATCACGGAACGTGGAAGACGCTGACCGGCCGCAGCGATGCCTTCCGCAGCGCTCCGAGCTTCGACGCGCGTGGCCGGCTCGTGAAGGACCCCGCGACTCTCGCACGGCTGCTCGCGGCCTACGAGAAGAAGTACCCCGCCGAGATCGGCCGCTGGCGCGAGCGGTTCGAAAAGGGCTTCGCGAGCGGGGAGCGCGTCCTGATCGCCTACGCGCCGCTTCCCGCCTGACGCGATCGCCGCGCTACTTCTGCTTCTCCATGAGAGGCAGGATCTTCTGCGACATGTCGCTCTGGCAGGCTTCGAGCACGCGGTCGAGGCGGGCCTGCATCCGCTTGCCGTCCGAGACGGTGACGCCGCGTTTTCCCGCGAGATAGCCGTCGAACCAGATCACGAAGAAGCGCCGTGCGGCGCTGTTGCCGCTCAGATCGGCGCACGTCGACTGGGCGAGATCGAGGGTCTCGCCCTCGGCGAGCGCAGGCGAAGACGACAGCAACAATGCGCCGAGGACGGCGACGAGGCGAAGCATCGCGAAGACCTCCCGGGCCGTGCTCCGCATCACGGGCCTGCCCGCCGAACGTAGTTGTGGAGCCGTCCGAGACGCTCGATCTCGATCTCGACCACGTCGCCGTCACGCAGCCATCTCGGAGACGTTCGCTCCATTCCGACACCTGACGGTGTTCCCGTGAGGACGACATCACCCGGTTCGAGCGTCATGAGGCGGCTCGCGAAAGCGAGGATCTCGGCGACCGAGAAGATCATCTCCTTGGTCCGCGCCGACTGCATCGTTTCACCCGAGATGCGCGTCGTGATCGCGAGATCCTGCGGGTCGTCGATCTCGTCGGCCGTGACGAGGGCGGGACCGAGCGGCGTGAAGCCATCGCACGACTTCCCGATGAAGTGCTGGCCGCGCCGGCCCTGGAACTCGCGGGCGCAGACGTCGTTGGCGATCGCGTAGCCCGCCACGTGCGAGAGGGCCTGCGCGACGCAGAGGTCGCGGCCGCGACGTCCGATCACGGCTGCGAGCTCGCCCTCGTGGTCGGTCTGCTCGCTGACGGCGGGGATCACGATGTCGTCCTCGGGGCCGGCGACGGCCGATGGCGCCTCGAGAAAGAGAACGGGCTCGGGCGGCCGCGTCGCCCGAGCCTGGTCGGCGCCGTGTCCGGCGTAGTTGTCCGCCACGCCGACGATCTTGCCCGGCGACGGAACGGGCGCGGCGAGCCGAACCTCGCGTCGTTCGAGCAGCGCGCCGGCGCGCGCGAGATCGGGCGCATCCCAGCGGCCGGCGCAGCCTTCGACGAACGCGAGGACCGATCGCGCGTGCGGCAGCGAGGCCTCGAAGCGCCGGAGAAATCGCATCGGATCGGGCGGCAGCAGGGAGTCGGCCTCGGCTTCGGGAGCGCCGGCGTCGTCGAGCGCGAGCTGAACGGCCAGCGCGGCGTTCAGGTCGACGACGCAGCCGGCGCGCGGCCCGGCCGCGAGGAGCGCCCCGAGCCGCCTTCGCCCCGGCCAGTGTGCGGCGAGTGTGTCGAGATTCGGCGACGCCGCGTCGCCGCCTTGCACCTCGCGTCGGTCCGCCGTGGCAGGTCGCCCTCCCGGCGCCGCGGGCCGGTGCTCGAAGCAGACGAGGTGCATGAGGCTCCCATCAAGGCCGGCGCACGGAAGGCCGATGCGCGAGAACGCCCGGAGGGTATCACGGGGGACCCCATGCGAAGGACGGCCCGAAAAGTCGCCGGGACGCTCGCGTTCGCGGCGACGATTGCCGCGGCCCTGCCGGCCCGTGCGCAGGACGCAGCCCCGCCGCCCGCGGCCGACGCCGGGAGCTGTCAGGCGCCTGCTGCGGAGGAGCCTCGGCCCGCACGGACGAGGGCCGATCTCGCGGCGATCTCGGCGCGGCTCGCCGCCGAGGCGCAGAAAGCGGGCGGCGATGGCGTCCGGCCGCTCAACACCCGCGGTCACAACTACGAGGCCGGAGGGCCCGACGCCGCGGCGCTCGGCTACGAGGCAAAGGGCCGCTAGTCCGGCGACCGGGCGCGCGACTCGCCGTGCGCGCGGCGTGCGCGTATCCTTGCACCGGGTGCGCGGGGCCGCATGAAGCCGAACGCCACGATTCGCATTCGCCGTCTGACGGCGATCGTCGCCGTGGCCTGGGCGGCGCTCTCGCTCGCGCTTGCCCTCGTTCCGTTCGCGCGGACGCAGCCCACGCTCAGTCTGCCGTTCCTGCCGAGCGGCGCTGCGAGCATCGTCGTGGTGCAGCAGCCGTCGCCGCTGGCGGCCGCGCTCGGTGTCGAGCCCGCGGACCAGGTCGTCACGATCGACGGCCGCTCGATCCACGCGTGGTTCGCGGAAGACCTCGCCGGGCTGAAGGAAGGCGCCGCGAACACCTACGGGCTTCGCAAGCGAGACGGGCGCACCTACGAGGTGAAGCTCGCGCCGGAGTGGCGGCCGCCGATCTGGCAGCGGCCGTGGAGCGCGCTGCTGCGTGCGGCCCTGTTCATCGTCGCGTGCCTGTACCTCGCCTGCGGGCTTCTGGTCTGGCGCCTGAGACCCGACCGCGCCGAATCCTGGGCGTTGCTCCTCTTCTGCTCGACGATGTCGGTGTCGCTCGCATCGGGTCAGGAGACCGAGGTCGCGACGTGGTCGCACCTGCGGATGTTCGTCAATCTGCCGTTCATCGGCGCGACGATCTTCCACCTGTTCACGACCTATCCGGTCGAGCCGATCTGGATCGTTCGGCGGCGCGGGCTTCGCTCGGTGCCCTACGGGCTGGCCGGCGTCATCGCGCTTCTCGTCGCGCTCACGCCCGTCGTCGGCCTGCCCCCGGACCTCATGCCGGCGGTCGGCTTCTACTTCACGATCGCCATCTCGGTCTTTTGCCTCGCGACACTCGCGAGCGAGCGTCGCCGGCTGCGGAAGGGCCGGGCGACCGACCGGGCCGACGTCATGCTACTCGGCGCGCTCGTCGCGTTCGCTCCGGTCATCACCGTGATGATCGGACAGGCGTACTTCCAGACGGCGCTGCCGTGGTACGTCGCGATGCTCTGGTTCCTGATCTTCCCGGTGGCCGTCGGCTACGGGATCGTTCGCCGCCAGCTCTTCGAGATCCGCGTGGTGGCCAAGTCTTCGGCCGCGTACGGCGCCGCGACGCTCGCGATCACGGGAGTCTTTGCCTTCCTCATCACCTTCGCCGACGCGACGGTGCGGCGCTTCAACGTGAATCCGGGCGGTACGTGGTTCTCGCTCGCGTTCCTGTTCTTCGCGATCCTCGTCTTCAACCCGCTCCGCAATCGGCTCCAGCAGCTCGTCGACCGGGTCTTCGACCGTGACCGTGCGGCCTACCGGGTCGCGGTTCGCGAGATCTCCGAGGCCATGGTCTCGATGCTCTCGCTCAAGGAGATCGGCGACCGCATCCTCGTCGCACTCACCGACACCATGGGCGTCGAGCGTGCAATGGTGTTGCTGCTCGACGAGGAGCAGCGCGTGCTCGAGCCGTCCGCGTCGCGCGGCGACTGGGACCGCGAGGCGCTGCAGGCGGAGATCCCGGCCGATCATCCGATCGTCACGTACCTTCTCGCGCGACGCTCGCTGTCCCGCCTCGACTTCGACGACGAGACCGATCCCGAAGTGCGCGAGGCGTGCCGCGACGTCTTCGACACGCTCGAGGTCGAGCTGCTCGTTCCGATCGCCTACGGGCTCGACCTGCTCGGTACGATCGCCGTCGGCCGCAAGCTCTCGGGCGACCGTTTCGTCGTCGAGGACCGTCTCCTCCTGCGAACGCTCGCGAACCAGAGCGCGATCGCGATCGAGAACGCCAAGGCCTACGACGAGATCGCCGAGCTCAACTCGACGCTCGAGGCGCGGGTCGAGCAGCGAACGCGCGAGCTCGGAGACGCGCAGGCCCAGCTCGTGCAGAGCGAGAAGATGGCGTCGCTCGGTCAGCTCGTCGCCGGCGTCGCACACGAGCTCAACAATCCGATCGGGTTCGTACACGCGAACCTCCAGCTCCTCGAGGAGCAGACGCGCAAGATCGCGGAGGCCGCTCCGGGGAGCCCCGAGGCGCAGCGAGCGCGTGAAGCGATGCAGAAGCTGATCGTACGAAGCCGCGAGGGGACGGCGCGCGTCAAGAAGATCGTCGAGGATCTGCGGACCTTCTCGCGCGTCGATCAGGCGGAGCTGCAGGAGGTCGACCTGCACGACGGCATCGAGCGAACGCTCTCGCTGATGGAGCCGCGACTCAAGGACGGAATCACGGTCGTGAAGCAGTACGGCGACCTTCCGCCCGTTCGCTGCTACGCGGGACAGCTCAACCAGGTCTTCATGAATCTGCTGATGAACTCCTGCGATGCGATGTCGGGCGGCGGTACGATCACGATCCGCACCGCACCCTCCGACGGCGGGGTTCGGCTCGACTTCTCCGACACCGGGCCCGGGATCCCGCCGGAGATTCGAAGCCGCGTCTTCGATCCCTTCTTCACGACGAAGGCCGTCGGTAAGGGAACGGGCCTCGGCCTCTCGATCTCGCACGGCATCATCGAGCGCAACGGCGGGCGAATCAGCGTCGAGTCGGAGATGGGCAAGGGGACGACGTTCTCGATCGA
>JADLGR010000144.1 GCA_020849175.1 Deltaproteobacteria bacterium
CTCGATCCGACCGTGGCGTACGACGGCGCCGACCTGTTGCGCGAGACCGAGCGAGTTCTCCGAGAGGTCGATCCGACACTCGTCGTACTGCCCGACCCCGCGGACGCACACCCCGATCATTCAGCGGCGGGACTCTTCACGTTGCTGGCACTCGACGCTCGCGCCGGTGCCAGGATGGGCGACCGCCCGGCCACTGCGCGGATGCTGACGTACCTGGTGCATTGGAGCCGATGGCCGGCGGAAGCGGGTCATCCGGCCAGCTCGATCGAGGACACACCGCTCGAGCTACCCGAGGATTTCGTGCCGAGTCGCATGCGCACGTACCTGCGCCTCGGTGACGAGGAACGTGCGGCGAAGAAGCGAGCACTCGATCGCCACTGGACGCAGCAGGAAGCGATGGCGCCGTTTCTCGCGGCCTTCGTCCGTCGCACCGAGCCGTTCACGATTCTCGGCGAAACGGAATTCGAGCACATCGCGAGCCTCATCGAGCGTCGAGTCGGCGAGCGTCGGACCCAGAAGAGGGACTGACCCTCACGTGGCTCTGGCCCTGCAGGCCGCTCGCTGGCGGCCGGGGGCACGCTCGTGCAGCATGCGCGCATGACGCGACGCCGCGAGTTCTCGGACAAGGTCGTCGTCGTGACCGGCGGCGCGAGCGGGCTCGGCGCCGCGTACGCGCGCCGGTTCGCCCGGGGCGGGGCGAAGCTCGCCCTGCTCGACGTCGACGGCGAGAAGGCCGCGGCGCTCGCGGCCGAGCTGGAGCGTGCGGGCGGGGAGGCCCTCGGCCTCGGATGCGACGTCCGCGACGAAGCGGCCTGCGCACGTGCCATCGAAGCCGTCCTGCGGCGCTTCGGCGGTGTCGACGTGCTCGTGAACAACGCCGGCATCACGCATCGCAGCGCCTTTGCGCAGACCGATACGGCCGTCTATCGCCGCGTGATGGACGTGAACTTCTTCGGTGCGATCCACTGCACGAAGGCTGCGCTCCCGAGTCTGCTCGAGCGGCGGGGCCTTCTCATCGCGGTGAGCTCGATCGCCGGCATTGCGCCCCTCTACGGACGCACCGGCTACGCCGCGGCCAAGCACGCCGTCGTGGGCTTCTTCTCCTCGCTGCGAACCGAGCTCGCGCCGGACGGCGTCGACGTGCTCGTCGTTTGCCCCGGCTTCACCGCGACGGGGATCGCCGCCGCCGCCCTCGACGGAGACGGTCGCAAGACAGCCCACCCGCAATCGACGGTCGGCCGCGTGGCGACACCCGAGAGCGTCGCCGAAGCCGTCTACCGCGCGGCGCGCGCGGGCCGCTCGCTGCTGGTGCTGACCGCCGCCGGCAAGGCGGCCTACGTCCTCGGTCGGCTCGCGCCGGGCCTCTACGAGCGCCTCATGGTGCGATCACTTCGCAAGGAGCTCGCGCGCTCCTGATTCGCGGGGCGCATTCGGCGACTCGGTCCCGCGCGCCGGGGGGTAGTCGAGATCAGACCGCCGCTACCGGCGAGGCGGGCCGCTCGACGGTCCCTCGAGGTACGGCCGCACCAGCGCGCCGACATCGATGCGCGATCGAAGCCGAGCGCAGAGCAGGAACGAGCCGGCGAGCTTGCGGTGCAGGAAGACGGTCTCGGCCGGCGGCGGGTGCAGGAAGCCGCGCCGCAGTGCGAGGTCGAACCCGAGGTCGCGGACGCGCGACGGCAGCGTCGAGCGGCCGAAGTCGTACACGCCGGAGGCGCGGAACGGCTCGCAGATCGTGAAGATGAGGTCGACGACGGCCCGCGCGCGGTCTTCGCTCTCGCCGGCCGGCAGGTAGCCGATCTCGATCGCCGCCGCGCGCATCGCCTCACGATCGCCCGACATGGCCCCGCGAATCATGTGCGCGTACTGCTCGGCGAGCGCCGGAGGCACCTCGCGCGTCGAGCCGAAGTCGAGGAGAACGATCCGATCCGATCCGGGCTCGATGAAGTAGTTCGCGAAGTTGGGATCGGTCTGGACGAAGCCGAACTCGAAGAGCTCACGCAGAACGAGTCGCTCGAGGGTACACCCCGCAGCGTCACGCCGCGCCTGCGCAACTCCCGCTGCCGCGAGCGATTCGATGGGCTCGCCCTCGGCGAAGTCCATCGCGAGGATGCGCTGCGTCGTGAGGTCGTCGTGCACGCCCGGAACGCGCAGCGCGTCGTCGCCGGCCACCAGCGCGCGGTAGCGGCGCAGGCTCGCCGCTTCTTGCAAGTAATCGGCCTCCTGCCGGAGCTGGCGCTTCGCCTCGGCGATGATTCCGGACAGGTCGATGGAGAGGGGCAGGAGCTTCGCGATCCGCAGCAGCGAGGCGACGTTGTCGACGTCGCTCTCGATGCTGCGGGCGACGCCGGGATACTGGATCTTGAGCGCGAGCCGCCGGCCGTCCGAAGCGACGGCCTCGTGCACCTGCCCGATCGACGCCGACGCAACCGGCTCGAACGAGAAGCGACGAAAGCGCGCCTCCCAGCCCTTGCCGTACTCGCGACCGAGCGCGCGCCGCACCTGCGACGAAGGCATGGTATCGGCCGACGCGCGCAGCAGCGCGAGCGCCTCGGCGAACTCGGGCGGCAGCACGTCTGCGCTCTCGAGCGAGAGGAGCTGGCCGAGCTTCATCGCGGCGCCGCGAAGCTGCGACAGGCGCCGCGCGAGGCGCCGCGCGTTCGCGCCCGAGAGCAGCGCGCTCGCGCCTCCTGCGGCGTCGCCGCCGAAAAGACGCCGCGCGCCCTCGGCGAGCCCGCCCGCGGCCAGCTCGCCCGCCATCCAGCCGATGCGCGCCAGCCGCTCGATTCGGCTCGCGGGCACCCGCGACCGGCGCTTCTCCGTCACGCGGCCGGCAGATCGGCAGCGACCTTCGCGCTCTTCGCGTACGCGTCGGTCACCAGGGCGACGCCTGCCCGCTCGATCAGTCCGCCGACCCCGAAGACGTCGACCTTCACGGCGCCGTCGAGGATGCGCAGGCAGCGCTTTGCGCCCCTCGGCTCGACGCGCACGACGCCTTCGATGCGCGCTCTGTCGGCCATCACCTTCGGCGTGATGCGCCAGCGAACCTCTCGCTTCGATCGACTTCGCCACTGCTCTTCGACGTAGCCGGGCGATGCCGTTCCGGCGACGCGGCGAATCAGCGAGCGCATCGGCTCGGGGAGCTCCGCCTCGACGCGAATCTTGCGGTAGATCGCGTCCGGATCCTCCCGGCGCTCGAGCTCTTCGTACGCGCCGAGCCCGATCGCTTCGGCGCACTTCGTCTCGTAGTGCGGCGCGTGGATGAGGCTCCAGAACTCGTCGGCCGGAAGCGGGATCTCGTGCTCGCAGTAGAGCTTCATGACCGCGCGACTCTATCGCAGCGCGGCGCAGCGCGGTGCTCCGGCGCGCGTCCCGCGCGCCTGCACGCACGCTCTCGGCTCCGCAGGCTCTGCGGTCGCCGGACCGCCGTCACGAGAGGTGCGCACGCGCGGCGTTGTGGCAGTCTCGCGGCGTGACGAACGATCCGGTCCTCACCCGCCGCGGCCTTCTCGCGGCCACTGCAGCGGGCCTCGCCGCCGGTGCGGTCGGCTGCGGTGGCGACCGCGACACCACCGAGTCGGAGCGGGCGGCGCTGGAGCGCCAGCGCGAGGAGGAGGCTGCCCGCTCGGGGCGAGGCCCGTTCGGGGCGCTTCGCTTCGAGGGCTACCGCGGGCTCGCGAAGCTCCCGTGGTTCGAGCTCGACGCGGCCGGGCGCCTTCGCGTGCGCGGCGACGTCCCGCGCGCGATCGACCTCCACTGCCATCTCGGCATGTCGCCGGGCTTCGCGCCGCCCGTCGACCTGCTTCGCGAGACCCCGCGCGTCGAGTACGAGCTCGACTGCGACGCCGCCGAGCCTGCGTGCGAACTCGATCTCGACGTCTATGTGAACTCGAACTTCACGCCCGCGCTGCTCGGCGCCCTGCGCCGCGACTCGGTCCGCGGCCTCGTCCTCGGAAGCCGTGCGGCGAGGACGCACACGATCCCGAACCTCGTGGCCGAGATGGACGCGGCGGGCGTCGAGCGTGCGACCGTGCTGCCGATCGCCTTCGGCCTTCCGTTCGAGCACGACCTCACGGCACACGTCCTCGACTCGATCGAACGCGCTGGCGCGGGAGGCCGTCTCGTCCCGTTCGCCTCCGTCCATCCGCGCGATGCGAGCAAACGCGAGAAGCTCCGCGCCTACGCCGCGCGCGGCGCGCGCGGCGTGAAGCTCCACCCCGAGTTCCAGCGCTTCTACCCGGATGCGCCCGAGGCGATGGAGGTCTACGAAGAGTGCGATCGCCTCGGCCTGCCGGTGATCTTCCACTGCGGCCGGTCGGGAATCGAGCCGGCCTTCCTGCGCGGCTACGCGCTTCCGCGTCACTTCGTCCGCGCGCTCGAATCGTTTCCTCGGGTCCGATTCATCCTCGGCCACTCGGGCGCGCGCGACGTCGCCGACGCGCTTCCGATCGCCAGGCGTCTTCCGAACGTCTGGCTGGAGGTCTCGAGCCAGGGCGTCACGTCGATCGCCGGCCTCGTCGATGCAGCGGGCGAGCGCAAGGTCGTCTATGGGACGGACTGGCCCTTCTACCCGCTCGCCGTCAGCCTCGCGAAGGTGCTCATCGTGACCGAGGGTCGCCCGGACGCCCGCCGCGCCATCCTGCACGAGAACGCCGAGCAGATCCTCGCGAGCTAGCCGCGGGGTCGCGCGTGGGCCCGACGCCCCGGCCCTCTCTGCGGCGCACTCCGACTCGTCCACGCCCGGACGTGTCGCCCTGCGAGCGCCGGGATGCGAGGCAGGCGGTACAGGCTGTGGCATCATGCGGCCCGCGCCACCGCGGCACCGCCCCGCCGCCACGCGCACGCACAGGCCGCGAAGACCGAGGAAGCCGAGAAGGCCGGCGACGCCGAGACGGGCGATACGGTCGAGACAGAGTGGGAGAGACGGAGCATGCGCGCAGGAGTTCGGGTCGTTCTTGCTGCAACCCTGCTGGCCGTGGTCGCGCTACCCGCGTCGGCGCAGGGCCCTTCGGTGCAGGAGCAACAGCGCCCGACGCAGAGCATCCGCGAGACCGAACGCGCGCAGCGCGCCGGGACCGCCGCGGACAGGCTCCGGCCGCTCGAAGCCGGGGAGAAGGTCACCTACGCCGACATCCTGAAAGACCCCGACAACATCGAGCTCAACTACCTCTACGCCCAGAGCCAGGTGGCGGCCGGTGAGCTGCGCGGCGCCGCCGCCACGCTCGAGCGGATCCTGCTGATCTCGCCCGATCTGGCGCGCGTACGCCTGCTCTACGCAGTCGTGCTCTTCCGTCTGGACAACCTCAACGAAGCAGAGCGCGAGTTCCAGACGGTGAGCAAGCTCCCGATGCCGGAGAGCTTGCGTGAGGAAGTCGATCACTATCTCGACGAGATCGCGTCGCGGCGCAAGGTCACGCGCGTCACCGGTAACGTGGGTCTCGGCATGCAATGGGACAGCAACCGCAACGCGGGTCCGGATACCGGGCAGGTGCTCTTTCTCGATACGCCGTTCGATCTCGTGACGGGCAAGAAGCAGAGCGACTTCAGCGGCCTCATGCTCGCTGGTGCGCGCGTGCAGCACGACCTCGGCTACGACGCGGGGCACATGCTGATCGGCGCGGCGCAGCTCTTCGGCCAGAAGCAGGTCGACGTCACGAGTCTCGACCTCGGAGCATTCTCCGGAGAGGCCGGCGGACTCATCCGTACTCCGGAGCTCGACCTCCAGCCGACGTTCCACGGGACGTACCTGAACCTCGCCGGCGAGAGCTACGTGACGACGGTCGGCTTCGGCACACGCGGGAGCCGCCGCCTCTCGCAGGAGTTCGAGATCGTCGGCCGCGTACGGTACGACTACGAATTCTTCGAGAGCCTCGACACGAGCCCGATCACCGATCAGCGGACCGGCGGTCGCTGGGAGGGTGGCCTCGGCCTGGCATGGAACATCCTGCCGACGCTCCGCCTCGACGTCGGCATCGGCGGCGTCGACAAGGAGGCCTTGCAGGGATACTACGCGTACGTGGGCCCGCAGGTCGCGGTCGGGACCACCTGGCTGCTCGGACGCGGGCAGTTCCTGCTCTCGACCTTCTTCTTCGAGTACGACGGATACGACGGGCCAGAGCCGTTCGTCTCTACGATGACACGCCGCGACGAGTGGTACCGCGGGCGCGTGAGCTACGGGGTGCCGCTCGGCGTCCTGCTCCCGTTCCTGTCGCCACCGCGCGAGGTCCGGGATACCCTCATGACCGCGAACGTCGAGTATCTCAACGTCCAGTCGAACATCATCAACTACGCATTCGACGACTGGCGGCTCTCGATCCTGTTCACGAAGAACTTCGATTTCTGAGCCGTCTCGAAGGGCCCGGCCGATCGAAGGGGGCCGAAAGAGTTCTCGACGACGCTCCGAAGGATTTCCAACGATTCCGACGGGATGGATCTGGAGGTGCTCACGATGCCGCGCTCTTCTCATCCGCGTACGAAGCTGCACTCGGCGCTGGCCCTCGGCCTTGCGCTGTGCCCGCTCTCGGCAGGCGCTGCCGAGCAGGCCGGCGTTTCGGCGGCCGTCAAGGGGCAGGTCGCCCTCAACCGCCCGCAGGCGGCGGTCGGCCGACAGGTGGTGAGCGGAGAGCCGATCCTCTTGCAGGATGCGATCCGCAGCGGGCCGCGCTCGGGGATGCAGATCCTGCTCCTCGACGAGACGGTCTTCACGATCGGCCCGGAGAGCGAGATGACGGTGGACGAGTTCGTCTACGATCCGCAGACGAACGCGGGCCGTGTCGGCGCCCAGGTCACGAAGGGCGTGTTCCGATTCGTGACCGGACGCATTGCGCGCGAGAACCCGGCCGACATGAACGTGCGGCTGCCGTCGGGAACGCTCGGCGTGCGCGGCACGATCGTCGGCGGCCGAGTCGACGAGGTCGCCAAGAGCGCGATGCTCGTGCTTCTCGGCGAGGGTCGCGAGAACGACACGGGATCGCCCGCGAGCGCGTTCGAGGCCTGCAATGCGGGCGTGTGCAAGCAAGTGCGGCGCCCGGGGTACGGGCTCAGCATCGACGGCCCCGATTCTCCGCCCTCCGATCCGTTTCAGGTCCCGCTACCCGAGATCGACCGGCTGA
>JADLGR010000145.1 GCA_020849175.1 Deltaproteobacteria bacterium
GGCCGAGGCCCGGCCACTCGCCCGTGAGGCTGTCCCGATAGACCCAGCGGTCTGCGAGTCCGTGACGCGCGAACGTGTCGGCGAGGAAGCGAACGTTCTCTGCCGCCGAGTCGGTGACGGACTGGAGCCGCGGCGAGTACGGTGGCGCGCCCGAGTTCTCGACGTAGTAGCAGCGGACGCCGAGCCGTTCGAATCCGAGGACGTGGTGGATCACCTGCCACGCCATGCCGGCGAACGGGTACCGTCCCATGAGGCCGAGCACGACGACGCGCTTCATCGCGATGGCTCCCACGCCGTCAGGCCTCCTGCGGCGGGCTCGGCGCCCGGCCGTGCGATCACGGGCTTCACGGCGCGTCACCTTCCTTCGCCGGCGCGACGAAGAGCTGCTGCGCTTCGTGGAGACGCTGGAAGGTCCCGCCGGCCTTGCACAGCGACGCGAACGTGCCCTGCTCGGCGAGCCGCCCGTCTTCGATCACCAGAACGAGATCGGCGCGCCGCACGGTCGAGAGGCGATGTGCGATCACGAAGGTGGTGCGGTCCTTCATCGCGCGCTCGATCCCCGACATGACGTAGGCCTCGGTCTCCGCATCGAGCGCCGAGGTCGGCTCGTCGAGGATCAGCAGGCGCGGGTCCTTGAGCAGTGCGCGTGCGATGGTGACGCGCTGCATCTGGCCCTGCGAGAGCGCCTGGCCTTCGGGGCCGACGGGCGTCGCGAGGCCCTGCGGCAAAGAGGCGGCGAAGGCCGCCACTCCCGCCAGCTCGAGCGCCTTGCGCAGCTCGGCTTCGCTCGCGTCCGGCCGGCCGTAGCGAACGTTCTCTTCGAGCGTCGCGGGAAAGAGAAGCGGCTGCTGCGGAACGACGCCGATGACGCCGCGCAGCGCACGCAGCCGGAGCTCGCGCACGTCGGCGCCGTCGAGGAGGATGCGGCCTTCCGTGACGTCGTGGAAGCGCGGCAGCAGGCTCATGAGCGTGCTCTTGCCCGCACCCGTCGGTCCGACCACCGCGACCAGCGCGCCGGGACGAACGGCGAAGTCGACCCCGCGCAGCGCAAATCCACCGCCCGGGTAGGCGAAGCCGACGTTCTCGAAGCGGACGGCGCCCTTCGTGTCTTGCAGTGCACGTGCGCCGGGCCGATCGTGGACGTCGGGCTCCTGATCGAGGATCTCGAAGACGCGGCGCGCGCCCGCGGCAGAGTTCTGCACGAGCCCCACCGTCTGCGCGACCGAGTTGATGGGTGCGTACAGCGCGGCGAGGTAGGTCACGAAGACCACGAGGTCCCCTGCCGTGATTCGCCCGGAGAGGCCGAAGATCCCGCCGGCGAAGAGAACGGCGACGGTCCCGACGGCGATCAGCACGTTGACGACGCCCGAGTAGCCCGTCTCGAACACATAGAGTCGGTTCGCCGCCGCGAGTGCGCGTGCCGACGCCGCGAGCACGCGCTCGCGCTCGCGCGGCTCCGCCGTGAAGGCCTGTACGACCTGGATCGCACCGATCCCGCGCTGTGTCTCCGACAGGAAGCGGCTCTCGCTCTCGCGAAGGTCCGTCGCGAGTCCCGTGATCCGGCGACCCAGTAGCCGGATCGCGAAGAAGAGCAGTGGCGCGATCGCGAGGAAGATCGAAGCCAGGACCACGTTCATGCGAAGCATCACGGCGGTCATTCCGCCGAGAAGCACCACCGCCGTGAGCAGCGGGAACAGGCCGTTCATCGCCATCGCCTGCGCGGCGAAGGTGTCGAAGGCCACGCGGTAGACGAGATCCGTCGCGGGCCGCCGTCCATGGAAGCCGAGCGACATCCCCTGCAGGTGCTGAACGAGCTGTGCGCGCAGATCGGCGACCATTCGCTGCCCGATGCCGATCGTCACGCGATTGAGCACCACGCCGAGCACCGCGGCGCCCACTGCGAGCAGGAGCAGGCCTGCGCAGGCCGCGACGAGGATCGCGTGCTTCGTTGCAGCGTGTCCGAAGGGCAGAGCGAGCGGCCGGTCGCCGAGTACGGAGTCGACGACGATCTTGAGCGGCCACGGCCGCGCGACCTCGAGCCCAGCGGTCGCGGCGACGAGCGCGAGCGCCAGCGCGAAGCGCAGGCGATACGGAGCCAGGTGACCCGCGATGCGGCGAACGACGCTCACTCAGCCCTGCGGCTGCTCGAGGTTCTTGTCGGGACGCAGCGGGTCGAGCGGAAGCGACTGGAACGTGATCTCGACTGCATGGTACGCCGTTCGGCCCATGCGATACGCCTGATGGACGAGGAAGGCCTCGGTGATCACCAGTGCCGCGCCGGCCAGCACCGCGACCGAGTGAATGCCTCCCACGACCGCGATCAGCCCGACGAGCGCATAGGCCGCCATCATCCCCTTCGAGAGGCCGGTCTGGCGCAGGCGTACGCCGACGTCGATCTGCCGGTCGCTACCGCCGTGGTTCTCGACGAGCACACGTACCTCGGCCCGTACCCAGACGCCGCGGTGGATCGAGACGTCCCACGGCTCCCAGCCGTTGTCGACGATGATCGGATACTTGCGCGGCTTGAGAAACCGGATGATCTCGGCGATGCACGCCTCCTTCTCGACGCCCGTCGTATTCCAGTACGAGAGGCTGAAGCTTCGTCGCAGCAGATCGAGGTCGGGCCGCTGGCGAAGCTTCGGGAAGTAGATTCGCTCGACCGCCGACATCCCGCGCATTCGAACCTTGTTGCGCTCGATCGCGCGGACGAACGGACCGAGATAGTTGAGGACCGCGACGAGGCCACGCGCCTTCCAGCGCGGGACGTTCAGCTCCGAGACGTCGACCTGGAACGAGACGGCGATCGCCTGCGCGATCGAGAGTGCGATCAGCGAGAAGCCGGCCATGAGGAAGGTCGGCAGATGGAAGTCGGTGAGGTAGGAGAGCCCGCCGGCGAGCAACAGCAGCAGCGCGACGAGGTTCCACTCGAGCGTCGCTGGAAGGTGACGCAGCAGCGAGGAGGGCGCCTCGTAGAGCGTCTGGAACAGGCCGCTACCGAACGGGCCCGAGTAGATGACGGGCCGCCGGCCGAGGATGCCCGCACCGAGGTCGCTGTAGATGCGGCCGAGCCAGCGCGAGTTGCCGAGGAAGTTGAAGCGGTATGGGTGCTTGAAATAGAGCAGCGACTCGGCGTGACCGTATCCGCGCTGCTGGCCCAGATACGCCGAGATCGTCGCGCGTCGCCGGTGCCAGACGAGGGCCGACGCCGCGAAGCCGATCTTGTGGCCCGCGTTCTGCAGGCTCCAGCAGATGTCGACGTCATCGCCCGCCGTACGATAGATCGGGTCGAAGAGGCCGACCTCGAAGAGCCGCTCGCGCCAGAAGGCCATGTTGCAGCCGGGTATGTGCTCGGCCTCGAAGTCGGTCAGCAGAACGTGCGTCGGTCCGCCCGGAGATCGCGCGACCACCTCGGGGATCCAGTGGTTCTCGGCCGGGGGAAGGTTCGGTCCGCCGACGGCGGCGAAGCTCTCCGAGAGCAGGCGGTTGACGAGGAAGGTGAGCCAGTCGGGATCGACCGCGCAGTCGGAGTCGGTGAACGCGACGATCTCGCCGGTCGCGGCGTGGATGCCCTCGTTCCGCGCGACCGCGAGACCGCGGTTCTCGTGGCTGATGAGGCGGAACTGCGGGTAGCGCTCGGCGATCGCTCGTGTCGCGTCGGTCGATCCGTCGTCGACGACGATCACCTCGAAGTTCGGATAGCGGAGCGTGGTCAGCGATTCGAGGCACTCCTCCATCGTCCGTTCGGCATTGTATGCACAGACGACGACCGAGACACGCGGCGCGGGATTTGGCGGCGGCGGCTGCGGCCTGACGTAGGCATCGCGTAGGGCGTCGAAGACCTCCTTCTTCTCGCGCGAGCGCGAGACCAGCCCGAAGGCCCAGTCCTCGATCTCGTGTCCGCCGGTGAACCACTCGTCGGTGTAGGAGAAGACGACGGTTCCCGCGCAGCCCATCTCAGCAGCAGCGGAGGCAGTGCTCGCGACGATCCGCGCCTGTTCCTTCTCGCCTTCACGCCACGAGTCGACTCCGAACTCGGAGAGCAGGAGCGGCTTGAAGCCGGAGAGATTCTGCAGCCGCGCGACGTAGCGGCGAAGGTCCTTCTCTCGGTGCAGATAGACGTTGAACGACAGGAAGTCGAGGAAGTCGAGCTCGAGGAACTCGGTCATCGGGAAGTTCGCGTAGGTGACGAGGGCTTCGGGATCGACGTCCTTCACCTCCGCCATCAGCTCGCGCAAGAATCTCTCGATCCGGGAGGCTCCGTACCAGCGTACGATCTGAGGCGAGATCTCGTTGCCCACGACCAGCGCGAGCAGATTCGGCGCCCCGCGCATCGAGATGGCGGCCTCGCGCACGCGCCGGCGAACGTCCTTGCGGTCTTCGCGCGTGTCGAGGAAGCGAATGTGCTGCGCCCAGGGGATCCCGATCAGCAGTCGTAGGTCGAAGGACGCCGCGAGCTCGCGGAAGGCCGCGGGCGGAACGTGGTACAGCCGGATCGTGTTGGCGCCGAGCTCACGCAGCAGGCGAAAATCGCGCTCGACGACCTCCTTGCCCGGCAAGAACTCGCCCATCTCGTTGGGGCGAAACGGGCCGTAGGAGACGCCGCGGACGAAGAACTTCTCGCGGCCCTCGAGCAGAAACATGCCACGCGTTCGGATGCGCATTCGAAGCGGATCCTCTCGGCCGTGCGGCGGGGACGCCGCGACCCCAGCGGCGAGCCGGGAGCCTACCACGGGCGCCGCTGGATTCAGCCGGGCGCCCCGCCCGCCGGAGCTTGCGACTCGGTGGTCGTAGCCGGCGGCCAGTGGTCGAGTGGCGCAGGCGGCATCGGCAGCATGCGTGTCGGCGGCGGCCCGCTGGGCTCCGCGTAGACGGCCGCGGGCTCTGCGGCGAGCACGGCGGCATTCGCCTGCTGCGCCGCGTGCGCGACGCCGATCGCCGGGTCGGGCCGAATCTCTTCGGGCGTGAGCAGAATCCCGGCTGCTCGCAGGCGAGCGCCGACGGTGCCGCGACTCGACCAGACGGTCACGGGTACTGCGAAGACGAGCCCCGTGAGCACGGGGAGCACCCACCACACGCGGTCGGGTGCGGCGACCAGCAGAAGCACGCCCCACCCGATCGCCGCGAAGAACAGAACGCCGAGCGACGAGAAGGCCTCGCGTAAGCCGAGACCGCGCTCCGAGCGGTGCTGCGGATCCCAGCCCGTGACGCGTCCGACCATCAGCGTCAGCACGAAGTAGCTGTGCAGCGCCATCATGATCGGCGCCATCAGGATCGAGAACAGGATCTCGAGCAGCGTACTCGCGAGCAGGCGCAGCACGCCTCCGAATGCACGCCGCTCGCGAACGAGCGCGAGGAGCACGCCGAGGAGCTTCGGAACGAAGAGCAGCGCGACGGTCGCGGTCGCCAGCGAGATCGTCTCGCTCATCTTCGAGATCGGCCACTCGGGAAACAGGCTGTACCCGGGCGGGAAGTATTCGTGTCCAACCACCGCCTCGACGACCATCTGCGCCGTGCTGAGGACGAGGAAGAGCAGCCACAGCGGCGAGAGGATGAACGCGAAGGCGCCGCTCAGGAAGTGGAAGCGCGAGATCGGATGGAGTCCCTTCGCGCGCAGGAGCTTGAGGTGCTGGAGATTTCCTTGCGCCCAGCGGCGATCGCGGACGGCGAAGTCGAGTAGATTGCTCGGGAGCTCTTCGTAGCTTCCACCGAGATGCGGCAGGAAGTAGACCTGCCAGCCACCGCGTCGCAGCAGGGCGGACTCGACGAAGTCGTGGCTGTGGATCTCGCCGCCGAGCGGTGGAGAGCCGGACAGCGTCGGCAGACCGCAGCAGGTGCGGAAGGCCTCGGGCCTGAGGATGGCGTTGTGCCCGTAGTAGTTGGCCTCGCCGAGCTGCCACCACGCGGTGCCGGTCGCGAAGACGCGCGCGTAGACCCAGCTCGCGAACTGCAGCACGCGACCGAACAGCGTGCTCTGGTTGATCGGCATCGGCAGCGTCTGGATGAGGCCGGCGCCCGGGTTCGCCTCCATGAGGCGAACGAGCTCGACGACGACGCTGGCCGTCATCAGGCTGTCCGCATCGAAGACCACCATGTGGTCGTACTGCGAGCCCCAGCGGCGCAGGAAGTCCGAGATCGTTCCCGCCTTGCGTCCCGTCCGCTCCTCGCGCTTCCAGAAGAAGAGCCGGCCCGAGACGCCGATCCGGTCTGCGGTCGCGGCCCACACCCGGCGTTCGATCTCGACCTGCGCAGGGTCGTCGGTTCCGCTCAGCACGAAGAAGTCGAAGTGATCGAGATGCCCCGTCGGCGCGAGATCGCGAAGCAGCGCCTCGAACGCGGCAAAGATCCTGTCGGGAGGCTCGTTTCGCTCGGCCATCACGATCGCCGTCCGCGTCCGCAGGGGCGCGGACGTCGGCGGATGCAGGCGCGAGCGCCGCCGCAGCGTGATCGGCTCGATGCCGAGGGCCTCGAACACGAAGCCCATGAACGCCGACCAGAACGAGAGCGCGAGCCAGAAGAAGTTGAAGACGAAGAGCAGCAGGATCGCGAGCTCGATCCGTTCGAGACCGTTGGCGCCGAGGATGTCGAGCATCGCGAGGCTCGCGTACGCAGTCGTAGCGACGCCGAGCCCGAAGAACAGGATGCGGCGCGCAAGGCGCCCGACCGGCCGGATCCGGCGGGCGCTGCCGACTTGGGCCGGGTCGTCCGTCATGGCGTGTAGCGGTAGAGCCAGGTCTCGGTGATCGGCGCGCCGTCGAGCAGGAGGCGAACCATCAGCTCGACCGGGCTCGCACCGTGCGTATCGAGGCGGAAGGTCGCGCGCCAGCGGCCGCCTTCGGGAAGCCGCACTGCGTGCGCCTCGCTCACCTTGCCCGCCGACGCCACGACCTCGGGGATGACGGGAACCTTTGCGCCGAGTAGCGGCAGCTCCCCGCCCTCGAACTCGATCACGAACAGCCGCTTCGACGGCGACGGCTTCTCGCCCGTTCCGGGAACGACCGACGAGCCGATACGCGTCTCGATCGCGCGCCCCAGCCGATGCTCGAGCGGCTCGCCGAGGATCGTGTGCAGCACGTACGAGACGCTGAGCTCGCCGCCCGCCTTCGGGTGCTCGCGCGGAACCCAGAACAGGACGATGTTGTCGTGGATCTCCTCGTTCGACGGGATCTCGACCAGATCGATGGCGCCCTCGCCCCACGCGCCCACCGGCTCGACCCAGTAGCTCGGCCGGCGGTGGTACTCCGCCTCCGTGTCCTCGTAGTGCGCGAAGTTGCGGTCGCGCTGCATGAGGCCAAAGCCCTTCGGGTTCACCTCGGAGAACGCCGAGACGCGCAGATCGCGGCCGTTCACGAGCGGCCTCCAGAGCCACGCTCCCGATCCCGAGTGGATGAGAACGCCATCCGAGTCGTGGACCTCGGGCCGGTGGTCGTCGAACATGCGCGCCCGGTTCTCTCCGTACAGGTGCATGCTCGTCAGGGGTGCGATGCCGATTTTCGTGATGGCGGCGCGGAAGAACAGACGCGCCGTCACCTCGATTCGCGTGTCGCTTCCCGGATGGATCACGAAGCGGTAGGCGCCCGTCACACGCTGGCTGTCGAGCAGCGCGTAGACCGTGAGCTCGGTGGACTGGGGCTCGGGCGTCACCAGCCAGAACTGCCGGAAGAACGGGAACTCCTCACCCCGCGGCTCCGCGGTGTCGACTGCGAGGCCGCGCGCAGAGAGGCCGTAGCGCTGCTCGCGGCCGAGAAACCGGAAGTACGAGGCGCCGAGGAAGACGATGATCTCGTCCTTGTACTCGGGGCCGTTCAGGTCGTAGTGGATGCGGAAGCCCGCGTAGTCGAGCGGTCCTGTGATCGACTTGTCGATCCCCGTGTCGCCGTAGTTGAACATCCCCTTGTCGAAGGTGAGCGGCGCCGCCTGACCGTGGTCGACGACGGAGATCTTGACCGGGGTCTTGAACAGGAAGCCCAGGTGGAAGAGCTGGATCTCGAACCGGCTCTTGCCAGCCCAGACGGCGCGATCGCGCCGGAAGCGCAGCTTGCGGTAGTCGTCGTAGCTCGCGCCCGCGACTTCCTTCGGCAGATCGATCGTGGGCGCTGCGTATGGACGGGCCGCGAGGTCGCGGGCGAGCACAACCACCTTGTCGAGCGCGAAGGGCTCGGGGGCAGGGGCCGGAGTGGCCGCGGCGGGAGGCGGTGCAGGGGGCTTCGCGGCCTTGGGCTTCGAGGGCTTCGAAGGTGCCGGCTTCGCAGGCGGCGCCTTCTTCTGTGCGGGTGGCTTCGCGGCCGGTGGCGTCGTGGCCGGCGCAGGCGGCGTCGCCGGTGCAGCGGGTGTCGTCGCAGCCGGAGAGGTGGGCGCGGCTTGCGCGGGCTCGGCAGGCGCGGGGTCGTCCGCCGCTGCCGGAGCGGCGGCGAGAAGCAGAGTCGAGACGAGCGCGACGAGGAGGCGAGAGGGGCGGCGGCTCATGGCACGCCGGGGGTGTAGCAGACCGGCGGCCGTTCGAGAGGCGGGATCTTCGGCGCGGGCCTCGCAGCCGTGACGTCCCGCCAGGACGAGCCTCGATTCCTTCGAGCTCGCGTGGCTTTCGCCCCAGGCTCGCCCTCCCCGCCCTCCCGGGTGCGAAGGCTCAGGCAGAATCGCCTCGCGCCGGTGCCAGCCTCACGCAGCGTCGAGCGTCACCGTGCCATCGCCGCGCGGTGCGAGCGTCCAGCGCCGCGGCAGCAGGTCCATGACAGCGGCGTGCGCGCCGAGCGAGATCACCGTCGATCGTGGCAGGCGCTCGACGAGGACCTCGTAGATCCGCCGCTCCGCAGCCTCGCCAAGGCCCGAGGTCGCGTCGTCGAGGAGCACCCACTCGGGCTCGTGGAGCAGCACGCGCGCCATGGCGAGGATCTGCTGCTCGTGGCCCGAGAGCGCGTAGTCCCACGGCTCCTCGTCGTCGAGCCGCTCGCCGAGCTCGGCGACGCCGAGTGCACTCAGCACCTCGTGAATCTTCTCGTCGGTGAACGTCCCGACCGGCGCCGGATACGAGACGACCGCGCGCAGCGATCCGATCGGGAGGTACGGGCGCTGGGGAACGAAGTGCATGCGTTCGACCGGCGGGCGCTCGATGTGTCCGCCGCCGAAAGGCCAGATCCCGGCGATCGCGCGGAACAGCGTGCTCTTGCCCTTCCCGAGCGGGCCGACGAGCGCCACGCGCTCGCCCGTGCGAACGGCCGCGTTCACGTTCTCGACGATCGTCTGACCGATCGGCGCTTCGAGACGAAGGTCCGTGAGTCGGAGCACGTTTCCCCCGTCGGGCGTGATCTGGATGCCGGCCTTCGTGAACGCCGTCTCGGTGTCGTCCATCACGTCGGCGAATGCCGCGAGCCGCTCGACGTTTGCGCGCCAGCGTGCGATCTCGCGATACGCGTTGACGAACCACGAGAGCGCGCCCGAGACCTGATCGTACGAGACGCGTGCCTGCAGGATCATCCCGAGCGTGAGCAGCCCACCGAAGTAGGCGGGCATCGCGAGCAGGAGCGGCAGCAGGCCGCTCAGTTGCCCGACGCCTCCCGTCACGAGGCTCAGGTTCCGCTCGGCGCGAATGAGCTGGAGGAAGACGTCGTACACGTGCTGGAAGCGCTCGGCAGCGCTCCTTCGCTCGACGGCGTCGCCGCGCGAGAGTGCGACCTCCTTCACGTGATCGCGGAAGCGCACGAGGCCGTAGCGGAAGTCGGCCTCGAAGCGCAGGCGGTCGTAGTTGATCGGCACGAGCCGGCGGCCCACGAGCTGCGTCACCGTGATCGAGATCACGGCCGCCACCAGCGCCACCCAGAAGAGCAGCCCCGGAACGTGCAGCAGCGAGCCGTTGAGCGGAATCCTCCAGTCGCTCGATAGCTGCCAGAGCACGCCGCCGAAGCTGACGAGCGTCGCGACCGCGGCCAGAAGCGAGAGCGCAAGGCCGAGCGCGCTCGCGACGAAGTCACGGATGTCCTCGGCGATGCGCTGGTCCGGGTTGTCGAGGTTCGGGTGGAGCTGGCTCTGGCCGTAGGCGCGGGGGCCGATCCAGCGGTCCACGTAGTGGGCCGTGAGGTCGCGGCGCCAGCGGACCTCGAGCACCTGCCGCACGTAGATGCGGTATGCCGAGACGACGACGAGTAGGAGCAAGAAGCCGACGTAGACGGCTGCGGCCATGACGAAGTCTGCGGCCTGGCGGTGCTCGAGGTCTTCGACGACGTGGCGCTGCGACTCGGCGATGAGAAGGCTGGCGTAGACCGTCGCGAACTCGAAGAAGACGGCCCCGAGCAGAAGGAGCGCACCGCGTGCAGCGTCGCGCGACGTCCAGTAGATGCGGCAAAGACGCCAGAGCGCGCGGACGAAGTGGCGTCCGCGAAGGGTGGGCTTGAGAGCAGGCGACATACTGCCTCCTTCGCCGTGAAACATCGCTACGACTGTGCACGATTGCCACGCGGCAGGATTCGCTCTGACCTCTCTGACGCACGCGGGCCTCGCGGCTTGCCCGTACGGGCGAGGTCCCCCGGGTCGTCCTGTCCCGCGCGGTACGACAAGAGGCTCCAGGCCAGGCGAGAGCGGCCGGGACGGACGCGATGGCGCGGCAGGACATCAGGCCCGCACGATGCCGTTCCGAGGCCGCGGTGCGCGGCGTCGAGATGGACGACCGTCTCGTCGCGGGGCGAGAGATCGATCGTGTGCAGCGCCGCCCCGAGGTCTTCGGTGCGGTAGTGGGAAGCCGAGAACCCGAACGGCTTCGAGGCGCAGACGAGGACGCCCGAGCCGGAGCCGTCTTCGAGCGCGAGCCAGTGCGTCTCGAGATGATGACCGTGCTCCTGCGGGACGACGTGCGCGACGTACTGCTCCGTCACCGTCGACGTGAAGCGGCCGAGGCGCCCGCTCGCGCGGCGATCGGGGTAGGTCTCGTGCGGGCCGAGCCCGAGCCACGCGAGGCGCTCGAAGCGGCCCGGTAGCGCGAGCACGACGCCGACGCGCGGAAGGTCGCTCCACGCGGGCGGGACGTGAAACGTCTCGACGGCGTCGATGCGTCCCGACGGGTGCAGCGTCAGCTCCTCGCGGTGCAGCGCGCAGATGGCGGGGTCGGAGCCGGTGAGCGTGCTCTCGAGACGGATACGCACGCTGGCGTCGCGCGTCCTACCCCACGTTGCGCAGACGGGCTTTCGCTCCAGCCGGTCGAGGCCCGCGGCGAGCCACTGGCCGAGCGTTCGAAGGCCGCGCATCCAGCCCTGTCGCAGGCCGTCGTTGTCGGTGGGCGCGCGCCAGAAGCTGGCCTCGGGGCCGCGCAGAAGGAGAACGTCCGTACCGCGCGAGAGGCGTTCGACGCGCGCTGCCGCCAGATCGACGACGAGATCGAGCCCCGCGCAGCGCACGTGGAGCGTGTTGCCACGCTCGCTCGCGGCTAGAGGCGGCAGCGCCGGGCCGATGCGCGCGCGCCCCGCGCGCGGGGCTCGCGTCCCGGCGCGGCCCGTGCCCGCTACCGGGATCTGCGCCCACGCGACCTCGAAGCCACGCGGTGCAAAGGCCGTCGCCTCGCGCAGCACGAAACGCAGCAGCAGGTGGCACCTCTGGCCCGGCGCGAGCTTCGGCCGCCGGAAGCGGATCGAGACCGGACAGCGCGTGCGCGGAGGAGCGTCCGGCAGCACGACCGGCCCCTCGCTCACCGTCTCACCGTCGACCTGCACCTCGAAGCGCGCCTCGAGATCGTCGAGACCCGTGAACCAGCGCCGGTTCTCGATCAGCAGCCGCCCGCGTGCGGCGTCCTGCGCACGCACGCGAACCGGCTCCGCCAGCTTCTTCAGCTCCTGCATCGCCGGCCGCGGCACGCGGTCGGCGGAGACCAGGCCATCGCAGCAGAAGTTCGCATCGTGCACGGCCTCGCCGAAGTCGCCGCCGTACGCGTGATATGCGCGGCCGTCCTCGGTCTCGCGACGGATGCCGTGGTCGCACCACTCCCAGATGAATCCGCCTTGCAGACCACGTTCGCGCTCGAAGGCGGCGAAGTAGTCGGACAGGCTGCCGTTCGAGTTCCCCATCGCGTGCGAGTACTCGCACAGGATGAGCGGACGGCGCCGGTCGTGCCGCGACCGCGACCACGCGACGATCGCATCGATCTCCGCGTACATCGGGCAGACGATGTCGGTGACGGTCTCGCCGGCCGCCAGATCGCGACTGATCGCGCCTTCGTAGTGGAGCGGACGCGAGGGATCGACGCGGCGGATCCACGCGGCCATCGCGTCGTGCGGGGGGCCGTAGCCGCTCTCGTTGCCGAGCGACCACGCGATCACGCAGGGGTGGTTGCGATCGCGCAGCACCATCCGGGCGCCGCGCTCGACCATCGCGGAGGTCCAGCGCGGGTCGTGGCACAGGCTCGACCAGCGCGCGTGGGTCTCGAGATTGGCCTCGTCGATCACGTAGAGACCCATCTCGTCGCACAGATCGAGAAAGTACGGATCGTTCGGATAGTGGGCACAGCGGACGGCGTTCACGTGGTGCTGCTTCATGAGCACGACGTCGCGGCGCATTCCTTCGGCCCTCACCGCACGGCCGCGTCGCTCGTCCCACTCGTGGCGGTTCACGCCGACGATCTGCACCGGCCGTCCGTTCACGAGGAGTCGGTTGTCGCGCACCGCGATGGTGCGAAATCCCACGCGCTGCGAGACCGTCTCGAGGACGGCGCCGCCGGCGTCACGCAGCATCACGATCACGCAGTAGAGCACGGGATCCTCGTGGTTCCAGAGACGGACGCCGGAGACGTCGAAGGCCGCGCGCGCGACGGGGCCCTGCCAGACGAAGCCCGACACGAGCTCGGTCAGCTCGCTTCCTCGGCGAAAGACGGGTACCTCGGCTCCGTGCGCCACACCGAGGCTGCGGCCGCACGCGTCAGCGAGCTCGACGTCGACGCACAGGCCGGCCTGCGGCGGGTCCGAGAAGCCGATGCCGACCTCCGCCGCGAGGTGGCCCGTTCCCGCCACGGCACCGGGCGTCGCGCGAAGCGCGACGTCGGCGATCCACGTGTGCGGCGTCGAGACGAGCGACACCGAGCGGTGAAGCCCGGGGAGCCACCACTGATCCTGGTCCTCGAGCCACGTGGCATCGGACCACTGCACGACGGCGAGCGCGAGAACGTTCTCCCCGTCCACGAGGTGCGGTCCGAGGTCGAACTCGCTCGCAAGTCGGCTGTCCTTGCCGAATCCCACGGCAACGCCGTTCAGCCAGACGTAGACGATGCTCTCGGCCGAGCCGATCGAGAGCGTCGTCCGGCGACCCGCCCAGCCGGCGGGCAGCGAGAAGCGCCGGCGCAGGAGGCCCGTCGGATTCCTTGCCGGAACGGCCGGAGGCTCGTCGGCGAACGGCATGACGACGTTGGTGTAGACCGGCGCGCCGAACCCCTGGAGTGTCCACGAGGTCGGCACGGAGAGGTCGTGCCACGCGCTGTCGTCGAAGTCGGGCGTGGGGAACCTGGCCGGCGCATCGTCGGGGCAGCCGACGAGGAGGAAGCGCCAGGTTCCGTCGAGCGAGAAGATCCATGGCGAAGACGCGGCGTTTCCCGCAAGTGCCGCGGCTCGGTCCGCGACCGGAATCAGCGGCGCGTGCATCGGCAGGCGACGCATCCCGGTCACCTCCGGCGCCTGCCACGTTGGGCAGGGACCGCGAAAGCCGAGCGCCGCGAGCTGGAGCGACGCTTCGTGCAGTGAGGGATTGGGATCGTCCTGCCCGATCCTCGCGCGCCGCGACGTCACGGCGGCGCCACGCGCTGGATCGCGAGCGAGACGGCGACCGGGCCAGTGCCGCAGAGCGGAGAGCGTCCTTCTCGCGGAATCGAGAGGATCCCCACGCGGCGGTCGCGGAAGAGTCCGCCGGGCCATGCGTCGTTCATCGTCGCGCTCCTGTGCGTCTCGCGAGGATGGCGCGCTCCGCCTCGTCGCGCGACGGTGACGCGAGCTTGCGAGCGCCGGCGCGGCCGAAGGCTACGCTCACGAGGCCAGGGAGGACCGCCCGTGTTCAGCACGCGCGACACCGGATGGGCCCGCGACCTCCTCGACCAGCTTCCCGACGCGCTCCTCGTCCACAGCGGCGGCGCGATCGTCTTCATCAACCGCCGCGGCCTCGCGCTTCTCGGCTACGACCGCATCGAGGACGTGATCGGACGCAGCCCCCTCGAGTTCGTTCATCCCGACGAGCACTCGCTCGTTCTGGCCCGCATGCGACGGATGTCGGAAGGCGGCGGCCCGGAGCCGCTCGTCGAAGAGCGGCTCGTGCGCCGTGACGGAACCGTGCTGAGCGTGGACGTGCGCGCGGTGCCGGTACGCTACGGCGACGGGCCCGCGGTGATGGCGCTCGCCCGTGACGCGACCGAGCGTCGACACCTCCAGGAGCGCGGCGCACTCGCCGATCGGATGGCTGCCGTCGGCCGCCTCGCTGCCGGCGTCGCGCACGGGATCAACAACCCGCTGGCGTACGTCCTCGCCAACGCCGGCTACGCGATCGAGGAGCTCGGGCGTTCACGGCAACAGGGCGGCGAACGCCCGGTCGCCATCGAGGACGTGAGGCGCGCGCTGCGGCACGTCGAGGAAGGAGCCCGCCGGATCCAGGCGCTCGTCGCGAGCCTGACCACGTTCGCGCGCTCGGGCGAACGCCCGGCCGAGACCGTCGACGTGCGAAGCGTTCTCGATTCCGCGCTCGCGCTCGCCGGCTACGAGATCCGGCAGCACGCACGGCTCGTGAAGGCGTACGAGGAAGTGCCGACGGTTCGCGCCGACGCGTCGCGCCTCGCGCACGCCTTCATGAACCTGCTCGTGAACGCCGCGCATTCGATCGAAGAGAAGTCCGACGCGAGCAACGAGATCCGTGTCGTCACCCGGACCGACGCATACGGACAGGCGGTGGTGGAGGTCTTCGACACCGGAGCGGGGCTCCCGCCCGAGGCGGTCGGCAGCGTCTTCGATCCATTCTTCACGACGCGTTCCGACGCGCTCGGCGTCGGTCTTGGCCTCTCGATCGCCTACGAGATCGTCGCGAGTCTCGGCGGCACCGTCGCGGCCGAGAGCGAGCCCGGCCGCGGAAGCGTCTTTCGCGTGACGCTGCCGGCGGCCGACCCCGCACAGCCGGGCGACCGCCACGCGGGCTGACCCGCCCGCTACGCCCCCCCGCCGAGCGCGGTCACGATCCGATGCGTCACGAAGCTCGCGCCCCATGCGAGCGCGAGCAGATAGCCGAACGCGAAGGCGGGCCAGCGCCAGGAGTTGGTCTCGCGGCGAATCACGGCGATCGTCGACGTACACTGTAGTGCGTAGACGAAGAACACGAGCAGCGCCGCCACCGTGGCGGGCGTGAACATTCGCCGGCCGGTCGCGGGATCGACGTCGCTGCGAATCGCATCGCGCAAAGAGCTCGACTCGTCGGTCGCCGCGTAGATCTGCGCGAGCGTCGAGACGATCACCTCGCGCGCGGCGAGGCTCGCCACCAGGCCAACGCCGATCTTCCAGTCGAAGCCGAGCGGCGCGATCACCGGCTCGATGGCATGGCCGAACCGGCCCGCGGCGCTGTTCTCGACGCGGTGCTGTGTGGCGGCTTCCGGCGAGAGGTCCGCGGGCGGCTCCGTGCGCGGGAAGTTGAGACAGACCCACAGCAGGATCGACACGCTGAGGATGATCGTCCCCGCGCGCCGCAAGAACGCGCGAGCGCTCCCCCAGACCTGCGAGAGCCAGAGCCGCAGCGTCGGGACGCGGTAGGGCGGGAGCTCCATGAAGAACGGCAGCGCCTCTCCGGCGAGGATCGTCTTCTTGAGGATCGCAGCGACCGCGAGCGCCGAGACCGCTCCGAGTAGATAGAGGCCGAGCAGCGCGAGGCCCTGCAGGCCGATCGGGCCAAGGACGCTTCGATCGGGTACGAAGGCGCCGATCAGCAGCGCGTAGACTGGAAGTCGCGCCGAGCACGTCATCAGTGGGGCGACGAGGATCGTCGCGAGGCGATTTCGCGACGACGGAATCGTTCGCGTCGCCATGATCCCGGGAACCGCGCAGGCGTAGGACGAGAGGAGCGACACGAAGCACCGTCCTTCGAGCCCGATTCGCCCCATCAGGCGGTCGATCACGAACGCCGCGCGCGCCATGTAGCCGAGGTCGTCGAGGAGATAGAGCAGCGAGAACAGGATGATGATCTGCGGCAAGAAGATGAGCACCGCGCCCACGCCGCCGATGACGCCCTCGGTCAGTAGATCGGTTGCCCAGCCCGCAGGCAGGAACCCGGCCACCGACGCGGAGGCGCCGGCGATCGCGGAGTCGAGCAGATCCATCGCGGGCTGTGCCCACGCGAAGATGAGCTGGAAGAAGAGCACCATCATCACCGCGAAGATGAGCGTTCCGGCGACCGGGTGGAGCACGACGCGGTCGATGGCGTGCGTGATGCGGCTGCGGCCGGGGCGCTCGTGCAGCACACTGCCCAGCACCGACGCCGCCCATGCCGCACGCTCCGCGGCCGCGGCCGGTGGCACGAGGACCGGACGGCTCCAGCTCTCGGGACGGCCGAGCAGGCGGCGAAGCACGTCGACTCCGACGCCCCGGTGTCCGACGACCCCGACCACCGGAATCCCGAGGCAGCGCTCGAGACGCTCGACGTCGAGGCTGCCGCCGCGGGCCACCAGCTCGTCGATCATCGTGAGCACGAGACACGCCGGCTGGCCGAGACGCAGCACCTGCGCCACGAGCAGAAGCGAGCGCTCGAGGGTACACGCGTCGGCCACGACGACGAGCGCGTCGGGCGCTGCGACACCGTCGATCTCGCCCCGCAGCACGCGCATCACGACGGCTTCGTCCGGACCGATCGGAGTGAGGCTGTAGGTGCCCGGAAGATCGA
>JADLGR010000146.1 GCA_020849175.1 Deltaproteobacteria bacterium
AAGAAGAAGTCGAGGAGCGGACCGACGATGCGCGAGGTCTCGCTGGCGGAGAACGAGTCGGTCGAGAGTGCGAAGATGACACCCCCCCAGAGCGAGACCGCGCCCCAGGCGAAGATGCGTTCGCGCCGCGCGTCGGCGCCGGTCGTCGGCATCCCGCTATCCTCGCGCACGTGCTCGCCATTGGCCTCGTCTACGACCTGCTCGGCACGCACCCACGCGGACCCGGTGACCCGTGCGACGTCGACGCGGAGTACGAGCCGGAGGCGACGGTCGCGGCACTCGCGGCGGCGATCGAGCGCCTCGGTCACCGGCCGGTTCGGATCGGGAGCGCGCATGCCCTGCTCGCGGCGGCGGGCAAGGGCGAGCTGCCGCGCCCCGACGCCGCGCTCACCATCGCCGAAGGCTACGGCTCGCGAATCCGCGAGAGCTGGGCGCCGGTGCTGCTCGAGATGCTGGGGATCCCCTGCCTCGGCTCGGACGCGCTCACGCTGGCGACGAGCCTCGACAAGCTCTGGGCCAAGCAGAAGGTGGCCGCCGCGGGCGTCCCGGTGGTTCCGGGCGTCTCGGTCGCGTCGGCCGACGAGGTGAAATCCGCTGCGCTTCCAGGCGAGTTTCCACTGTTCGTGAAACCTCGTTGGGAAGGAACGGCCAAGGGCATCGGGCCCGGCTCACGGGTCGAGACGCGAGGCGAGCTCGGGGGCGCGGTGTCGCGAGTGGTCGAGACGTACCGGCAGCCGGCACTGATCGAGGTCTTCGTCGCGGGGCCCGAGTACACGGTGACGGTGGTCGGGCACGGTCCGCCGCGCGCGCTCGCGGTCTTGCAGCGGGCGATCGAGACGACGACCCGCATCGGCCTCCACGCGCTCGAGCGTCACGCCGAGCCCGACCGGCCGTGGGAGTTCGAGCTGCCGGGCTCCCTCGATCGGGGTCTCGAGACGCGACTCCAGACCCTCGCGCTGCGCGCCTTCGACGCGCTCGAGTGTCGCGACTTCGCACGCGCGGACTTTCGCCTGACGCAAGGCGACGAGCCTCTCTTTCTCGAAATCAACCCGCTGCCGACGTTCGCGCCGGACGGAAGCTTCGGGATCCTCGCCGAGCTCGAGGGCCGCGCGCACGAGGCGCTGCTCGCAGACGTGATCGACGAGGCGCTCCGGCGCCTCGGGCTCACGGCGTGAGCGTGCGGCACGCCGGGGTCCCGGACGTGCAGTGGTCCGACTGGACCTGGCAGATGCGAAACCGCATCCGCGATGTCGGGGCGCTCGCACACTGGATCGATCCGACCGACGATGAGCGCCGGGCGATCGAGGCGCTGGCCGATCGATTCCACTTCGTGATCACGCCGTACTACGCGGGGCTCATGGATCCCGGCGACCCGGAGTGCCCGATCCGCCGGCAGGTGGTGCCCCGGCTCGCCGAGCTGCACGACGCGTACGGTGTGGCCGACCCGCTCGACGAGGTGGCGCACTCCCCGGTAAAGAACGTGATCCGCGTCTACCCCGACCGCATCGCGTTTTGCGTCAACAACGAGTGCGCGCTCTACTGTCGCTTCTGTCTGCGAAAGCGCATGGTCGGCGACGACGAGTGGAGCATGAAGAAGCGCGAGCTCGAGGAGGGGCTCGCCTGGATTCGCCGCACACCGCAGATTCGCGACGTGCTGCTCACGGGCGGCGATCCGCTGGTGTTCTCGGACGAACGCCTCGACTGGCTGCTCGCCGAGCTGCGCGCGATCCGCCACGTCGAGATCGTTCGGCTCGGTTCGCGTCTTCCCGTGACGCTCCCGTTCCGCGTGACGGACGCCCTGTGCCGGGTCCTCGAGAAGCACCACCCGATCTGGCTCAACACGCACTTCAACCATCCGCGCGAGCTCACGCCCGAGGCCGCCGCCGCGTGCGATCGTCTGCTGCGCGCGGGTGTTCCGGTCGGCAACCAGAGCGTGCTGCTTCGCGGGATCAACGACGACCGGCAGACGATGAAGGCGCTGTGCGAAGGTCTGGTCCGGATGCGCGTACGACCCTACTACTGCTACCAGGCGCAGCTCCTCGAGGGAACGGCGCACTTCCGCGTGCCGATCGAGGAGGGCGTCGCGCTCTTTCGCTGGATGCGCGGCCGCACGAGCGGGTTCGCGATCCCGCTCTACGTCCTCGACACGCCGCACGGCAAGGTGCCGCTCACCCACGCGTACGTCCGTGGGCGTGAGGGGGACGCGGTCGTCGTGGAGACCTGCGACGGCCGGACCTGGCGCGAGCGCAACCCGCGCGCTGCGGAGGACTGAGCCTGACCGAGACGGCGCCGGCGTCGGGAGCAGCCCGCACCACCCGCATCGCGGGCGCGGCCGTCCTGCTCGGATCGAGCGTGCTGCTCTCGCGCGTGCTCGGCTACGTGCGCGAGATGGTGCTCGCCTACCGGTCGGGAGCGAGCGCGGCGACCGACGCCTTCTATGCGGCGTTTCAGCTTCCCGATCTGCTGAACTACTTCCTCGCCGGGGGAGCGCTCTCGATCGCCTTCATCCCGCTCTACGACCGCGTTCGGACGCAAGAGGGTCAGGCGGCCGCCGACGACCTCGTGGCAACGGTCCTCGGCACGCTCGGCGTGCTGGCGATTCTCGCGACCGCACTCCTGTCCTGGAACGCCGAGGCGCTGGTCGCGCTCCAGTTCCCGCGCTTCGATGCGCAGACGCAGGCGCTCACCGTCGACCTGACGCGCATCGTGCTGCCGGCCCAGGTCTTCTTCATCGTCGGCGGAATCGTGCAGTCGGTGCTCCTCGCCCAGCAGCGGTTCCTCGCGGCGGCGCTCGCGCCGCTCTTCTACAACGGCGGCGTGATCGTCGGCGGGCTCTTCCTCGCGCCGACCTTCGGCATCTCGGCCTTCGCGTGGGGCGCCCTCGCCGGTAGCATCGCCGGGCCGTTCCTCGCGCCCGTCCTGCTGGCGCGCGGTGTTGCGCCGCTTCGCGTGCGCTTCGCACCCTTCAGCCGTCGTTTTCTCGTGTACCTCGTGATCGCCGCTCCGCTCATGTTCGGTCAGACGCTCCTCACGCTCGACGAGTGGTACGACCGCTGGTTCGGCGCGCTGATCGGAACCGGAACCGTGGCGCACCTCGGACTCGCGCGGCGGCTCATGCAGGTGCCGGTGGCCGTCGTCGGGCAGGCGCTCGCCGCGGCGGCGCTTCCGGCGCTCGCTCGCCTGCACTCCCAGGGCCGCCGGGCGGAGCTCGATGCGGCCGTCCTGCGAACGCTCGAAGCGGGCGTCTCGCTCGCCGTCGTCTCCGGAGCGGCGTGCCTCGCGCTCGCGCGGCCGCTGGTGGTCTTCGTCTACCAGCGCGGCGCCTTCGGTCCCGCGGACACCGCGGAGGTGACGCCGCTGCTCGCGCTGTTCTCGGCCGGCGTCCCGGCGTGGGTCGCGCAGCAGATCGCGGTCCGCGCCTTCTACGCGAGGGCCGACACCTGGCGGCCGATGCTCCTCGGCACCTTCGTCGCGCTGGCGGCAGTTCCACTCTATCTCGGCCTCTCGCGGAGCCTCGGCACCATTGGCCTGCCGCTCGCTGGTGTGCTCGCGATGAGCACCAACGCGCTGGCGACGCTCGCGCTCGCGCGGAGACTCCACGGCGCACCGCGGCTGACTCCGCTGTTCGTGTCCGTGGGACGCGCGCTCGCCGTCGCGGCGCCCGCGGCGGCGGCCGCGTTCTTCGTGCAGACCATGCGTGGCGCCGTACTCGCGGAGCCCGCGCCGGGAACTCCGCTCGGCGCCGTCGTCGACCTGGCCCTCGGCGGCGTCGCGTTCGTGTCCGTCGCCGGCATCGGCATCGCCCTCGTCGGTGACGCCGCGCTGCGCAGCGCGGCGCGGCGGCTCCTGCGCCGGTAGGGGACGATCGCGGCGCTCAGGTACGGAAGAGGTGCTCGCGGTAGTAGGCGAGCTCCGCGAGGCTGGCCCGCAGGTCTGCGATCGCGGTGTGCGACTTGTTGCTCTTCTCGAAGCGGGGAAGATCGGGGTACCAGGCGGCCGCCAGCAGCTTTACGCTCGAGACGTCGAGCTGCCGGTAGTGGAGCAGACCTTCGAGCAGCGGCATGTAGCGCGCGAGAAAGCGGCGATCGGTGTGGATCGAGCTTCCTGCCAGCACGCCCTCGCGAAGGCCGCAGTGACGAAGAACGAGGGCCGCCGCCTCGCGCTCGGCCTCTGCGAGGGAGACCGTCGACGCGCGCACGCGTTCGAGAAGCCCCGATTTCGTGTGCATGTCGCGCACGAAGGGGTCCATGCGCGCCAGCACCTCGTCGGGTTGCCAGACGACTCGCTCGAGCTCGGCGAGCGGAACGAGATCGGCCTTCGTGATCACGACGCCGATCTCGATGATCGCGCAGCGCTCGACGTCGAGACCGGTCATCTCGAGATCGATCCAGACGAACGTGGAGCTCTCGGACACGCGCGCAGCGTAGCGGCTCCGCGAGCGCCGGCGAGCGCCGGAGCGGGCCGCACTGCGGCGCGTGGCGTGGTACGCTGCGGGTGCGATGACCTCGCACGGAACGCGGCATGCGACGCGTCCCTTCGGCCCCGAACGACCGGGCGGGCAGGGGCTCGATCCGCAGCAAGAGGAGTCGGGCAACCGCGCGATTCTCGCGCTCCTCGCGGATTCCGAGGTGCGAGACCAGGTCGATCTGGTGATCACGTGGCGGGGCGCTGCCGACGATCCCACGGGCGCATACGAGGTCTGGTCGCGGCGCGGACTGGTGCGGTTTCGGCGAATGCTGCGCGAGGACGGAGGGCTCGATTTCGAGATCGTCGAGGTCCTCGGCCAGAACCCGATCGCGAATCAGGACCCGGCCCGGCTTCGGAGCGTCGTCGAAGAGCAGAAAGCGGCACAGGCCTCGGGCTTCGCAGCAGAGGACCCCGCACGGCGCTTCATTCGTCCCGAGCACCAGAGCTACCCGTTCGCGTACGAGCGGATCGCGCAGCTCTTCGATTCGCCGAATGCGCCCGACCTCGTGATCTCGCCGTGCGACTGGGCGCAGGGCATCCAGCATGGCACGCACGGAGCGCTGCACGTGCGACAGGCGCGCGCGCCGCTGTGGTTCGCGGGCCCGCGCGTGCGGCCGGGGCTGCACGGCGTCGCCGTTCGCGAGGTGGACGTCGCACCGACCGCGCTCGCGGCGCTCGGCTTCCCGCAGATCGACGGCGAGGACGCGACCGGCCGAACGTCGAGCGAGCGTGGGACGCCACCCGACGTGCTCCTGCGCCGCCAGGACGGGCGCGTTCTCACGGAGATCCTCGACGCGACGCGCGCGCCAGCCGAGCGGCTCTACGTCTTCCTGCTCGACGGGCTGTCGCAGACCGAGCTCGAGGATCGCCTCGCCCGTGACGCGGCGGCGCTCCCGAATCTGCGGCGTCTTCGCGAGCGGGCGGCCGTCCTCGAGAACGGTCAGATCGTGAACTTCCCGAGCATCACGTGGCCGAGCCATACGACGCTCGGAACCGGCGTCTGGTGCGGCCACCACGACGTCGTGAACCCGAGCTACTACCTGCGCGAGAAGCGCGAGCGGGTCTCGCCGCAGGGCCAGCAGGTGCGAACCGAGAGCTTCGTGTCTTCCCGCGTCGAGACGCTCTACGAGGCGGTGCACCGCGTGCGCGGGCCCGGCGCGCTCACGATGAACGTCTACGAACCGCTCGGACGCGGCGCCGATCACGCCGTGCTCGAGGGCCGCAATCTGTGCGATCGGCCGCGCGTGAGGGCGCTCACGCAGGAGATGCTCGCGGATTGCGACCCGCGATGGGAGCGTGACGGGCAGACGGCGGTCGCGCGCGAGTCGACGCTCGACGCGCGCGGCGTGGCGCAGGTCGTCGAGCTCTTCACGCGCGTGGGCCTCGATCCACCCGTGTTCGTCTTCCACGAGCTGACGCTCACGGACGGCGCCGGTCACGACTACGGCCCGCACCACCCGGGCCTGGCGGCAGCGCTCGACGAGAGCGACCGGCGCGTGGGGCGCGTGCTCGACCTGCTCGAGCAGCGCGGCGTGCTCGAGGGCACGCTCTTCGTCGTGACTGCCGATCACGGCATGGCGCCGCAGGACGTCTCGCTGCGCGCGAATCCGGCGCATCACGTGACGCGAATCGGCCTCGAGGCCGACGTGGCCGAGCCGATGATCTGGCTCCGAGACCTCGCGGTCGCCGTCGAGTGCGCGGCCGACGGACGGACGGCGCGCGTCCTCGTCGCGGAGAACGACGCGCTCGCGACGGGCGAGCGACCCGCCGTCGAGGGCGCGGAGGTCATCGTCGAGGCGCACGTCGCGGGCGCTGCTCCCCGGCGGATCGCGCACGGACGCACGGGGCCAGGAGGGGTCTACGGCTTCGCAACGCCGTCGGACCTCGCACCGCACGAGCAGGCCGTCTCGGTGCGTGCGGAGGGCTTCAACCCGCGCCGGCTGCGACTCGACGGCGCTGTGCTGGCTCTCGATCTGCGCGCCGCACTCTACGGCGAGCGTGGCGACTTCCGCGCATCGAGCGGCTGAAGACGCCCGCCGTTCAGACCGGCCCTTGCGACGGAGCCCCGGCGGCTTTACGGTGACGCCCGGTCGGGCGCGTAGCTCAATTGGCAGAGCAAGGGACTCTTAATCCCTAGGTTGTAGGTTCGATTCCTACCGCGCTCACCACCTTCTCCGTCTCGTCGCCTGCGTGGCGTGTCTCGCGCGTTGACGCCCTTGGTCGCCGCGCCTACGCTGGCCGCGGCGATGGTCTCCTGGTTCGCCGGGGTGGCGGAATTGGCAGACGCGGTGGCCTTAGAAGCCACCGTCCGCAAGGACGTGCAGGTTCGAGTCCTGTCCCCGGCACGTCCGGCGGTGCGCCGCGGGAAGAACCATGACGACGGCGGCGCAAGAAGCCAGGCGTGAGATCGACGTTCGCGTGACCGAGACGAGCCCGGTCGTGCGAACGCTCGAAGTCGAAGTCGATGCGAAGCGCGTGGCGCGCGCATTCGATCGCGCGTATCGCGAAGTCGGACGACGTGCGACCGTGCGCGGTTTTCGCCCGGGCAAGGTGCCGAGGTCGGTCCTCGAACGCCTGTACGGTGCGTCGATCGTCGAAGACCTCGAACGTGGGCTCGTCGCCGAGACGCTGCCCGAGGCCGTCGCGCAGGCCGGGCTCCAGCCCGTCGCCGAGCCGGCGATCGAGGCGCAGCCGCCGGCCGATGGATCGTCGTTTCGGTACAGCGCGCGGATCGAGATCAAGCCCGCTCTCGTGCTTCCGTCGATCCGCGGACTGCCGGCCGTGCGGCCCTCGGCCGAGGTGCGCTTCGAGGAGGTCGAGGAGCAGCTCGAGGGTCTGCGCCAGCGTCACGCACCGCTGGTCGAGGAGCCGGAGGGCACGGCGGCGGCGCGTGGCAACGTGCTGACGATCGACTACGTCGGGCGCCTGGCTGGCGAAGCCTTCGAGGGCGGTACCGGGCAGGACGTCGAGCTCGAGCTCGGTACTGGCCGCTTCATCCCCGGGTTCGAGGAGCAGCTCGAAGGCGCGCGGACCGGAGACGATCGAGAGGTGATCGTGCGCTTCCCGGACGGGTACGGCAACGCCGTGCTGGCCGGCAAGGAGGTCACCTTCCAGGTGAAGGTCGCGGCGGTCAAGCGTCGCGCTCTGCCGGAGCTCGACGACGAGTTCGCAAGAGACGTTGGAGACTTCTCGACGCTCGCCGACCTGCGAGCGCGGATCCGCTCCGACCTCGAGACCGCACGTGCGCACGAGGCCGACACCGCGACGCGGCGCTCGGTGCTCGACGCGCTTCTGGCGCGCGTGCCGTTCGATGTCCCCCCGGGCATGGTCGATCGGCGCCTGCAGCGGCGGCTCTCGGCAGCTCACCGGCAGTTCGAGAAGAGTGCCCCGCACGACGAGCTTCACCAGCAGCTCGATCGCTGGGCGGTCGAGTGGCGGCCGCTCGCGGAGCGAGAGGTGCGCGAGGCGCTCCTGCTCGAAGCGGTCGCCGCGCAGGAGGGGCTCGTCGCCGACGACACCGAGCTCGACGCACGTCTCGAGGCGATGGCGACCGAGCAAGGCGTCGAGGTCGCAAAGCTGCGCAAGGCCTATCAGGAGGCAGAGCTGCTCGAGGCGCTGCGCGTGCAGATCGTCGACGAGAAGGCCCTGGCGCTGCTCGTTCGCGAGGCCCGGATCGAGGCGCCGCCGGTCGCCTAGCGCCGGGCGCGACACCCCCGCAGAAACACGGAGAGCCAATGCCCCTGGTTCCGATCGTCGTCGAGCAGGACCACCGCGGCGAGCGCGCGTACGACATCTACTCGCGATTGCTGCGAGACCGGATCATCTTCCTCGGCCACGAGATCACCGACGACGTCGCCAACCTCGTGATTGCGCAGCTCCTGTTCCTCGAGGCGGAAGATCCGGAGAAGGACATCCACATCTACGTCAACTCTCCGGGAGGATCCGTCACCGCAGGGCTCGCGATGTACGATACGATGCAGTACGTGAGACCCGACATCACGACGCTTTGCGTCGGCCAGGCTGCGTCGATGGGCGCGGTGCTGCTCGCAGCGGGTGCCCCCGGCAAGCGATTCGCGCTTCCCAATGCGCGGATCATGATCCACCAGCCGTGGGGGGGGTTTCAGGGGCAGGCGACCGACATCGAGATCCAGACCCGTGAGATCCTCAAGATGAAGCAGCGGATCACGGAGATCCTTGCGCATCATTCCGGCAAGAACGTGGACGAGATCGCGCGAGACACGGAGCGGGACTACTATCTCTCGGGTGAGGATGCGCAGGCCTACGGGCTGATCGACCGGGTCATGGCCCGCCGGGAGCTCTCGCCGGCGGCGGCGCCGAAGGGCAATGGCGGCGGCTCGACGGGGGGCGGAGGCACCAGAGGATGAAGAAGAAGGACGACAACGCGAATCTCTCGTGCTCCTTCTGCGGCAAGAGCCAGAAGGAAGTCAAGAAGCTGATCGCGGGGCCGACCGTCTACATCTGTGACGAGTGCATCGAGCTGTGCAACGACATCATCGCCGAGGAGTACGGCCGCGAAGAGGTCACCGCGAAGTCGTCGCGTGTCCCGAAGCCGCGCGAGATCAAGAAGGTGCTCGACGAATACGTAGTCGGGCAGGAGCGCGCCAAGAAGACGCTCTCGGTCGCGGTCCACAACCACTATCGCCGCATCGAGAGCCAGAGCTTCGTCGGCGACGTCGAGCTGCAGAAGTCGAACATCCTGCTGCTCGGTCCGACGGGCACCGGCAAGACGCTGCTCGCGCAAACGCTCGCCCGCATCCTCGACGTCCCGTTCACGATCGCCGACGCGACGACGCTCACCGAGGCGGGCTACGTCGGCGAGGACGTCGAGAACATCATCCTCAATCTGCTCCAGGCTGCGAACTACGACGTCGAACGAGCGCAGCGCGGGATCATCTACATCGACGAGATCGACAAGATCGCGCGCAAGGGGGAAAACCCCTCGATCACTCGTGACGTCTCTGGCGAGGGCGTCCAGCAGGCCCTGCTCAAGATCATCGAGGGCACCATGGCGAGCGTTCCGCCCAAGGGCGGCCGCAAGCATCCGCAGCAGGAGTTCCTGCAGATCGACACGTCCAACATCCTGTTCATCTGTGGCGGCGCCTTCTGCGGGCTCGAGCGGGTCATCGAGCGCCGGATCGGGGTGAAGGGGATGGGCTTCAATGCCGATATCCAGGTCCGGTCCGACAAGCGCCTGGGGGAGATCCTGCGCGAGGTCGAAGGAGAGGATCTGCTTCGCTTCGGGATGATCCCGGAGTTCGTCGGCCGGCTGCCGGTGGTGGCGACCCTCGACGAGCTGAACGAGGAAGCGTTGATCGAGATCCTGACCAAGCCGAAGAACGCTCTCACCAAGCAGTACCAGAAGCTCTTCGAGCTCGAGGACGTTCGGCTGCGGTTCACCGACTCGGCGCTGCGCGCCGTGGCGCGGCAGGCCTTGAAGAGGAAGTCCGGCGCGCGTGGTCTTCGTGCGATCCTCGAGCACACGATGCTCGAGCTCATGTACGACATCCCGTCGCGCGACGACATCGAGGAGTGCGTCGTCTCGGAAGAGGTGATCGAGGGCGGACAGACGCCGCTGCTCGTGTTCAAGCGGGAGGCGGAGTCCGCGTAGCCCGGGAGAGCGGAACGTCATGGCATTGTTCGGCAACGACGACGAGGCGCAGTCCGGCTCACCGAAGGCCACACCCGGGGCGCGCACGGTCGCACTGCTGCCGCTGCGCGACATCGTCGTCTTCCCGCACATGGTCGTCCCACTCTTCGTCGGACGCGCGCGGTCGATCAAGGCGCTCGAAGACGCCGTCGCCGGAGACCGCGAGCTGCTGCTCGCGGCGCAGAAGGACCACAAGATCGACGACCCGCGCGAGCAGGACGTCCACCGCGTCGGGACGCTCGGCACCATCCTCCAGCTCCTGCGCCTTCCCGACGGCACCGTGAAGGTGCTCGTCGAGGGCAAGGCGCGGGCGATGATCCAGCGCGTCGTTCGCTCCGAGCCTTTCTTCACCTGCGAGATCCAGGTGTTTCCGGAGAGTGACGACAAGTCCGTCGAGGTGGCAGCGCTCGTTCGCACCATCCACACCACGTTCGAGACGTACGTCAAGCTGAACCGCAAGGTCGCGCCGGAGATCCTCAGCTCGGTGACGACGGTGACCTCGCCGTCGCGGCTCGCCGACACGATCGTCGCGCATCTCAACCTCAAGCTCGAGGACCGCCAGCGTCTGCTCGAGCTCTTGCCCGCCGGGCAGCGCCTCGAAGAGGTGCTCGCGCTGATGCAGGCCGAGATCGAGGTCCTCGAGGTCGAGCGCAAGATCCGAACCCGTGTCAAGAAGCAGATGGAACGCTCGCAGAAGGAGTACTACCTCAACGAGCAGATGCGGGCGATCCAGAAGGAGCTCGGCGAGCGCGACGAGTTCAAGAACGAGATCCACGAGCTCGAGGAAGCCCTCAAGAAGAAGAAGATGCCGAAGGAGGCGCTCGAGCGGACCCGAAAGGAGATCCGCAAGCTCAAGATGATGTCGCCGATGAGCGCCGAGGCGACGGTCGTTCGCAACTACATCGACTGGCTGCTCTCGGTACCGTGGGAGTCGTACAAGGACGAGAAGAAGGACATCAACGAGGCCGAGCGCGTGCTCGACGAGGACCACTTCGGACTCGAGAAGCCGAAGGAGCGCATCGTCGAGTACCTCGCCGTCCAGAGCCTCGTCGAGAAGATGAAGGGCCCGATCCTGTGTCTCGTCGGCCCGCCGGGCGTGGGCAAGACGTCACTCGGCAAGTCGATCGCTCGCGCGACGGGACGCGACTTCGTTCGGGTCTCGCTCGGAGGCGTTCGAGACGAGGCCGAGATCCGTGGTCACCGGCGTACGTACATCGGCGCGCTACCGGGCAAGATCATCCAGAGCCTCAAGAAGGCCGGGTCGGGAAACCCCGTCTTCCTGCTCGACGAGGTCGACAAGATGTCGATGGACTTCCGCGGCGACCCGTCGGCGGCGCTGCTGGAGGTGCTCGACCCCGAGCAGAACCACAGCTTCAACGACCACTACCTCGACCTCGACTACGACCTCTCGCGCGTCATGTTCGTGTGTACGGCGAACGTCCTGTCGCAGATCCCGCGGCCGCTGCAGGACCGCATGGAGATCATCCAGATCCCGGGCTACGTCGAGAGCGAGAAGCTGCGCATCGCGCGCGACTTCCTGGCAAGGAAGCAGATCGAGGCCAACGGCCTGCGACCCGAGCAGATCGAGTTCAGCGAGGCCGCGATCCTCGAAGTGATCCGCTACTACACGCGCGAGGCGGGCGTGCGCAGCCTCGAGCGCGAGCTCGCGTCGATCTGCCGCAAGGTGGCTCGCGAGGTGGCGAAGCAGGGAGCGAAGTTCAAACCGGTCCGGCTGACGCCCGCGTCGGTGCGCAAGTACCTCGGCGTGCAGAAGTACCGCTTCGGTCAGGCGGAGGCCGAGGACCGCGTCGGCGTGTGCACGGGGCTCGCCTACACCGAGGTGGGTGGCGAGCTGCTCCAGACCGAGGTCTCGGCGACGCCGGGCAAGGGCAAGCTCATGGTGACGGGTCGTCTCGGTGAGGTGATGCAGGAGTCGGCCAACGCTGCACTCTCGTACGTCCGCTCGCGAGCCAAGCAGCTCGGCCTGACGTCGGACTTCTACTCGAAGGTCGATCTCCACATCCACGTGCCGGAGGGTGCGATTCCGAAGGATGGCCCCTCGGCCGGAATCACGA
>JADLGR010000147.1 GCA_020849175.1 Deltaproteobacteria bacterium
TCCTCACGATCAACCCCATCCGGCCCGGGCACACGCTCGTCGTTCCGCGGCTCGAAGTGGACCACTGGATCGACCTTCCGCCCGAGCTCGCGCTTCACCTCATGGGCGTCGCGCAGCAGGTCGGGAAGGCCATCCAGACCGGCTTCCGGCCCACGCGCGTCGGGCTGATCGTCGCCGGGATCGAGGTGCCCCACGTACACCTGCACGTCGTCCCCGTGCACGATCTGCGCGACTTCGACTTCTCGCACGCCGACAAGAACCCGAAGCCGGAGGCGCTCGACGCAGCCGCCCGCACCCTGCGCGAACGGCTGCGCGAGATGGGGTGCGTCGGGGTCAGCGATTGAGCCCTGCGCCCGCTCCGATCCTCTTTGCGCACTACGGAGAGGACTGGATCCGCGGCAGCGAGCGCTGTCTGCTCGACCTGCTGGCGCACATCGACCGCGACCGCTTCTCGCCGCTCGTCTGGTGCAACGGGCAGACCCTCGCGGAGGAGCTGCGCGCACTCGCCGTGCCCGTCCACGTCTCGCCGTTCAGCGTGCTCTTCCTGTGGGACCCGCCGAAGTGGGCGCTCCACCGAACGGTGCGCCTCGTTCGCGAGGGTCTCGACCTCGTCCGCCGGCACGGCATTCGGCTGATCCATGCCAACAGCGGCGCGCCCAATCAGTGGATGCTGCCCGTCGCGCGGGCGGCCGGCGTTCCGCTGCTGACGCACCTGCACGTGCCGTACATCGTGCGCGATCGCATGGTGCTGCTGCTGCACCACGCGTCGCTCGTGGTCGGCGTGACGCACGGGTGTGTCGAAGGCCTGATCGAAGACGGCATGCCCGCGGCGCGGACCAGGACCATCTACAACGGCGTCGATCCGGCCGAGTGGGGTCGCGGCGACGAGACGGGGCTTCGTGAACGACTCGGAATCGGGAAGGGCGATCTCGTGCTGGCGCGCGTCGGCTCGCTCATCCACCGCAAGGGCGTCGATGCGATGCTTCGGGTCTTCGCACGCCTGCTTGCCGAGCGGCCTCGCTGCCATCTGCTCGTTGCCGGCGAGGGGCCGGATCGCGGGCGCCTCGAGTCGATGGCGCGAGATCTCGGAATCGCGACGCGGGCTCACTTCCTCGGCTTCGTCCCGTCGAGCGGTGCACTGCTGCGCGATGCCGTCGACATCGCCGTCTCTCCGGCGCGCGTCGAGGGCTTCGGGCTGACGGTGATCGAGGCCGGGCTCGCGGGCCTCCCCGTCGTCGCCACCCGCACGACCGGAATGACCGAGATCCTGCGTTCGGGCGAGAATGGCGTGATCGTCGACGTGGGAGACGAGGCGGCGATGCTGGTCGCGCTGCGCGAGCTCGTCGACCGGCCCGAGCTGCGCGAGCGCTACGGCCGAGCGCTCGAGGCGACCGTGCGCGAGCGATTCCTCACGTCGAGCTACGTGCGCGCGTTCGAGCAGACCTACGCCGCGCTGCTCGCGGGCAACCCACACGACTGGGGCTGGCGCGGGCCGTGGTCGTCCCCGTCGATCTACACGCGCTGGATCGCGCAGGCGCTCTGGCGCCGCTGGCGGGGCGAGGCCAGACCATGAGAATCGCCCCGGAGCAGCAGCGCGCGAGCGGCGGGTGTGGATCACGAAGCCGCGCGCACGCTGGTGCCGCGGCATCTCTGCGCAGCCGGTGGAAGCTTCGCGAGCCGATCGCGCGCTACGCGAACATCGCCTCCATCGGGTGAGGCTTCTCGTAGGCAAGACGTGCGATGTCGGCGAGTGCGAGTGCGGGGTCGAGACGCGGGACGCCCTGCGGCTCGTGACAATAGACGTAGGCCGTGGCGCAGTAGTCGTCGACGCGCTCGGCGATGCCCATCGCGAGGATGCCGGGGCGCGGATTCCGCCTCCAGCCCGCGCCCGCGACGGGGTGCGCACGTTCGTAGCGCGCGAGCTCGGCCTCCTGACCTTCGCCGAAGAGATGGAAGCCGATCTGCTGGATCGTGACGCGCAGGTCGTTCGCGAAGACGATGGGATCGGGAACGTGCCAGCGCTGGAACGAGACGAAGTCGGGCTGCCGGGCTCCGGCGGCGCGCACGTCGAGCGGGACACCCTGCCACGGGCTCTGGTGCGCACCGAGACCCCAGGCGCTGCCGACGTAATCTTCGAGGCCGGTGCCGCAGATCGTCGGGAGCAGGTCGTCGCCGTCGCGGTAGACCTTCACCTCACCCTCGCCGTACCACGAGCCCTCGTCGAGCACGCGAACTCCGACGTTCATGCCGAGCAGCCGTCCAGGGCCGCGTAGTCCGTCGGCGATCACGAAGTCCCGCCGCAGCGTCGTTGGATTCTCGCGGCGGAAGCAGACGTGGAGCAGGCCCGCGTTCTCGACCGGTCGACCTTCGAGCGTGTAATCGATCTGGTAGTAGAGGTCGACCTCACGCGATGCGTGATTCGTGAGCTCGGCGCGAACGCGATCGCGGAAGGGCATCGGAATCCACGCGTTGAAGCCGCGGCCCTCCTGCGCCGCGACGAGCGGACAGGCGTAGGGCGCCGGCCGGCCGTGCGCGAAGCCGAAGAAGTCGAGCACGGGAACGGAGACGCTCGGCTCGGAGGCGCCGTCGTAGAACACTTCGAGAGCGAGCGCGCGCATCACCTCGGGCGGCGCCGGCGGAAAGGTCATCCACCAGTGGCGCAGGCGACCCGGCCCGACGATGTCGGCGAGAACGACCGTCTCGCCGGGAGCGAGGCGGCGTGAGGGCGCGCCCTTGCGGCCGGCCGCTGCGCTGCCGCCCGCTCCCCGCGCGCCGGTCGGGTTCTCGAAGCTGACGGAGCGGGAGTCGAGGCCGAGGTCGATGCGTGCAGGATCGTCGAAGAGGCTCATGGCGGGATACCCTACCAAAGTGCTCGTTCCGGCGAAGGCAAACAGCGACGCGCTGCGGCTGGTCTGCGCGCGCGCTCTGCGCGGCTTCGCCGACGGAGCGGTGAGCGTCGTTCTTCCCGCCTACCTCATGGCGACCGGCCTCTCGCCGTTCGAGGTGGGCGCAGTCGCGACGGCGACCCTGCTCGGATCGGCGGCGCTCACGCTCGCCGTCGGTCTCGTCGCGCACCGGCTCTCGGCCCGCGCGACACTGCTCGCGACGACGCTTCTGATGCTCGGCACGGGGCTCGGCTTCGCTCACGTGACCGCGTTCTGGCCGCTGCTCGCGATCGCGTTCGTCGGGACGCTCAACCCGTCGGTCGGCGACGTCAGCATCTTCCTGCCGATCGAGCAGTCGCTCCTCGCGTCGAGCGCCCCGGCCGCAAGCCGTACCGCGCTCTACGCCCGCTACAACGTGGCCGGCGCGCTGGCAGCCGCGCTCGGGTCGCTCGCGGCGGCGTCTCCCGAGCTGCTCGCGAAGTGGACGAACCTCTCGCAGACCGCCGCTCTGCGCAGCGTGTTCTTCGTGTACGCGGCCGTCGCGGTGGCGATCGGGGCCTTCTATCTCGGCCTCGGCAAGACGGCCGATGCGGCCGCCGACCGTGAGCCCCGCAGGCCGCTCGCGCGCTCGCGTCCCGTGGTCCTGCGCCTCGCCGCACTCTTCACGCTCGACTCCTTCGGTGGCGGCTTCGTGGTTCAGTCGCTGCTCGCGCTCTGGCTGTTCCAGCGTTTCGACCTCTCGCTGACCGCCGTCGCGCAGGTCTTCTTCGTGACGAGTCTTCTCGGCGCGCTCTCGCAGCTCGTCTCGCCTCGCCTCGCGGCCCGCATCGGCCTCATCCGCACCATGGTCTACACGCACGTCCCGGCGAACGCGTTTCTCGTGATCGCGGCGTTCATGCCGACGGCGCCGCTCGCGCTCGCGTTCCTGTTCCTGCGCATGGCGCTCTCGTCGATGGACGTTCCAGCACGGCAGGCGTACGTCATGTCGGTCGTTCCGCCCGAGGAGCGCGCGGCGGCCGCCAGCGTCACCAACGTGCCGCGCAGCCTCGGGGCGGGCCTCGCACCGCTCGTCTCGGGCTGGATGCTCGCGCACTCGACCTTCGGCTGGCCGCTCATCGTGGGCGGGCTGCTCAAGATCGTGTACGACCTCCTCCTGCTCGCACGGTTTCGCCACCACGAGCCGCCGCAGGAGGCGACAGAGGCCCGGTGATGGGATCGGCCCCATGCAATTCGCGAGCTTCGACCTCGGGGACCCCGCGTTCGATGCGCACGGCTTCACGTTCTCGCTCCAGGTCGTGACGCGTGAGAACGTCTGCGGGATCGACCCGGCGAGGACGAGTGCACGCATGGAGGATGGCGTCTTCGTCGTGCGCGCTGCGGGGCTCACGACCGCGGGTGGACAGGCACCGGCGCCGGGGGCCGCGATCCTTCGCGTCACTCCCGGAAGGCCGGGGCAGGTGCGCGTGCAGGCGAAGGCGAAGGCAGCGCAGCGCGTTCGCTGTGTGAAGATCCTCGTACGTGGCCTCGCGGCACCGCTCGCGCTGGTCGACGACGGTGGAGAACGAGGCGTCAGCCCGGCGGGCGAGATCCTCGCATATCCGAATCGGATCGCGACGCCGCTGCTCTTCGTTCGTTCGGGCGAGGATCTGCTCGGAATTCGCGTCGAGGACGAACGCGTTCGCGAGAAGCGCTTCGCGCTCGCCGTCGAGAGGCTCGGACCACGCACGGGGCAGGGTGTCGTCGAGTGCATCTTCGACGAGGACGCTTCTCGGCTCTCGCACGAGATCGAGGCGCCGCCGCTGGTGATCGCGCGCGGCGCCGACCGTGCCGCCTTCACCGCCGAGCACCTGCGCTTTCTCGAGGTTCGGGGTGGACTCGTTCCGTGGCGCGAGCGCAGCGACGTTCCGCGGTGGGCGCGCGACCTGAGGCTCGCCCTCACGCTGCACGGAATGCACTGGACAGGCCGCATCTTTCTCGACTATGCAGGGATGCTCGACGCCATTCGCTTCGTCGCCGGCCGCATCGATGGCCGACACGTTCTTGCGTATCTCCCGGGATGGGAGGGCCGCTACTACTGGCAGTACGGCGACTACCGTCCCGAGGAGCGACTCGGCGGTGAAGCGGGCTTCGCCGCGCTGTGCGAAGGCGCTCGGCGCCTCGGCGTGCACGTGATGCCGATGTTCGGCGGCAACTGCGTGAACGCGTGGCTGCCACGCTTCGCGTCCCTCGACGCGTCGGCGTACATGAAGAGCGCGACCGGAAACCGCTTCCACGGCAACCAGCCCGACTGGGACTTCGCACGCGCGCACGACACCGGCTGGCAGGCGTGGCTCAATCCCGGACACCCCGGCTGGCGTGACGATCTCGCGACGCAGATCGAGACGCTCGCCGCACGCTTCGGATTCGACGGCGTCTTCCTCGACACGGTGCACGTGTTCGTCAACGACCCCGACCATTCGGTGGTCGATGGCCTGCGCGCACTCTGCCTGCGGCTGCACCGCGCGATCCCGAACGTCCTGCTCGCGGCGGAACACGACTTCGACGCGCTGCTCCCGCTCTTCGGCCTGTTCCAGCGCGCGTACTGGGGCGCCGACCCGGCGTGGACGGCGCCGTACGCGATGCGCTTCGCGCATCTGTGCGAGGCCGAGCCCGAGGGCCGAACGGGCGTGCACGAGTTCGGGGTGTGGCGGTCTTCGGGGGCTGCACCGGCAGGTGAGGCGCGCGCCGGCTACCTGCCGACGATCGCCTTCCAGGACGACACGCTCGCGCGATCACGAGCCGAGGTGGAGCGCGTGATCGCTGCCGCAGCGCGTGGCTGACGGCCCGACCGGGTGCGCGTCGAATCGCCTTCCCGGCGAGGCGCGTCAGCGAGGCCCGGACGAGACGCTGGGATCCGCAGCCGGCTGCGCGCCGCGCGCAGGAGCTTCCGAGGGCGCGCCCCGCACGCCGCGGAGGGTGACGATCGCGGTGGCGCCCATCCTGTAGGGTCGCTCGGGATCGGGCGGATCGAGCACGATCCGCACCGGGAAGCGCTGTGCGAGTCGTACCCAGTCGAGCGTCGGATCGACCTGCGGGAGCACGCCGACGGTCGCGCCGTTCTCCTGATGGAGCGCCCAGCCGATGCCCTGCACGACGCCCGAGAACGTGCGTCCGGGGTAGGCGAGCAGCACCACTTCGGCGCGCTCTCCCGGCGAGATGCTCGCGAGGAACGTCTCTTCGAAGTTCGCCAGCACGTACCACGTGCGGTCGTCGACGAGCGCGATCACCTCGCGGCCGGCGTTCGCGTACTGGCCGACGGCGATGTTGAGATTCGTGACGTAGCCGTCGAAGGGAGCGCGTACGAAGCAGTAGCCGACGTCGAGCTCCGCGTCGCGGACCCTCGCCTCGGCGGCGCGCCGCCGCGCGTTCGTGCCTTCGACGTCGGCGAGCTCGGCAACCGCGCGCTGCCGCTCGTGCCGGGCGCGGGCGACGAGCGCATCGGCCGCTCGCTTCTTCGTTCGTGCGTCGTCGACCTGATCGGCCGTCACGAAGCGTTTTTCGAGGAGCGGCTCGACTCGCGAGAGGTAGCCGGCGGCGTAGCGCGCATCGGCCTCGCGCTCGCGGACGACGGCGCCGGCCGACTCGACGGCGCGTTCGTAGCCCTCGATCTCCTTGTCGGTGAGCAGCAGCTCCGCCCGCGCGTGCTCGAGCGCGGCTTCGTAGGGCCGGGGATCGACGACGAAGAGCAGGTCGCCGGCCTTCACCGGCTGGTTGTCGGCGATCGGAAGCTCGACGATCGGGCCGCTCACGTGCGCGGCGATTCCCACCACGTTCGCGCGAACGAAGGCGTCGTCGGTTCGGGGATGGCGGTAGAGGTCGCGGTAGACGAAGACGCTCGCCACGACGGCGCCACCGACGATCGCCACCCCGACCGCTCGGCCGGCCAGTCGCACGAAGACACCGTCATCACGATCGCGCATGGGACCTCAGGTCCGGTAGAAGACGATCCAGGTGAGGAGCGTCGACAGCAGGTAGAGGGCGGGATAGACGAGCAGCGGAGGCCCGAGGTGGGGCTCGATGCGGAGTGCGACGAAGACGCGATGCGCCGCGATCGAGAGCACGCCTCCGGCCGCCATGCACAGGATCCAGGCCGGGAAGTACGCGCCATCGACGTCGAAGACGGGCTCGCAGCGCGTGATCGCGCCGAGCAGGCCAACCGCGGCGATGCGCGCGCTCCCGGTCATCGCCCCTCCTTCGTCACGAATAGCCTTTCGGCCGGAAACAGGGAAACGTAAGCTGCCGCCGATGCTCGCCTGCCGTATCGGCGTCGCCGCCTGCGCGCTCGTGCTGGCCTCGGCGGCGCTCGGCGCATGCGCCCGGCTCCGGGAGTCGGCCGCGATCGATCCGCTTCGGCAGGCGCCGGCGGCGCAGCAGGAGAGCTTCGAGCCCTCGGGCCCGCCGGAGGCGTACCGGCCCGATCCCGAGGCGTGGCGGAGCCCCGGAGCTCCGGAGCCATCTGCCGAGGGGGAGCGTGAGCTCGCCGCGCTGGTCGATCTGGCGCTCGCCTCGAACCCGAAGACGCGCCGTGCGTGGGAAGAGGCCCGCGCCGCTGCTGCACGCGTGGGCCGCGCCGAGAGCCCGTATCTGCCGGTCGTGAGCACCGCCCTCGAAGGCGAGCGCACGAAGTTTGCGATCCCGACGGCGTCGGGGCCCGAGACGTTCCACGTCTGGCAGTCGAAGCCCGTGGTCGAGCTGCAGTGGGTGCTGCTCGATTTCGGACGGCGCGGGTCGGATCTCGAGCGGGCGCGCCAGCAGCTCCTCGCGGCGGGCTTCGCGTTCAATCGCGGCCTGCAGGACGCCGTCTTCGCCGTGCAGCGCAGCTACTACGCCCTCGATGCGCGGCAAGCGCTGGTGCACGCGGCGGAGGCGGATCTCGCGGCGGCGACGAGCGTGGCCGACGCCGCGCGTGCGAGGCTCGCGAGCGGCCTCGCGACGAAGCCCGAGGTGCTGCTCGCGGTGCAGGAGGAGGCGCAGTACGCCTACGCGGTCGAAGATGCACGGGGCAGGGCGGAGGCTGCGCGCGCCGATCTCGCGCGCAGCGTTGGGATCGCCGCTGATCTCCCGCTCCGCATCCGCAGCCTGCAGGACGAGCCGCTGCCCGGCGCGCTCCGCGAGAGCGCCGAGGCGCTGATCGACGAGGCGCTCGCACGGCGGCCGGACCTCGCAGCCCAGCTCGCCGACGTCCGCGCGCACGAGGCGAAGGTCGGGCGCGAGCGCGCGCGCTTCTGGCCGACGGTCTCGGTGCGCGGACACGCGGGAGGTCAGGAGTTCGCCTACAGCGGTGGTGGCGTCGATCTTCCGTATCGACGCTTCGACGACGATCGCATTCTCTACGCCGCATACCTCGAGATCGAATGGCGGCTCTTCGAAGGCTTCGACCGCGTGAACGCAGTACGCGAGGCCCGCGCGGACCTCGAGGCGGCGAAGGCGCGTCTTGCCCAGGCGGAGATCGATGCGATGGCCGAGGTCTGGAAGGCGTACGCCGACCTGAAGGCGGCGCTCCGCAAGCTGGACTTCGCCGTGGCGCTGCTCGCCGCCTCGCACGAGGCGTACGACGCCGGGCTCGCCACGTACCAGGTCGGCCTCAACACGATCACGAACCTGCTGATCGCCCAGCGCGATCTCTCGCGGGGGAGGGCGACGATCATCGAGACGAAGGCGGAGCTCCTGACGTCGTCTGCCGCGCTGGCCCACGCCGCGGGGGCGATGCCGGTCGGCGCTCTCGGGCCGTGATCGGCGAGTTTCTGCGCGCCGAGCTGGCGCCGTCGCCGGCCCGCTGGCGTGCCACGGCCCGCGTCACCGTCGCCTGCGTCGCAGCCACGCTGCTGGTGATGTGGGCCCACGTTCCGAACGGGTACTGGGCCCTCATCACGATCTTCGTCGTGTCTCAGCCGAACGCGGGCGCTTCGCTGGTGCGCGGAATCGAGCGGATCATCGCGACGCTCGTCGGCTCGGCGGCCGCGATCGTCGTCATCGTCGCCTTCGCGCAGCAGCCGTGGCTCGAGTTCGTCGCGCTCGCGTTTCTCTGCGGCCTCGGGCTCTTCCTCTCGCGGACCACGGCGGCGCCGTACGTCGGCATGCTGGTGGCGCTCACTGCCGCGCTGCTGATCGGGCTCGCCGGCGACGATCCGAGCCGCGGAGCGCTCGACGGCGTGTGGCGGGGCCTCTGCGTCGCGATCGGCGTCGTCATCGGGACCGCGGCGCAGCTCTGGGTGCTCCCCGAGGACCCCGAGGACCTGCTGCGCGCGGACCTGCGACGCGCGCTGCGCGCGGTCGAGGTCGAGCTCGCTCGCCTCGCGGTGGGCAGCGCGACGGCGGCGCCCCCGCCGGGCCTTCGCGAGGCGGCCTTCGCAGGCCTCGGCCGCCAGCTCGACTGGCTCGGTAACGCAGAGGCGCTGCGCGCCACGCTGCGTGAGCGCCACGGCGAGCAGCTCGTGCTGATCGAGTCGGTCCATCGCCTCGCGACCGCGACGCTCGCCTTCGCCGAGCGACTGGCGTCGGCACCTTCGCCGCTCGGCGACGAGGATCGCGCTCGAATCGACACCCTCGTCCGCCGTAGCGCGCGAATGCGTGACGCCCTCGAGGATCGAGCCGTGCCGCCGGCGCCGCCGCCCGCGCCACAGTGCGCGCGGCCGACCGTCGCCGACGCGGCGATCTTCGAGATCGAGCGCGCCATGGACGAGATGGAGCTCGCGGCAGAGCTCCTCGCGCCGGGCGGCGGCGGTGCGCGCGAGCGCCTTCCCGCGTCCGCGCTCGACACGGGACCGGATCCGATGTTCCTCACGCCGGCTTTCTCGGCCCGCAACGTGCCCGCGCTCCGCTACGCCGTGAAGGGAGGCGTCGGCGCCGCGCTCGCCCTCCTGCTGATCGAGGCGCTCCACTGGCCCGGCATCGGCACCGCAGTCGTGACCGTCGCACTCGTGGCGCAGTCGAGCTTCGGCGCGATGGTGCAGAAGGCGATGCTGCGGATCGCGGGCGCCATCGTCGGCGGCCTCATGGGCGTGCTCACCATCGTCGTCTTCGTGCCTCACATGGACACGATCGCGTCGCTGCTCGTCTCCACCGCCCTCGCCTGCGGCATCTCGGGCTACGTGCTCGCAGGGAGTCCGAGGATCTCGTACGCCGGCGTGCAGATGGGTCTGGCCTGGGTGCTCACGATGCTCGTCGAGTTCGGTCCAACGTCCGATCTCGCCGCACCGCGCGACCGCGTGATCGGAATCTTCGTCGGTATCGTGATCGCGCTCGTCGTCTTCCGCGCCGTCTGGCCCGAGCTGGCTTCGGTGGGCATGCGAAGCTCGGTGGTGTCGGCACTCCGCCATCTCGGCGATCTCTCGCGCGTCGCGCTCACCGGCGACGACGCGATCGCGATCTCGCGCCCGAGTCGCGGCTTCCGCTGGCAGGTGACGCGCGATTTCCTCGACGCCATGCGGCTCGCCGCGGAGTCGCGGCTCGAGCCGCAGTCGCACGCCGACGTGAGCCGCGCGGCGCAGGAGTCCCTGGTGAGGGTCCTCGACTCCGCGCAGTCGGCCTCGCTCGCGCTGATGGCGGTCGTTCGCCGGCGCGTCGGCGCCGGGGCTCTCGATGACGGCGCTCCCGGGCAGGCGCCGATGCTCGCGCTCGCGCGCGACGTACGGCCCTTCTTCGAGTCCGTCGCTGCGCGGATCGAGACCGGCCGCGAGACGGTGCCCCCCGACCTCGACGCCTCGCTGGCCCGGCTGCGCGAAGCGGCCGTGGGGAGCATGCCTTCGGCGCCCGAGCTCGGCGTTCGGCTCGCGCTCTACGAGGCGCTCGTCACGAAGCTCCGA
>JADLGR010000148.1 GCA_020849175.1 Deltaproteobacteria bacterium
CCGTCTCCTAACGCCGGTAGTGGGGCATGCCGAGCCCCGCCATGGCGATGATGTCGCGCTGGATCTCGTTGGTTCCGCCGCCGAAGGTGAGGATCAGCGTCGTTCGGTACATGCGCTCGACGCGGCCACCCAGCAGCGCGCCCGGCGACCCGTCGCGAAGCTGCCCCTCCGATCCGAGCACCTCCATCAGCATCCGATAGCCCTCGACGTAGAACTCACTGCTCATCACCTTCGCTGCAGAAGCCTCGGCCATCTGGAGCGAGCCTCTCGTCATCGCCCACGCCGTTCTCCAGTTGAGGAGCCGAAGGGCTTCGAGATTCGCCCTCAGGCGGCCGAAGCTCTGCCGTACGAAGGCGCGATCGATCACGCGCCGTCCGTCCGCGAGCTTCGTCTCCCGCGCCCACTCGCAGACCTCCTCGAACAGGCGCTCGAACGGTCCGACGGCCGAGAGCGCGATGCGCTCGTGGTTGAGCTGGTTCGTGATGAGCGCCCAGCCGGCGTTCTCTGCACCGACGAGGTTCGCCACCGGAACGCGAACGTCGTTGTAATAGGTCGAGTTGGTGCGAACACCGCCCATGGTCTCGATCGGCGTGAGTGAGTAGCCGGGAGAACTCGTCGGCACGATCAGCATCGAGATGCCGCGGTGCTTCGACCCGTCCGGCCCGGTCCGGACCGCGAGCCAGATGTAGTCGGCGAAGTCGGCGAGCGAAGTGAAGACCTTGCTGCCGTTCACCACCCACTCGTCTCCGTCGCGCACCGCCTTCGTCGTCAGCGACGCGAGGTCGGTTCCCGACCCCGGCTCGGAGTAGCCGATCGCGAAGTGGACCTTCCCGGCGAGGATGAGCGGAAGGAAGCGACGCTTCTGCTCCTCGCTCCCGTACTTCATGATCGTCGGGCCGACCGAGTTGAGCGTCAGGAACGGCAGCGGGTAGCCGGCGCGCTGCACCTCGTCGGCGAAGATGAACTGCTCGATCGGCGATCGATCGAGGCCTCCCCACTCCTTCGGCCAGCCGATTCCGAGCCAGCCGTCTCGCCCCATCTGCTGGAGGGCCTGCGTGTAGAGGGGTCCGCCGCCCTCGCTGCCCTTCACCTCGCGCACGAGCTCGGGCGTCATCATCTTCGTGAAGTAAGCGCGCAGCTCGTCGCGCAGCGCGCGCTGCTCGGGCGTGTAATCGATGTGCATGCGTCCTCCCGCTAGATCGAACGCTCGCGGCCCTTCCAGTACGGGTCACGGAGCTTTCGCTTGTAGAGCTTTCCATTCGGGTCACGCGGCATCGCGTCGATGAAGTCGATCGATCGCGGCGCCTTGTACTTCGCCGTTCGCTCCAGACAGAAGGCGAGGATCTCGCCGGCGAGGGCCGGACCGGCGGTGACGCCCGGCGCCGGCTCGATCACCGCCTTGACCTGCTCGCCCCAGTCCTCGTCGGGGATCCCGAACACCGCGACGTCGGCGACCGCAGGGTGCGTGAGCAGCACCGCCTCGACCTCGGCCGGGTAGATGTTGACACCGCCCGAGATGATCATGTCGGCCTTGCGGTCGCACAGGAAGAGGTATCCGGCGTCGTCGAGATAGCCGACGTCGCCCACCGTGAAGAAGCCCTCGCGGCGGCTTCCTTCCGTCTTCGCCTTGTCCTTGTGATACTCGAAGCTCGCCAGTCCGAGCTTCATGTAGACGGTGCCGATCTGTCCGGGTGCGCAGGCGTTGCCGGCGTCGTCGAGGATACGGACCTCCGAGCTCGTCCATGCGCGGCCGACCGTTCCGGGGCGCTCGATCCACTCCTGCGGCGTCACGAGCGTGCCGCCGCCCTCGGTGGCGGCGTAGTACTCGTAGATCACGGGGCCCCACCACTCGATCATGCGGCGCTTGATCTCGGGCGGACACGGCGCCGCCGCATGGACCACGTGACGGAGCGACGAGAGGTCGTGCCGCGTGCGCACCGCGTCGGGGAGCGCGAGCAAGCGATGGAACTGCGTCGGAACCATGTGGCTCGTGGTGACGCGGTGCTTCTCGATGAGACGCAGCGTCTCCTCGGGCGTCCAGCGGTCCATCACCACGACCGCATGCCCCGCGTGCAGCGAGCAGGTGGTGAACATCAGCACGGCCGTGTGATAGAGCGGCGAGCCGCACAGATGCACGTTGTCCGACTCGGGCTTGATGCCGAACAGGCCGAGAAAGCCCCCGTAGAGCGTCGCGACGACGTCCGGATCGAGCGGCGGAATCGCGCGGCGAACGCCCTTCGGGCGCCCGGTCGTTCCGGAGGTGTAGTGCATGACGCTTCCGGCGGTACGGTCGTCGGGCAGCGCTCCCGGTCGGCCCTGCACGAGATCGGAGTACGGGCGAAAGCCCGGAATGGAGCCGATCGCAAAACGCCCGCCGGCGGGAAATCCGATCTCGTCCGCAGCCGCCGTCACCGCCGGCGCGAACCGCTCGTGCGTGACGAGCGCCTTCGCCTCGCAGTCGCTCGCGATGTAGGCGATCTCCGGTCCGGTGAGATGATGGTTGACGGGCGTCACGTAGAAGCCGGCCTGCAGTGCGGCGAGCTCGAGGGCGAGCATCTCGAGGCCGTTCGGGAGGACCGTCGCGAAGCAGTCGCCCTTCGAGAGACCCAGTGCGCGCAGCCCGTGCACGATGCGGTTCGACTCGGTGAGCAGCTCGCCCGCGGTCACCGTACGACCGTCGGGAGTGACGAGCGCGAGGGCGCCGGGGTTGCGCTCGGCGTGACGCCAGAAGCTCTGCGACATCAGACCTCCTCCTTCTCTCGCGCGATGGCGAGCGCCTTCGCCCACGGGTAGTCGGCCTTTCCTGCCGGTGAGCGCTTCATCTCGGCCACGACGTGCAGCGCCCGCGGCACCTTGTAGCCGGCAATGAGCCGCTTGCAGTGCGCGGTGAGCTCCTCGAGCGCGGGCGCGCGTGCGCCCGCTCGCGGCTGCACGATCGCGGTCACGCGCTCGCCCCAGCGCGCATCGGGGACGCCGACCACGACTGCATCGAAGACGTCGGGGTGGTGCTTGAGCGCGCCTTCGACTTCCTCGGGGAAGATCTTCTCTCCACCGCTGTTGATGCACTGTGAGCCGCGGCCGAAGAGCGTGAGCGTGCCGTCGGCCTCGGGTCGCGCGAGGTCACCGGGGACGACGTAACGGACGCCGTCCGCGACAACGAAGGTCTTGGCCGTCTTCTCGGGGTCGTTCCAGTAACCGAGGGGGATGTGGCCCATGAGCGCGATGCGCCCGACACGGCCCGAGCCGGGCTCGATTCGCCGCAGGTCGTCGTCGAGGACGACGGTGTTCGCGTTCATTCGGAAGCGAATTCCGCCCTCCTTCGTGACGCCGCCGGCGTCCATGCCCTGCGAGCCCACCTCCGAAGCGCCGTAGTTGTCGAGCAGCGCGAGCTTCGGAAGCAGTGCCCTCAGCTGGTCCTTCACGCCCTGCGAGAGGATGGCGCCGGCCGAGCTCAGGATGAGGAGCGAGGACGTGTCGTAGCGCGACGAGTCTTCAGCGAGGGCCTCGGCCAGCGGACGCGCCATCGCGTCTCCGACGAGCGAGAGCGTCATCACACGCTCGCGCTCGATCGTCTGCCAGACGAGATGCGGATCGAAGCGGGGCGAGATCACCGCCTTGTGCCCCTGGAGGAGTGCGATCAGGGTTCCGAGCTGCGCCGCGCCGTGGATGAGCGGCGCTGCGGTCATCATCGCGATCGGCGCCTTCGCCTTCGCACGCTCCGCCACCTCGTCGGGACGCGACGGCGGTGGCCCCATCGGATTCGCCGCCATGAGGCAGGCGTGGAAGGCGTCCTCGTGGCGCCACATCACGCCCTTCGGCATGCCCGTCGTTCCGCCGGTGTAGATCACGTAGAGGTCGTCGTCCGATCGCTCGGCGAAGTGGCGCTTCGCCGAGGCGCTCGCCAGCGCCGTCTCGAAGTGAAGGGCCTTTTCGAGCGTCGTGTCGCCGGTGACGTCGTCGCCGACGATGAAGAAGGAGCCGAGGTCCGGCAGGCCGGAGACCGCCTCCTCGACACGGCGCAGCGCGGTCGCATCGAAGATCAACCCCTTCATGCCGGCGTCGCGGCAGAGATAGCGGAGCTCTTCGGCGACGTAGCGAAAGTTGACGTTCGCAGGCACCGCGCGGAGCTTGAACGCGGCGAGCATGGTTTCGACGTACTCGGCGCCGTTCTGCAGATAGAGCCCGATTCGGTCGCCGGGACCGACGCCCTGCGAGGCAAGGACGTGTGCGAGCCGGGTGGCGCGCTCGTCGAGCTCCGCGAAGGTCCGACGCTGATCGCCGGACACGAGAGCGACGCGATCGGGAACCGCGTCCGCGACGGATTCGAAGAGGTCCGCGATGTTGTAACGCACGCCCCGCTCCCTACGGCCGCTCGCTCGCGACCACCCACATCGAGAAGAACTGCGAGCCGCCGCCGTAGGCATGGCCGAGAGCGCGTCGAGCGCCGTCGATCTGATGCTCGCCCGCCTGGCCGCGGACCTGCAGCGCGGCCTCGGCGAAGCGCAGCATCCCCGACGCGCCGATCGGGTTCGACGAGAGAACGCCTCCGGAGCAGTTGACGGGCATGTCGCCGTCCATCGCCGTCGCGCCTTCACAGACCATCTTCCAGCCCTCGTTCGGCGCCGCAAAGCCCAGGTTCTCCATCCACATGGCTTCGAACCAACTGAAGGGGACGTAGATCTCCGCCACGTCGAAGTCGCGCCGCGGGTTCGTGATGCCGGCCTTGCGATAGAGCTCGGCCGCACAGTCGCGGCCGGCGCGTGGGTTCACCTGATCGCGACCCGCGAACATCGTCGGCTCGCTCTTCATCGCCGTCGCGTGGATCCATGCCGGACGGCCCGGAGCGCGGGCCGCGGCCTTCTCGCTCGCGAGCACCATCGCGCACGCGCCATCGGACGACGGGCAGGTTTCGAGGTAGCGGATCGGATCCCACAGCATCGGCGAGCTCGCGACCTGCTCGAACGTGATGCCGGGGAAGACGAGATGCGCGTACGGGTTCGCGAGTGCGTTCGTTCGGTCCTTGAGCGCCGTGCGGACCCCGGTGTCGTCCGGTGCGCCCGAGCGGCGAATGTACGCGCGAATCAGCGGTGCGAAGTAGCCGCCGGCGCCCGCGACGACCGCCTGCTGGAACGGAATCCGCACGGTGAGCGCCCACATGGCGTTGCTCTCGCTCTGCTTCTCGTACGCCACCGTGAGTACGCGATCGTGGACGCCCGCCTGCACGAGGCTCGCGGCGACGATCGCGGTCGATCCGCCCACGCTCCCCGCGGTGTGCACGCGGAGCATCGGCTTGCCGCTGCAGCCGAGCGCGTCCGCGAGGAACAGCTCCGGCATCATCACGCCCTCGAACATGTCGGGGGCCTTGCCGATCACGACCGCATCGATGTCCGCGAACCCGAGCCCCGCGTCGGCGAGCGCCCGCAGCGCCGCCTCCCGGACCAACCCGGGCATCGAGACGTCGATGCGCTTGGCATCGTGCTTCGTCTGCCCGACTCCGATGACGGCACAGCGCTCGGCCACGGCTAGGCCTCCATCACGCAGACGAGATTCTGCTGCAGGCAGGGTCCCGAGGTCGCATGGGCGAGCACACGGCGCGCGTCACCCGCGTGGATGCGTGCGGCGGCCTCGCCCAGCCGGATGAGGCCCGTGACCATCACCGCGTTCGCAGCGAGCGCGCCGCCGGACGGGTTCACGGAGACGGACGGCGCCATTCGCAGCGCGCTGCACAGGATCAGCTCCTGGTGCGTGAAGGGCGCGTGCAGCTCGGCGACGTCGAACGACCCTGTGAAGGCGCCCGCCTTCTCGCCGGCGATCTCGGTCGAGGCCGAGCGCGCGAGATCGCGCGCGCCGAGCGAATGGCACTCGATGCGGTGGTCGATGCCGCGAATCCACGCCGGCCGCGCGCAGCTTCGGCTCGCGAGTTCACCCGCCGCGAGCACCACCGCCGCCGCGCCGTCGGTGACGGGCGGACAGTCGTGCTTGCGAAGCGGAGCGACGAGATACGGCTCCGCGAGCAGTGCGTCCACGTCGAAGTCGCCGCGGAGCTGCGCGTTCGGATTGGCCTTCGCGCTTCGCCGGCTGCGCGCCGCGACCTCGGCCATTGCGCGCTCGGTCACCCGGCTACGGTCGAGGGCGACGCGCGCCTGGAGCGCTGCGAGGCTCACGGCGTCGGGCCAGAGGGGCGCCACGGTGTACGGGTCGAGCTGGAGCGTCAGCACCTCGGCGATGTCGCCCATCGACGACTTCCCGAACGCATAGACGAGCGCGGAGTCGACCTCGCCGCTCTGGATCTTGAGCCACGCCTCGTAGAGCGCGAAGGCGCCGTCCATCTCGACGTGTGATTCGTTGATCGGCGGCCACGGGCCGACGGCGTCGATCCCGCTCACGAAGGCGAACGGCTGCCCCGCGATGTAGTCGCAGCTTCCCGAGACGGTGAAGCCGATCTCGCCGCGCGCGATCCCCGACGCCGCCAGCGCCTCGGCGACCACCGGCATCAACATCTCGACCTCGTTGCGCTCCGTCTCGCACCGAACGTTCGGTGCTTGCGCGAACGAGACGATCGCGACGTCACGCATCGCTACAGGTGCTCGCGATAGGACTCGAAGGGCGCGTCGGGCTCGTCGAGGGGTTTGAAGTAGCGGATGCTCTCGAAGGTCGGCGCGAGCTCTTCCTTCGACACCCAGACGGCTTTGACGCGCATTCCCATTCGCACCTGATCGAACGGACACTCGTGGATGAGCGCGAAGAACGGAATGTCGGCGCCGTCGAGCAGGATGTGCGCTGCGACGAAAGGCGGCGGGATCGAGAGGCCCTCGGACGGGATCCGGACGATGCAGAACGTCGTGACCGTTCCGGTGTCGCGGACCTCGACCTCTTCTTCGGTCGGAACGCCGTGCGTCGGCGACGCGCCACGCGGCGGCACGTAGACCTTGCCCGTCACCGGGCAGCGCTGGCCGAGGATCCTGCCCTCGGCGAGGCCTCGCAGGAAGCGCGAGGTCGCACGGCCCGGCCGGTAGACGTACTCGAGCCGGATCGGCGTCGTGATGCTCTTGACGATCTCGGTCATCGCGCCTCCTCCGGCTCGAAGCAGGCGATGTCGCGGATCTCGCCCACGCGTTCGTCTCGGAAACGCGCGCGAACCCGCATCCCCGTCTTCATACGCGCCATCTCGCCGGCGTCGACGACGTGGAGAAGAGCAGTGTCGGCGCCGTCGAGCTGGACGAGCGCCCACGCGAACGGATTCGCGAGCGGATGCTTCGGCCGCGGCCGATCGACCCATGCCCACGCCGTGACGACGCCCGTGCTCGCGACCGCGACCGGCTCACCGGTCGCTTCTCCGGTCTGCGGGTCGTACTCCTGCGGCGGCACCAGCACGTGGCCGGTCTGCGTGCGAACGCCTTCGATCCGGCCCTCCGCGAGCGCACCGAAGAAGCGGCCGAGCACCGGTCCGACGGAACGGCGGTACGGATACTCGAGGACGTGCTTCGCCTCCTGCAGGCTGCGGCTCACGTTCGTGATTCCATGGGGCGCTCCTCCTTCGGCGAGGATTCGGCGGACCGCAGCCCGGGAGACGGAGTCGACGCAACGCTCATCAGCTCGGCGGACATGCGCACGTGCGCAACGACCACCTCGGGCGCGTGGAGGCCGCCAGCCCAGCCGGCGAGTGAGGAGTACCAGACGTTCATGAGGACGAAGGCGACCTGTCGCTCGCGCTCGGTGCCGATCTCGATCTCGGCCTCGAGCGGCACGGAGGGGTCGAGCGGTTCACCGCGCAGGGATGCCACGATCAGACGTGTCATCCGCAGGCGGAAGGCCGCGATCTGAAGCGCGATCGACGGATCACCCGAGGCCAGGGAGCGCAGCACCGCACGCGCGAGCTGCGGCTGCGCCGTCAAGCCGAGCGTCGTGCGGCGGAAGAGCTGCTCGCAGCGCGCGAGCGGAGAAGCGCCTTCGGCGGGAGCGCTCGCGAGCGCAGTCTCCATCAGCCCCACCCGCTCGGCGAGCGCGAAGAGCAGGATGTCTTCCTTGCTGCGGAAGTACTTGTAGAGCGTGCCGAGCGCGACGTCGGAGGCTTCGGCCACGTCGCGCAGCCGAACGCCGTCGAAGCCGCCGCGCTCGGCGAGACTCACCGCGGCGTCGACGATCCGGCGCAGTCGCCGGAGCTGGCTCACGGCGAGGCCGGCGACCGGGGCCGGAGTGGGGCACCCCGCCGGAGAGGCCGCACGCTTCTCGCCGGGTGAGAGCCGGCGCCGAGGGGTGGGACGGGCGCTCATCGCCCGTATTAGAACATGTTTCAAAAACGCTGTCGAGGGCCGGTCCGGGGCCTTCCCACCGGCGGCGATGCGGGCGCCGGATATGCTCGGGCTGCGAACCCCAACCATGGAGAATCCGATGCCGAAAATCCACGGCGTGAGCGCGTCACCCTTCGTCCGCAAGGTGCTGGTTGCCATGGCGGAGAAGAGCCTTGCGTACGAGATCGTTCCCGTGATGCCCTTTGCGCCGTCGCCGGAGTTCAAGAAGCTGAGTCCGCTCGGCAAGATTCCGGTCTACCAGGACGGTGACTTCATCCTGCCCGACTCGTCGTGCATCCTCGCCTACCTGGAGAAGGCGCACCCGACGCCGGCGCTCATGCCGTCCGATCCGAAGCTCTACGGAACGGCCCTCTTTCTCGAGGAGTACGCGGACACGCGACTCATGGAGGCCGCCGGCGCCGTGTTCTTCGAACGCATCGTGAAGGCCGTGATCATGAAGCAGCCCGCGGACGAGGAGCGGGTTCGCAAGGCCATCGGCGAGCTGATGCCGGCCGCGCTCGACTACCTCGAGCCGCTCGCCCCCGACGGCGAGGGAATCGTGGGCGGCCGGTTCGGTGTCGCGGACATCGCAATCGGCTCGCAGCTCGTCAACTGGATGCACGCAGGCGAGCGCCTCGATGCCACGAAGTACCCGCGAATGGCGGCATACGTCGATCGCATTCACGCGCGGCCGTCGTTCAAGACGCTGATCGAGCAGGAGCGCAAGCTGTTCGCCGCGCGCTGACGGAGTGGCCGCGAGCTCGGCTCGAGCCCGTTCGAACGGAGCGTGAGGACGCTCGCTCCCGCGTGGGCTGGCGTCCCGTCACTCGTTTCGTCCGGCGAGGTGAAGGCCGACCAGGCGGGCGACGGTCACCGTGAGATAGAGCTGACCGATCACGGCCTCGAGAACGGCGAGTCCACCCACTCCCGGGTTGGCCGGCAGGATGTCTCCGTATCCGATCGTCGTCAGCGTGACGAAGCTGAAGTAGAGAAGTGCGGGACGAAGGTCGTGGGCGCTCGCAACGACCATCCGCGTCGGGATCTCGAACGAGCCTGGACCCAGCAGCTCGTTGACGAAGAACATCTCGCCGAAGACGATCCCGAGGAGCACGTAGCCGCACGCGGCGCCCGCGAGCGTGTCGTACGTGACGTTGCGCTCGCGCAGGACGCGAACGATCACGGCCTGGCACACGTAGCCGAAGAAGACCATCCGCAACACCGACGCGAGGACGACGAGGTGCGTCTCGGGCCGGGAGCCCGCGAGCAAATGCGCTCCCAGAACCACCACGAAGAGGACGACCGGTGTTCGACGAATACCGGTGGTCGCCAGTGCCGCGACGAGCAGGATGCCGGTGACGAATCGCGCGCCGGCAACCCCCACCGGGCTGGCGTAGATGAGGGGCGCGAGCAGGATCTCGACGAACATGGCCGTGAGCAGCACGAGGAAGCGCGGCGCCGGGCCTTTCGCACGCCAGCGAAGCTCCATGGTCCCGACCCCCACAGCGCGCACGAAGACGCCGCGCGACGATACCCCGCAGCGAGCGCAGGGAGCTACGGGCGGCCCCCGGCCCTGCTGGTCGGCGTCCGATCCGCGTCGCCGCCGTCGCGGCTCACCGGATCCGCCGGCGGCGCTCCATCGCCCGGGAGGCCTTCGCGGATCCGCGTGGAGAAGTCGGGAGCGCCGTCGGCCGCGCGCGCTCGCTCGGTGACGTCGCTTCGCTCCCGCAGCTCCGCGAACGGAAGGCTGGTGTCGATCCGTCCGCGTTCGTAGAGCATCTCGTCGAGGTGCCCGTTCGCGAGGATCTTCCAGCTCCACGGCATCTTCCCGATCGCGTACTGGACGTGATCGCGGATCACCGTGGTGCAGTTCGTCGTGAGCGCGTTGTACCAGCGCGGGTGCTCGGCGAGGTCGTCGATCTCGCGGACGTATGCGAGGAGCAGCTCGCGCGCACGCTCGGCCGGGATGTGGAGACGGAGCAGGCGAAGCCGCTCGCCGCGGTGGCTCGCACGCACGCCGACGACGTCGCGCTCGTCCGCAACGACGTAGTAGAGCTCGAACTGCCGGAAGAAGCCGAGCAGGGCAGAGTACTCCTCGCCACGCTCCTTGCGCGTCTCGATCGAGATGGCGAGCGGCGGAGCGTCGTCGAACTCCCACGAGAGGATCGTGTGGACGATGTGCGGCGAAGACCACTGCGAGAGAAAGAGGTCGAGTGAGCGAAGCTTCGAGAGGTCGTAGGTTCGGGTCTCCCAGCGCGCGTCGTACTCGTTCTCGGTCCGGTACGAGAAGTTCCGGACGTTCTCGATCGTGAGACGGTCGCCGTCGACCCGCGCGTACGGGAGCCGTGAGACGTCTTCGAGCCAGTCGCGATCGTTCGACGGTGGGATGCGTACCCACCAGAGAACGACGGCAGCGACCAGTCCGGCGAGGACGAGCGCAGCCCGCGGGAACGGCCGCACACGCAGCGCGACTGCGGCGCAGGCGACGGCGAATGTCGCAGCGAGGCTCGCTCCCGCGGCGCCACCGGGGCCGTCGATCCACGAGGCCGCCGCCGCCCAGAGGATCCCGAGCGCGAGCGCTGTGCCGGCGAGACCTCTCACGGCGGAAGAGTAGCGGGGCATGCGCTGCGCCGGCGCATCGAGGTGACGAGCTGACGACACGGAGTGGGAGTCACGCACGCGTGGGGCCCTTTTCTGCGTCCGTTCTCTTGCCGCCTCGTCTCCCCTCTCCCCGCTCTTCTCTGCTCAGACGCCCGCTGCATCGAGGATGGGCGGGAGGAGGACGCGGGCGTCGAAGTGATCGCGGGCGAGGCGCAGGGCGGCGGAGCAGTGGCGTTCATAGTCGCGGCAGACGCGTTCGAGGCAGTCGAGAGCTTCGTCGGGTGTGCTCCATGCGAGAAGACCCTCACCGACGGGGACGCGCGCGGCGAAGCCGGTGTCCTGCAGCACGCACGGGCGGCCCGCCGCGAGGAAGCAGACGCTGCGGTCGCTGAACCAGCCGACCCTCAGCTCGGTCTGGTCCTCCTTCTCGACGGAGAACTCGCCGCGAGCGTCCTGGATCCAGCGGCGATAGATCTCCGCGTCGCCCGAAACGGCGACGGGGTCGGCGAGCCTCCAGCCGCTCGCGAGGAAGCGCTCGCGCACCTCGCTCTCGCCGGCCGTCACGAGCGCGACCTCGAGGCGCTCTCGCGTGCGACGCGGTAGGTCCATCACGCGTTCGAAGTTCGGGTGCTTCGACCAGCGGTAGGTGCGCCCGCCGAGCACGACGTCCTTGCCCTTGTTGCGGTAGGTCGCGATCGTCCGCCACGGTGCGCGTGCGGGCGCAGGCGCCTGCCAGAGGTCGACGAGCACCGGTGGATGCGTCTTGCGCCACGGGATGCCGCCGCTCGGGACGGGGCACGCCGGGTCGCCGATGCGGACGCCGTACGTGAACAAGACGTCGTGCGCATCGAGGAACGTGCGGGTCTCGGCGTCGCCGCTCGCGAGCTTCACCTGCTCGAGCACGGGGTCGGTCTCGATGTAGACGAGGCAGCCCTTTCGCTCGTCTCCGGGGTCGGGACGCGACGCTCCGCACAGGTTCACGACGACGTCGGCCTCGCGCAGCAGCTCCTCGGCCTTCGCCCGGCCGAGGCCCGGCCACTCGCCCGTGAGGCTGTCCCGATAGACCCAGCGGTCTGCGAGTCCGTGACGCGCGAACGTGTCGGCGAGGAAGCGAACGTTCTCTGCCGCCGAGTCGGTGACGGACTGGAG
>JADLGR010000149.1 GCA_020849175.1 Deltaproteobacteria bacterium
CGGCGAGCTGCGGCCGGCAATGAAGCGGGAAAACCCGCATCTCTCCGGGCTCCAGACCGGGACGGACGCCGGCGCCCTGCCACCTTGCGAGGCCGCCGCCCCCCCCCGAACGGGTGGCGCCCGCCGAGCGCGAGGGCTGCGCGCCCGCGCGCGGCAGAGCCGTTCGCCGCGATTCTCAGGTGCGTTCGGCGATGGTCAGCGCGGTCCGATGCGCGAGCGCCATGACGGTGAGCATCGGGTTCACGGAGGGGCTCCGCGGCAGCACTCCCGAGTCGGCGACGTAGAGGTTCTCGATGCCATGGCAGCGCCCGAGCTCGTCGACGACGCCGTGGCGCGGGTTGCCGTGCATGCGCGTCGTGCTGAACGCGTGGTTGGCGGCGCACACGACGTCGGTGGGACCAATCCGCCGCGTGCGTAGAACTTCCGCCTCTTCGCGCGCGCAAAAGGCGTCGGGAAGTCCGTGGACGCCATGGACGACCTTCTTCGCGCCGGCGGCGAAGAGCATCTCGACGAGCACGCCGAGCGCGCGTACGAGGATCTGGAAGTCGTCGGGATGGAACTTCCAGACCAGCGCGGGATCGAGGCCTGATCGGCGCGGCATCACGCGGCCGAGCGAGCGGTTGCAGCTCACGATGGCGTCCCACTCGGCGCAGAACGGGATCTCGGCGAGATGGCGCTTGAGCGCGTCGCCGAATCCGGGAACGCGCACCGCAAGCAGGCCCGGCGGTGTCCACAGCGTCTCGAGCTTGAAGCCCTCACTCACGAAGTGCAGGGACTGGTAGCCCTGCGTCGCGCCGAACTGCGGATGTGTCGGTTCGGGAAACACGCCCATCGCCGCCGTTCCGGGATGGAACTGGAGATTCTCTCCCACCTGCCCCGATTCGTTCGCGAGATTGCCGCTCTTTCGCAGCAGCACCGGCGTCGCCATGCAGCCGGCCGCCAGCACGACGACCTTCGCCTTCACGCGAAATGCGTGCGACGGGCGTCCGCTGAAGGGGGCAACGAAGCGGCCGGCCACGCCCGTCGCCCGCGATCCTTGCGCGAGAACCTGCTGCGCCTGTGCGGAGGTGAGCACCCGTGCGCCGGCGCGGATCGCCGCCGGCACGTACGAGAGATCCATCGACTGCTTCGCGCGGGTGCGACAGCCCGTGAAGCACTCACCGCTTCCGCGGCAGCCGCGCACGTTGCGGGCGATGGGCTCACTCGAGTAACCGAGCTCGTCGCAGGCACGTTTGAACAGCAGATTGCGCGCCCCCAGCACGTTCGCGGGAGTCGGCGCCACACCTGCGAAGGACGCAACCGCATCGTAGTGCGGATCGAGGTCGGCGCGACTCGTACGCTCCAGCTCGTAGTCGTCGCACCAGGCGGTGAGCGTCTTCTCGGGAGAACGAACGCAGATCGCGGAGTTCACCAGCGACCCGCCGCCCAGGCAGATCGCCTGCATCGTCGGCATGACGTAGCCGCGTGTCGCGCGCAGCCCTGCTTCGCGCATCGTCCGCGTCATCGAGCGAGTTCCCTCGAGCTCGAAATCGTCCGGTGTGAACGGGGGACCTTCCTCCAGCAGCACGACGCTCCGTCCGGCCTCGGCCAGCTCTTTCGCGACGACCGCGCCACCCGGACCCGATCCCACGACCGCGACGTCGCAGCTCTCCTCTACGTCGCGGTCGTACTGCGCGAAGACGCGAACGTCGCCTCGAGTCCCGTCCGTCGTCACGCGCGCAGCGCCTCCGCATACGCCGGGTGCAGCGGCGCATCGATCGGGATGGGAGACCCGTCGCTCGGCGCCGTCAGGTCTGCAGGGCCCCATCGGATCGCCTCCGGCCCCTTTCCAATCGGCGGATAGAGAAGATCCGCCTCCGTCACCGGCGTGGCGATCGCGTACGGAGCAAGGTGGAGCGTTCGCAGCACCTCGGGCGACGCGAAGTATCCCATCGTGAGGATCGCGCGCAGGCTCGTGAAGACCAGACGCATGGGAAAGAGCCGCGCCCGCTGCCAGCGCTCGAGAACCGCAACGCGCTGCGCCGGGGACAGCGAGGAGAAGCGGCGCATGCCTCCGCGGCCCGGCGCCCGAACGACGAAGCTCGCGTGCTCGAAGAGCAGGAACAGACAGCGCATCAGCAGCGCGAGCTTCGGCGGCACATCGCCGAGGTAGCGGTCGACGTACGCCGGAACGCCGGCGTCGGTTCCCGACGGCTCGATCGGCCCGCCACGAGGAAAGAGCGCATCGGCCGCCGCGGACAGGAACGCCACCTCGCTTCGCAGCAGCCGCTCGGTTCGCACGCGCGGCGCGGGGTAGCCGAGACCGATTCGAGCGATCGCATAGCCGAAGGCAGCGCCGACGGCGATCCACGTGAGCATCGGGCGCCTCCTACAGCAGCCCGTCCCAGAAGCCGAGCTCGGTGCGGTGCGGCCCGTCCGCGACACCGCACTCGGCGCCGAGCAGCATGGTCGCCGCGCGCTCCGCATCGAACGCCGGCCACGTTCCGAGCCCGGCGTGGCCCGGTTCTCCCGTCCGTGCGAACGACGTCCAGGCGTCCTGCATCTGGAGCGAGAGGCGCTCGGCGAGCGGTCCCTCACCGACGAAGGCGCGAAGCCCGGGCAGCGTGCCCAGCGTTCCGAAGACGAAGGGGATCTCGAGCGCGTGACAGGAGCCGAGCGCCCCGTTCATCGCCGGCGATCTCCATGTGAAGAGATACTTGAAGACCCGTCCGCCGTCGGCCGCCTTGCGTTCGGCGAGTCGAAGGGCAGGAGCGCCGAAGAACCGGTCTCCTTCGATCGCGAACCACAGATCGGCAGGCGCCACGGGAAGCCCCGCATCGCTGCGGGCCGCGCGATAGGTCGCGATCGCGCGCTCGGCGTGCTGTCGTCCGCTCCCGTCACGGCCGGGGACGTTGCGCTCGACGCGCCGTTCGAGCGCTGCGTCGTCGAGCTCGCGGACCTTCGTGTCCGCGATCCCGAACAGGCGCCATTCGTCGGCGTTCGTCCCGACCAGGACATCGACCTCGCGTGCGAGCCCTCCCGCGAGTGCCGCGAGGGGCGGCGCGGAGAGAACGGCGCCGTCGAGCGTCGGCTGGAAGGGGATGCCGCGAACCTGCTGCGCCATCTGAAGCAGCGCCCGGCTCTGCGCCTCGAGAATTGCATCGGCCGGGATCGCACGCAGTCGGTCCACGGCTCGTGGATCGAGGCCCAGCTCCTTCATCAGCACCTCGGCGACGCGCGCACCGGTCTCGAGCGGAGCGACGTTGTGGGCCGCGCCGCTCTGGAGGATGGCGCGACGGAACAGCCCCCTGGCGCGAGGTGTTCCGAGCAGCGTCCCGACGCTCATCCCGCCCGCGGACTCACCGAAGATCGTCACATTGTCAGGATCACCGCCGAAGGTCTCGATGCAGTCGCGAACCCACTCGAGCGCAGCAATCTGGTCGAGCAGGCCGAGATTTCCGACGACGCCGCCCTCCTCTTCGCCGAGCGCCGGAAGCGCCAGCCAGCCGAACGCTCCGAGCCGGTAGTTGATCGAGACGAGGACGACGTCTCCGCGCGAGACGAAGCCCGGGCTGTCGTAGATCGGCTGCGACCCCGCGCCGAAGACGAACCCTCCGCCGTGGATCCAGAACATGACGGGTCGGCGTGCGCCATCGCAGGCTGGAGTGGTGACGGCGAGGGTGAGGCAGTCCTCTTCATGCCGCCCGCCGGGAAGGCCGAGGAGCGCACCCACCATGCTGGCGTTCTGCGGGGCCGACGCGCCGTGCTGGAGCGCCGGTCGGACACCGGACCAAGGCTCCTCGCGGACCGGAGGGCGCAGCCTCCCCTCACCAATCGGCGGGCGAGCGAAGGGAATGCCTCGAAAGACGAGCACCCCCTGCTCCTGCCCACCTTCGACCTTGCCCGAACGCGTCTCGACGATCGTGCCCACGGCGATCTCCTGCTCCTGCCGGCGCCACGGTGCCTGCGGCGACGGCGAAGTGTAACAGGACCCGCGTCGCGGACGCGCCGAGGGTGTCAGGGTCGCGCGGGGCTCGACACGCTCGCGAGCTCGGCCTGGCTCGACTTCACCTTGCGGGCGTAGCTCCCCGTCGGACGCTTCCCCGATTCGAGGATCTCCTGCAGACGTCCCGGGCCGACGTTGTAGGCGGCCAGTGAGAGCTCGATGTCGCGGAAGGTCTCGTGCATCCGTGCGAGATAGGCCACGCCGATGCGAACGTTCTGCTCCGGATCGAGCAGCGTGGACTTGCCGCGCCATTCGATTCCCAGCTCGCGGGCCATGAGCTGCCCGGAGAAGGGCTGTACCTGCATGAGCCCAAGCGCGCCCTGCGAGCTACGAGCACTCGGGTTGAACCCGCTCTCCACCTGCATCAGCGCCAGCAAGAGCGACGGCTCGAAGCCGTGCTCCTGCTGCGCGCTGAAGATGGCGTCGATCACGCCCTGGCGGTCGCGGTCTTCGAGATTCGGTGCACGGTCTTCGAGGATCTGGTCGACGCGGTCGCGGCTGGCGGCAACGCCCGGCGCGGCGAGGCGTGCATGGCTGCCGTGTCCGATCGGCGTCCCCAGGTTCTGCAGGGTGGAGCACGCCGTCGTGAGCCAGCACGTGGCCCCGAGCAGAGCCACGGCCGCGCCGCGCGCGCACAAGTGGATCGATTGATCACGCATGCTTACCCCCCCGGAAGCCGGTTCGCGTGGGAGCCTAGGTGTAGCCCGGGTGCCGTTCCGTGACCACCGTCACAAGTTGCAGAGGGATTTCCGGATTCTTTGCCCGGCGAACCCCAGTTTTGGGTCTATAAAGACCCGATCTACCACCCTGAGACTCCCAGTTGCACGCGAGTTGCCCATCGGCTGCCGGGCGGCGGAACCCAAGGAGATTCTCGAGCGGGGCGGGAGCGGGGGGGTCGGCTACGTGCGGAAGGGCCGGTCCATCCACCACGGGAAGAACGCGGGCATGTCACGCGAGACACGCATCGGAAAGCGCGGCGGCCTCTTCTCTAGAAAGCTCGACACCCCCTCGTAGGCGTCCTTCGAGCGTCCCATCGCGAAGATCGCGCGCGAATCGATGCGGTGCGCGTCCATCGGATGCTCCGCTCCGAGCATCCTCCAGAGCATCTGGCGTGAGAGTGCGACCGACACGGCGCTCGTGTTCTGCGCGATCTCGCGGCCGAGCGCCTGGGCGGCCGGAAGCAGCTCGTCCGGCGCCAGAACGCGGGAGACGAGGCGGCCGGCGAGCGCCTCCTCGGCCGGGAAGATCCTGCCCGTGGCCACCCACTCCATGGCCTGGCTGATCCCGACGATGCGTGGAAGGAACCAGCTACTCGCCGCCTCCGGGACGATGCCGCGGCGCGCAAAGACGAATCCGATGCGCGCGTCCCGGCTCGCGAGGCGCACGTCCATCGGGAGCGTCATCGTGATCCCGACCCCGACAGCCGGACCGTTGATCGCCGCGATCACCGGCTTTCGACACTCGAAGATGCGGAGCGCAACGAGCCCCCCGCCGTCGCGGTGATCGTCGATCACCTCCCTCGGACTGCTATCGAAGGTGGACCCGCCGCCGCCGAGATCGGCGCCGGCGCAGAAAGCACGACCGGCTCCGGTCACGACGACGGCGCGGACGTCGTCGTTCGCATCGATCTCGTCGAAGGCCGCCATCAGCTCCACCCCCATCCGGGTCGTGAAGGCGTTGAGCCGCTCGGGGCGGCTGAGGGTGAGGGTGAGGACGTTGTCCTCGAGACGAGTGGCGATCGTTTGGGTGGTCATGCTTGCATCGTACCGTGGACGAATCGATCCGCCGGGAGCTCGACGCGTGGCTGAGCGCCGCGGTCGCGAGAGTGAGCCCTCCCCTGACCTTCGCAGAGGTCCGCAAGGGCGTGCAGGCAGTGTCGTCGCTCTACGTCGAACGCAGACCGAGCGCCGGGCTCGGCGCGCGCACGACCGAGAGCGAGGGCAAGCGCGCGGCGCTCGCGACCTACTACGCGCCGCTCCACTTCCTGATCACGCTGCAGGCGGCCGCGGCGATCTCGAAATCCGCACGGGCCGGCATTCGGCGGATCCACGACCTCGGCTGCGGCACGGGAGCGGCGGGAGCAGCCCTGGCACGCGCATGCCCAGGTCCGGTCGCGATCGAAGGCATCGACCGCTCGGGCTGGGCGCTGCGCGAGGCGCGGCATACCCACGCCGCCTTCGGGGTCCGCTCCCGAACGCGACGCGCGGCCGTTCCCGAGGGACTGCCCCGTCTTCGCGCCGGAGACGCGATCGTGATGGGCTGGATGGCGAACGAGCTCGAGCAGGAGGCTCGCGTCCGCTTGCTCGACTTCGTCGCAGAGGCCTGCGGTGAGGGGCATCCCCTGCTCGTGCTCGAGCCGCTCGCTCGCCGCGTGGCGCCCTGGTGGCCCACGTGGGCAGCGCGACTCGTTCCGCTCGGCGCTGCCGATCTCGATCTCCACGCCGAGGTCGATCTGCCGGAGTGGATCGCGAGACTCGATGCGGCCAGCGGCCTCGACCACGCGATTCCGGGTGCGCGCGTGCTCGCCGCGCCGGCCGCGGACGCGAACGACGCAGGCGACTGATCACGCGTTCGCTCAGTCGGCCCGCATCACGCGACTGCGTCGATCATCACACCTGGGACGGGCGCGGGCCGATGGATCTCGCTGGCGCCGGCCGCACGCAGCGCGCGTTCGAGTGGCTCGGCGTCCGGCTCCGTCCACAGCGCCACGATCGTACCGCCGTGACCTGCGCCGGCGAGCTTCGCGGCGGGTGCGCCGGCCGCGAGCGCCGCGTCGATGAGCCGCTCGTTGACTTCGCCCGATCCTCCGAGACCGCGCTGGATGGCGTGGTTCTCGTTCATCGCGGCGGCGAGCCGCTGCCAGTCGCCTTCGAGAAGCGCGCGCTTGCCCTCCGCGCCGAGCGCCGCGACGCGCGTGTAGCCCTCGACGGCGTCGCGCTCTCCCGCGAGCCAGCGCGCACGGATCGGCGCGTGAACGGCCGTCGACGAGTGTTCGACACCCGTGAAGGCGAGCACGAACGGCAGGCGCGGAACGAACCGTGCGAGGTCCTCGACCGTCGCGAAGCGCAGCGTCTCGGTCGGGCTCCCGTGCGCCTTACCGCGAAAGTCGAGGAAGCGCAGGCCGCCGAAGCTCGCCATGTACTGATCCCCGAAGCCGCATACGATGCCGAGATCCTCGCGCTCGAGGCGACGGGCCTGCTCCGCGAGGCCGTGGCCAACGAGACGCTCGCCGCGCCAGACCAGGAGCGCGTGAAGGAGCGCCACCAGCAGCGCCGTCGACCCGGCGAGACCGCTTCGCAGGGGAATCTCGCTCTCGAACGAAATCTGAGCCTGCGGGAGCGGTGGCCCCACGAAACGCAGCGCCGCGCGTGCGAGATCGAGCAGGTCGCCCCGCGGAGCCAGGTCCGCGTCGCTCACGATCCGCGCCTCTTCGCTCCCATTCGAGAGCCGTGTCTGCTCCGCTGCCACGAGCGTCACCCGCGCGCGCAGCGGCACGGCGCAGGAGACCTGGCAACCTCCGTACTGATCGGACGGGTTCCCGACCAGGTTCGCCCGTCCCGGCGCCGAGACGACCAACCGGTGAGGGCCAGGAAGTTCGCGGTCGGAACGGCTCAGCGGGAGATCCAGACGCGTGCGTGGCCGGCCGATCCGAGGCGCAGCCGCACGCGGAAGCTGCCGCTCTGCCCGGCGGTGAGCGTCGCGGCGAGCGGCCCCCCGGCCGTCGCCGCGCGAACCGACGGCAGCGCCGGCGCACAGCCGTCGATCGCGACCTCCTCGCCCGCCGCGCCGAGAACGTCGAAGCGCACGCCGTCGTCCGTCTCGGTGATGCGCGCCAGTCGCCGGTCGCCCGCGGTGGCGTACTTCGAGACGTCGCCGAAGAGCACGAGGCCGCCGCGCAGCACCGGACACAAGACCGTGTAAGAGAAGTCCTGCCACCCGAGATCGAGTGTGAGCGCGCCGCCGGGCTCCATTCGCGAGAACGTACGGGCGCGCCAGTCGTAGGCGACGACCGGCGTCGCAGGCGCCGGCGCACCGAGGTCCGCGAGCGGCAGCGACGCCCGCAGCGGCTGCTTCGCCCGGCAGGCGTCGAAGGCCGCGACATAGACCCAGCAGCCCGCCGGATGCCGGGAAAGCGTCTCGCCGACCAGCGGCTCCGGCTCGAAGAACGCGTTCGCACGGAAGCAGCGGTCGATCGCAGCGAGCGGGAGGTCGGGCTTGATCAGCACGCCGTCCTCGCGGCACGTCCGCATCACGAGATCGCGGTTGGTGTACCCCCGGCGATCGCCGATCCCGACCGGCCCGGCCGAGAGCGCCGCCAGCAACGACTCGGCCTCGGCGTAGCGCTCACCCGGCCCGAGCCCCGTCTCGGCGTGGCTCAGGAACACGTCCTTGTACGGGTGCAGGCCGAGCGCTCGCGCCAGCGCGTTGCCGTGCAGGAACCAGACCCAGTTGAGGCCGTTGTCGAAGAGATAGCGGTAGTCGCCACTGGTGCGGATCGACGTGACACGCGCGAGCGTCACGCTCTGGAGGAAGTCGGCCGGCGTCGACATGCACCACTGCAGCGTGAGCCCGCGCTCGGCGGCGGCGCGGTCGAGATCCTCCTGCCATGCCCGCGCGCGTCCCGGCGCGGCACGCAGCCCGCGAACGCCGAGGAAGCTCTCGACCATCCAGTCCTGCTCGTACGTGATCGCGCCCCAGCCTGCGGCCTGCTCGAGCAGGAGGTCGAGCAGATTGCTCGCCTCGGCGCCGGAACCGGGCGGTGAGTTCGGCTCCGTTTCGGCGCCGGCCGGGTGCGCGAACGCCTCATCGCACCATGCGGCGTGCGCCTCGAAGTACGGCGACTTCGACGAGAAGTGGCGCGCGTGAAACGTGAGCGGAAGCCCGCCGAGCCTCTCGCGCAGGCGGGAGAATCCTTCCGGGAACAGATCGTCGCGCGGCTCCCAGCGCAGCATGCCGGTCGGCGGAACGACCGGCGCTCCCTCCTCCGAGACGGGCCGCAGCGTCTCGTGCGGATAGAACCACGAGTCGATCTGCACCGATCCGATCGGCACGCGCTCGGCGCGCAGCGTCGCGACGGTGCGCTCGAGCGTCGTCGTGTAGTCCTCGCCCGGCTCCGTACGGTAGTAGTACACCGATCCGTTGTCGGTCCAGTACGAGAGGCGGCCGACACCCGGGTCCGCGTAGCGCGACGGGCGCCGCGTCGCGTGCCGCCGCAGCAGCAGCGCACCAAAGGTCTCGAGCGCTGCGCGCGGGCCGGGCGCCGCGAGCACGGCGAGCTCGGTCGCGAAGCCCGCGGGCACGTCGTCGAGATCGCCGTGCCAGCCGCAGCGAACGCCACGCGCTGCCTCGTCGCCGTCCCGCGGCACGGCGATGACCTGCTCGTGGAAGCCGTCGAGGGGCGAGAGCAAGAGCGTCCGGAGGTCCGGCGCGATGAACAGGAGCGGCTCGACGACGGCCGGGCGATGCGGCGCGAACGTGTAGCCACGACACCGATCGTCGCCGCTCACGGGAAGGGCGAACTCCGTGAACTGATGGCCGTAGGTGCGAGTCCCCTCCGGCACCCCACCGGCCGCACGCGCCTCGGGATCGAACGCCGGCCACGCCACCGAGACGCGTGCGAACTCACCGGTCGCGAGCTCGGAGAGTGCGGCCTTCGCTTCGAGACGGAAGACGAGAAGCGGCGAGCCGGCATAGGCGCGCACGCTCGCTTCGACCGGAAGCGCAAGGCCGGCCGAGGCAAGGGCGACGCCGCGGAAGGCGCCGAGATCGTCCGCGCCGTCGAAACCCGTCGCACCCGGTGCCGGCGCTCCGTCACCGTGAGGCTCGAAGCGAAGCGCGATCGGTCCGAGCCAGTCGCTCTCTCGCCACGCGATGCGAAAACGCCCTCCGGCATCGCGAACGAGGGCGAGGCCCCCTCCTGCTTCGAGCGCATTCACGATCGGTGCCCTCCGCGGCCGCCACACCCTGCTTTCGCTTTGCGGGCCGCCGGCGCATTCTAGGCCGTCGGAGGAGACGCGGATGCCGAAGATCCGGGAGATTGCGAGCGGCCTTCGCTTTCCGGAGGGGCCGGTGTGGCTGCCGGACGGCAGCGTCGTCGTGGTGGAGATCGCCGCCGGACGGCTCACACGAATCGCGCCGGACGGATCGAAGCAGACCGTCGCCGAGCCCGGCGGCGGGCCAAACGGCGCGGCGATCGGCCCGGACGGGAAGCTCTACGTCACGAACAACGGCGGGAGCTTCACCTGGCACGAGGTCGGTGGCCTGATCGTTCCGGGACCGACGCCCCCTGGCCACGAGGGCGGACGCATCGAGCGCATCGACCTCGCGACAGGAAAGGTCGAGCGCCTCTACGACACCTGCGACGGCCGCCGCCTGCTCGCTCCGAACGATCTCGTCTTCGACGCGCACGGCGGCTTCTGGTTCACCGATCACGGGACGACGCGCGAGCGCGAGAAGGATCGCACGGGCGTGTTCTATGCGAAGGCCGACGGGTCGCACATCCGCGAGGTCCTCTTTCCGCTCGACTCGCCGAACGGCGTCGGCCTGTCGCCGGATGGCCGCCGGCTCTACGTCGCGGAGACCCACACGGGCCGCGTCTGGGCGTGGCAGGTCACGAAGCCGGGTGAGGTCGCGCGCGCGGCGGGCTTCGGAGCCGCAGGCGGAACGCTCCTCGTAGGCCTTCCGGGCTATCAGCTCTTCGACTCGCTCGCCGTCGACGGTGAAGGCCACGTCTGCATCGCGACGCTGGCCAACGGCGGCATCACGGACGTCTCACCGGACGGCGGGCAGATCGCGCACGTCCCGCTCCCCGACCCGCTGACGACGAACCTGTGCTTTGGTGGCTCCGACCTGCGTACGGCGTTCTGCACGCTCTCCGGTACCGGTCGCCTCGTCTCCATCGAGTGGCCGAGGCCCGGGCTGCGGCTCGCCTGCGGCTAGCGGAGCCGGACAACGTGGTCGTGCGTCTGCGGTCGACGGTGAGCGCCATCTTCCTCACTGCGTGCGCATCGTGTGCATCGCCCGCGCCGCCCGTGCGCCCGCAGGGCGCCTGGGGGCCCGAAGCATGCCCCGACGGAACCCGCTTCCACCGCTCGGAGAGATACTGGGAGGAGTTCGCCACCTGGCCCGCGCAGTGGTGCACGCTCCCCGACGGAGCGCGCCACGGCCCGTGGACCGAGTGGTTCGACGACGGCCACGTCCGCCGCATGGGACTCTACGTGCACGGCGTTCCCGAGGGCCGCTGGCTCGCGTGGAAGGCGCCCGGCTGGTGGCCACCGTGGGGCTCGCACGATTACGAGAAGATCGAGCTCCACTACGCGCAGGGCGTGCTGGTCAAGACGACGCGCGCGCCGAACGAGTGAGAGTGGTCATGGTGCTCCGCTTCCGAGCGCGAACGCGCGAGGCCGCGCCTATCATGGCGGCATGAGAGCCCTTCGGACGGCGGCGCTGGCGATCGCGCTCGCGTGGGCGCTGCTCCCGGCGCCCGTGCTCGCGCAGCGCCGCGTCGAGGTCTACAAGGCGAAGTACCGCACCGCCGAGGATCTGCTCCCGATCGTCGAGGCGGTACTGGCGGGAAGCGGCAGCGTCGCGCTCGACCGCGGTACCAACTCGCTCGTGCTGATGGGCGATCCGCCGGCCGTGGCCGACGCGCTCGCGCTCCTCGGCGCGCAGGACCGACGTCTTCGGACCGTCGTCCTGCGCTACGACACCCGCCGCGTGAGTGAGCTCGAAGCAGAGGGCTTCGACGTACGCTGGACCGTCGAGGCAGGGGACTTCCGGATCGGGAACGTGCGCCGACCACCCGGATCGGGCTCGTCGGCGACGCTGCGCGCGCAAGGCGTCGATCGTCGCGCCGACGAGACGTTCTCGGGGCTGGTCCGCGTCACCGAAGGCGAGTCCGGCCGCATCGAGACCGGCCAGACCGTACCCCTCACGACCCACGGTCGCTGGGGAGCGAGCACGCAGCTCGTGACCGCCGCGACCGGCTTCGAGGCGCGGCCGCGCATCCTCGGCGACGGCCGTGTCGAAGTCGACCTCGCGCCGTTCGCCGGCCGGTTCGGTCGCGGCGGCCAGATCGAGAGTGCGGGGGCATCGACGGTGGTAACGGTCTCGCCGGGCGAGACGGTCGTCGTCGGTGGCCTCACGCGCGCCGCCGACGACGCGGACAGTCGGCTGCCGACCGGCGCCGAGCGGTCGAGGTCTCGAGACGACCGGGCCCTCCTGCTCCGCGTGGACATCGAGTGAGGAGGCGGCGGCCGACACGGATTGGTGTCGATGTGCCGTCGTTCCGTCCGGGCATGCTCGCCGTCGCTGCCGCGGTGGCGGGCATCCTCCTGCTCACACTCTGGCCGATCGCTCCACGATACGCCGAGGACGGCGGATCGTTCTCGCTGCGCTTCGGTCTCGCAGACGCCGTCCGCAACGTCATCTTGTTCGTTCCACTCGGAATCGCGCTCGGGGGCCGCGGAGCGGGCGCGATCAGGGTCGCGCTGTGCGCGACGGCGCTCTCGGCCGCAATCGAGCTGGCGCAGGTGCAGATCCCGGGCCGCTACGGCAATGCAGCCGATCTCGTCAGCAACGTCGCCGGAGCCCTCGTCGGGAGCGCTCTCGTCAGGAGCGCACCGCGCTGGCTCTGGCCAGGCCGGAGTGGCGCGATCCGCCTCGGTCTCGTGTGGTCGATCGTCGTCGCCGCGATCCTGCTCGGCACCGGAGTGCTGCTCGCGCCCGCACTTCCGCCGACCGAGTATTACGCGGGCTGGACGCTCGACCTCGGCCACCTCGACCGTTACACCGGGCGTGTCTCCTCGGCACACCTCGGCGCGGAGCCGCTGCCGAACGGACGGCTCGCACACTCCGATGTCGTGAGGCATCTGTGGCTCGACGGCGTGCCGCTACGCGTCGACGCCGTCGCCGGGGAGCGGACGACGTCGCTCGCGCCGATCTTCAGCATCCATGACGATCTGCACCGCGAGATCGTGCTGCTCGGCGCTGAGCGCGGAGATCTCGTTCTCCGCGTCCGCACGCGCGCGCAGGCCGTGAGCCTCGATCGTCCCGGGATGCGATGGCCCGGCGTCCTCGACGACGTACGTGCGGGCGAGCCGATCGCTCTCGGAGCGCGTCGCGAAGGCAACGGCTGGTGCCTGTCGCTCGGCGAGCGCAGCGCGTGTCCGATCGGCTTCAGCGCGGGCTCCGGGTGGCGGCTGGTGTGGTTTCCACAGAGCCTCTCGCCGGCTGCCGGGCCGTGGCTCAACGCCGCCTGGCTCGCGGCGCTCTTCGTGCCGCTCGGCCTGTGGCTTCGTGCATCGCTGGCGTCGGCGACCGCGGTCGTCATCGCCGTGCTGGCACTCCTCGCAACGCCGCTCACGGGCCTACTGCCGCCGGCGCTGGCAGACCTCGCAGCGAGTGCGACGGGTATCGCCCTCGGCGTCGCCATGCGAGCGGTCCTCGGCGAGCGGTCTCGGTCCTCGCGCCTCGCGCTCACCGGACGCCCGGCACTCCCCTCCTAGCGCTGTCGCCGTGTCAGCCGACGATCGCGCTTCCGGCAGCGAGACCCTTCTCGTCGCGCCTTGGCCAGGAACGAGCGTGACTCAGTCGCGCTAGTCGTGGATCTGCTCGGCGAGGTATCGCTCCTTGCCGATCTCGTCGACGATGTGAAGCTGCGATTCGAGCCAGTCTGCGCCGTGCTCCTCGCCGCGCAGAATGTCCTCGAGCAGATCGCGAGTCCCGTTGTCGCCCTTGCGCACACACAACGCGATCGCGTCGTTGTACCGGGCGATGGCGGCCTTCTCCATGTCGAGATCGAGACGGTGCTGCTCGACAGCGTCCTCACCGGCGCGTACCGGACCGAGCCGCTGCATGTTCGGAACACCCTCGAGGTAGAGGATGCGTCGGATCACCCGATCGGCATCCTTCATCTCACCGACCGACTCGTCGAATTTCTGCTTCGCGAGACGCTGGTAGCCCCAGTTCTCACACATCCGCGAGTGGATGAAGTACTGGTTCACGGCCGTGAGCTCGGCCGTGAGGATCTCGTTGAGCGCTTCGATGACCTCTCGGTCGCCCTGCATACCGCCTCCTGCGAACGTCCTTGCACGAAGCTAGGACGCGGCGGCGGTCAGCGCGAGGGAGCGAGGCGTCCGAAGACTCCGGCGCCCGATCGCCCTTGCGGCGCGCGCTCGGCCTGCAGGATCTCGTCGATCACGACGTGGCAGCCTCCGCAGCCCGTCCCCGCCGCGCAGCGCGCACCGACCGCGGCGATGGTGTTCGCTCCGGAGCGAACGGCAGCGCGGATGTCGCGGTCCGAGATCCCCTTGCAGTGACAGACGATCAAGCGCCGACTCCTCGGTCCTGAGCCTAGTGCATGGGAAAATGAAAGTCAATGTCACTTTCATCCGGCGTGCAGCCCCTCCCCTGCCTCCAGCAGCGCCGTGGCGGCCTGCGGCTCGAAGGTCGAGCTGAGGATCTCGTAGCCCCGATGAGCGTCGGGCTCCGCGAAGTCCTGCGCATGCGGCAGGTACCGGAGCCAGCCGTTGGCGATCGAGAGGACGGCCGCCGCCTCGGAGCCCTGTCTGCGGGCCCAGTCGAGGCCTACCCGCACGGTCGGCTCGAGCGGGAGCGCGAGCCAGTGCGCAGCGCCGATGTGGAGTGCCTGCACTTCGACCTGTGCGACGCGACCCCCCGCGAAGACAGGCGCCGCGCGGTCGCGTAGATAGAGTCGGACGCGCGCGATGCGCTCGCGGGCCTCGCGGGCCGGCAGTGTCGCCGCGAGCGCGTCGGCCCGCCGCATCAGCTCCTGCGTACGCACCCTGGTGTCGGGATCGATCTCCAGGGCTGTGAGAGCATCGCGCCTTCGCTCGGCGAGCTGCTCGGCAGCAGCGTCTTCGTCGGACCCTCCGTGGACGGCCAGCGCAACGCGCGCGCTCGCAGCCCCGATACGGGTGTCGCTCTCGTCCGCGCGGATGGCGCACGCCGCGGTTCCGATCGCAGCACCCGCCTCGCGGCCGATCGAGCGCATCACCTCCGCGCTCTCACCAAGGCTGCGGCTGGCCCGCGCCAGATCCTGGAGTCCGCGTGTACGCGGATCGATGTCGGCATGCGCCGACAGGACGAACACGGCGAGCGCTC
>JADLGR010000150.1 GCA_020849175.1 Deltaproteobacteria bacterium
CGGGGACAACGTGGAGATGGTGGTCGAGCTGATCACGCCGATCGCGATGGACAAGGAGCTGCGCTTCGCGATCCGCGAGGGCGGCCGTACCGTCGGCGCCGGCGTCGTCTCCGAGATCCTGGTCTAGTCGAATACGAGGCGCGGTAACGAGACTTAGGCGCGTAGCACAACTGGTAGTGCACCGGACTCCAAATCCGGGGGTTGGGGGTTCGAGTCCCTCCGCGCCTGCCAATCGAGCGGTGGAGCGACTGTGGAGTGGAGTCCGGGAGAATGGGTGCGGACGTCTCGGCAGTACCTGTCGGACGTTCGAAGCGAGATGCGCAAGGTCACGTGGCCGACGCAGCGTGAGTACGTGGGGGGAACCATCGGAGTCGTCGTGATCCTGGCGCTGATGACGCTGGTGCTCGGGATCGTCGACTACGTGCTCGCGCAGGGGATCCGTCTCATCGTCCCGTAGAGGGACCGGGGAACGCGACGCCAGATGTCCAAGAAGTGGTACATCGTGCACACCTACTCCGGCCACGAGGTGAAGGCCCGGCAGGCGCTCCTCGAGCGCGCGCGAACGATGAACGTGGAGGAGAAGTTCGACGAGATCCTCATCCCCGAGGAGAACGTCGTCGAGGTCGTGAAGGGCGAGAAGCGCACCTCGAAGCGCAAGTTCTTCCCCGGCTACATCCTCGTTCACATGGATCTCGACGACGACACGTGGCACGTCGTGCGGGGGACACCGAAGATCACGGGCTTCGTGGGTGGCGGGACGCAGCCGACGCCGATCTCCGACGAGGAGGTCGCGCGCATGACGCAGCAGATCAAGGAAGGAGCCGTCAAGCCCAAACCGAAGATCCGCTTCGAAGAAGGGGAGAACGTCCGCGTGATCAGCGGGCCCTTCGCGAACTTCTCGGGCTTCGTCGACGAAGTGAAGCCGGAGAAGGAGAAGGTTCGGGTGATGGTGCAGGTCTTCGGTCGTGCGACGCCCGTCGAGCTCGACTTCATGCAGGTAGAGAAGGCGTAGCGCCCTCGGCGAGGAGCCGGTGAGCGAAGGCCGCGGCCGGCGGAGCGGGTGCGGCGAAGGAAGGTCATGGCGAAGAAAGTCGTTGCAGTCGTGAAGCTCCAGTGCCCGGCGGGCGCGGCCAATCCGTCACCGCCGGTCGGCCCGGCGCTGGGCCAGCACGGCGTCAACATCATGGAGTTCTGCAAGGCGTTCAACGCGCGGACGCAGGACCAGGCCGGTCTCATCATCCCGGCGCTGATCACGGTCTACGCGGACCGCACCTTCACCTTCGAGCTCAAGACCCCGCCCGCGGCGGTCCTGCTCAAGAAGGCGGCGCGGCTCGAGAAGGGCTCGGGGGAGCCGAACCGTACCAAGTGCGGGACGGTGACGAAGAGCCAGGTGCGCGAGATCGCGACCCTGAAGCTCAAGGACCTCAACGCCCACGAGGTCGAGCAGGCGATGCGGAGCATCGAGGGCACCGCGCGATCGATGGGCCTCGACGTGGTGGAGGGCTGAGCGATGGCCGCGGGCAAGCGCATGAAGACGGCAGCGACGCAGATCGACCGTGCGAAGAGCTACCCGCTCTCCGATGCGGTGTCGCTGCTCAAGTCGCTGCCGGTGACGAAGTTCGACGAGAGCGTCGATCTCGCCATCAACCTCGGCGTCGATCCCAAGCACGCCGACCAGATGGTGCGCGGGTCGATCGTGCTCCCGCACGGCACGGGCAAGAGCCTGCGCGTGCTCGTCTTTGCGAAGGGGGACAAGGAGAAGGAGGCGCGTGACGCCGGCGCCGACTACGTCGGCGCCGAGGATCTCGCGAAGAAGATCCAGGAAGAGGGCTGGCTCGACTTCGAGCGTGTGATCGCGGCCCCCGACATGATGGGCGTCGTCGGCCGCCTCGGGAAGGTGCTCGGCCCGCGCGGCCTCATGCCGAACCCGAAGCTCGGTACGGTGACCGCGAACGTCGGACAGGCGGTCCGCGAGACCAAGGCCGGCAAGGTCGAGTACCGGGTCGAGAAGGCCGGCATCGTCCACGTCTCGATCGGCAAGCGCTCGTTCTCGCCGGAGGCGCTGGTGGCGAACGCCTCGGCGATCCTGGATGCGGTGCTGCGAGCGAAGCCCGCGGCGAGCAAGGGCACGTACATGAAGAAGGTCACGATCTCGACCACGATGGGTCCCGGTATCCGGGTCGATCCGTCGTCGGTCGCGGCGCACGCGGCCTAGGAGGCGGGATGCTCACGCGAGCGCAGAAGGAAGAGCAGGTTGCCGAGCTGCAGGCGAAGTTCCAGCGCGCGACCAGCGTCGTCGTCGCGGAGTACTGCGGCCTCGGCGTCCAGGCGTCGGAGAAGCTGCGCCGCCAGCTTCGTGCGGAAGGCGCAGGGCAGTACGAGTACCGGGTCACGAAGAACTCGCTGCTGCGGCGTGCGGCAGAAGGGTCGGACGTGGCCGCGGTGATTCCGCACTTCAAGGGCCCGACGGCGATCGCGATCGCCTATGGCGACCCGGTGCGGATGGCGAAGATCCTCGTCGATTACGCCAAGCAGAACGAGGTGTTCCAGATCCGCGCTGGCGTGCTCGAAGGGCGTGCAATCGCCCGCGCGGACATCGCGACGCTCGCGACGCTGCCGAGCCTCGACGAGCTCCGCGGCAAGCTGATCGGGCTGCTGCAGGCGCCGGCCGGGCAGCTCGTGCGGCTGCTGGCGGCGCCGGCCGGACAGCTCGCGCGCGTGGTCGAGGCGCGACGCAAGCAGCTCGAAGAAGCCGGCACGGGCGCGTAGGCCGGGCAGGAAGTCATTCGCGCGGGAAGGGACCCGCGGAATCGTGGAATCCCGCCGGCTGGCGGGGCAGGCGGCGGATGCGCTCCGCAGCCTGTGACGAGAGACAACAGGAGAAAGAATCATGGCCGACTTGAACACGATCGCAGAGACGCTCTCGGGCCTCACGGTGATGGAGGCCGCGGAGCTGGCGAAGCTCCTCGAAGAGAAGTGGGGAGTTTCGGCGGCGGCCCCGGTCGCCGTGGCGGCCGTGGCCGGTGCGGCGCCCGCGGCGGCAGTGGAAGAGAAGACGGAGTTCGACGTCATCCTGCTGACGGCGGGCGACAAGAAGATCCAGGTCATCAAGGAGGTTCGTGCGATCACGGGCCTCGGCCTCAAGGAGGCCAAGGACCTGGTCGAGGGCGCGCCCAAGCCGGTCAAGGAAGGCGTGTCGAAGGACGACGCCGCGAAGATGAAGGCGCAGCTCGAAGCGGCGGGCGGGCAGGTCGAGGTCAAGTAGGCCGCCTCGCCGGGTGTGCGCCCGCGCACGTGCGCGGGCGCGCGAGTCGATGACTCCGAACCGGAGGGCGACCGAAGCCGTGACCGAGATCCTCTTTTCCGAGAACGCTCCGCGCATCCGGCGCAGTTTCTCGAAGATCCCCCCGATCCTCGAGATTCCCAATCTGATCGAGATCCAGAAGGCGTCGTTCGAACGCTTCCTGCAGACGAACGTCGAGATGGAGAAGCGCGAGAACACCGGCCTGCAGCAGGTGTTCAACTCCGTCTTCCCGATCAAGGACTTCAACGAGACCGCGTCGCTCGAGTTCGTGGGCTACACGCTCGAGGAGCCCAAGTACGACGTTCCGGAGTGCCTGCAACGGGGCATGACGTACGCCGCGCCGTTCAAGGTGACGATTCGGCTCGTGGCGTGGGACGAGTCCGAGGGAGCGCAGAGCATTCGCGACGTGAAGGAGCAGGAGGTCTATTTCGGGGAGATCCCGATCATGACCGACAACGGCACCTTCATCGTCAACGGCACCGAGCGCGTGATCGTCTCGCAGCTCCACCGGTCTCCGGGAATCTTCTTCGACACGACCACGTCGTCGACCGTCAGCGCGGCCGGCAAGAAGCTCTACTCCTGCCGCATCATCCCGTACCGCGGCTCGTGGCTCGATCTCGAATTCGACCACAAAGACCTCATTTACGCGCGGATCGACCGGCGGCGAAAGCTTCACGCCACCGTGCTGCTCAAGGCGCTCGGCTACACGCCCGAGTTCCTGCTGACGCACTTCTACGATCCCGAGCTCGTCCGCATCGACGGCAAGAAGCTCCTGAAGAAGGTGGTGCCGAGCCTGCTCGAGGGGCAGCGCTGCACACGAGAGGTGCGCGACGACGCCGGGAACGTCCTCGTTCGCAAGGACAAGAAGTTCACCAAGGCGGCGGTGCGCCGGATCGTCGAGGCCGGGCTCGAGTGGATCCAGGTCGGCATCGAGGACGTTCTGCGCAGCGATGCCGTGAAGCGCGTCGCGCCGATCGACATCGTCGACGAGAACACCGGCGAAGTGATCCTCGAGTGCAACGAAGAGATCACCGAGGCCCATCTCGAGGAGCTGAGAAATCGCGGCATCCACGAGTTCCCGCTGCTGTATCTCGACCCGATCCTCACGGGAACGTCGCTGCGCGATACGCTGCTCGCCGACGCGAAGACGCTGAGCCAGGACGAGGCGATCCTCGACATCTACCGCAGACTGCGGCCGGGAGACCCGCCGACGATCGACACGGCGACGAACCTGTTCAACAACCTGTTCTTCAACGCCGAGCGATACGACCTCTCCCGCGTCGGCCGCCTCAAGATGAACCACAAGCTCGGGCTGCCGGCCGAGGAGCGGGCGACGCTGCTCGCGAGCGGACCGAACGGTCCGCGGCAGGAGGTCCCGCTCAAGGAGCTTCCGACGCTGCGACCCGAGGACATCCTCGCCGCGGTCAAGTATCTGGTCGATCTCAAGAACGGCGCGGATCCGGACAAGCGCATCGACGACATCGACCATCTCGGCAACCGCCGCGTGCGGGTCGTCGGCGAGCTGCTCGAGAACCAGTACCGGATCGGTCTCGTGCGAATGGAGCGTGCGATCAAGGAGCGCATGTCGCTCCAGGAGATCGAGACGCTGATGCCGCACGATCTCATCAACTCGAAGCCCGTCTCGGCCGTGATCAAGGAGTTCTTCGGTTCGAGCCAGCTCTCGCAGTTCATGGACCAGACGAACCCGCTGTCGGCGGTGACGCACAAGCGCAGGCTCTCGGCCCTCGGGCCGGGAGGGCTCACGCGCGAGCGCGCGGGCTTCGAGGTGCGCGACGTTCATCCGACGCACTACGGCCGAATCTGCCCGATCGAGACGCCGGAAGGCCCGAACATCGGTCTGATCGCGTCGCTCTCGACCTTCGCGCGCGTGAACGACTACGGGTTCATCGAGACGCCCTACCGCGTCGTGACCGACGGGCGGGTGACGAACGAGGTGAAGTACCTCTCGGCGCTCGAGGAAGAGCGTCTCGCGATCGCACAGGCCAACGCCGCGCTCGACGAGCGCGGGCGGTTCCTGAGCGACCAGATCTCGGCGCGGAAGGCGGGCGAGTTCGTGATGCTGCCGCCGGCCGAGATCCAGATGATGGACGTCTCACCGAACCAGCTCGTCTCGGTCGCGGCGTCGATGATCCCGTTCCTCGAGAACGACGACGCGAACCGAGCGCTCATGGGCTCGAACATGCAGCGGCAGGCAGTGCCGCTCATGCGGACGCAGGCGCCGCTCGTGGGCACCGGCATGGAGGCGGTCGTCGCGCGCGACTCGGGCGTGACGGTCGTGGCCCGCCGCGACGGAACGGTCGAGTCGGTCGATGCGAGCCGGATCGTGATCAAGCCCGACGAAGACGACGGCAAGGGATCGAACGTCGACATCATCAACCTGATCAAGTACCAGCGATCGAACCAGAACACGTGCATCAACCAGCGGCCGATCGTGAAGCCGGGAGACCGCGTTCGGCGCGGACAGGTGATCGCGGACGGTCCCGCGACCGAACGGGGCGAGCTCGCGCTCGGCGCGAACGTCGTCGTCGCGTTCATGCCGTGGGGCGGATACAACTTCGAGGACTCGATCCTCATCTCCGAGCGCGTCGTGAAGGACGACCTCTTCACCTCGATCCACATCGAGGAGTTCGAGTGCGTCGCGCGAGACACGAAGCTCGGGAAGGAGGAGATCACTCGCGACATCCCGAACGTCGGCGAGGAGGCGCTCAAGGACCTCGACGAGGCGGGGATCGTCCGGATCGGCGCCGAGGTCAAGCCCGACGACATCCTGGTCGGAAAGATCACGCCGAAGGGCGAGACGCAGCTCTCTCCCGAGGAGCGGCTGCTGCGAGCGATCTTCGGCGAGAAGGCGGGGGACGTGCGGGACACCTCGCTGCGCGTTCCGCCCGGAGTGGCGGGGACCGTGATCGGTGCGCAGGTCTTCTCGCGCCGTGGCGTCGAGAAGGACGAGCGCGCGCGGGCGATCGAGGAGGCCGAGGTCGACCGGCTCCGCAAGGACCAGGAGGACGAGATCCGGATCGTCCGTGACAGCGCGATGAACCGGGTTCGTGAGCTCCTGACTGGCAAGCGCGCCGCGAATCGCGTCGCCGACGAACGCAAGAAGCAGACGTGGATCGAGTCCGGTGACACGATCACGGGCGAAAAGCTGGGAGAGATTCCGCAACGGCGGTGGAAGGAGATCCAGGTCTCCGACGCGCGGGCGCAGGAGCAGGTCGATCGACTGCTCGCGGGCGTCGAGGAGCAGAGCTCGGTGATCCGTACGGTCTTCGAAGAGAAGATCGCGCGGCTCAAGAAGGGCGACGAGCTTCCCCCGGGCGTGTTCAAGATGGTCAAGGTCTACGTCGCCATCAAGCGCAAGCTCTCGGTCGGCGACAAGATGGCCGGACGGCACGGCAACAAGGGCGTGATCTCGCGGATCCTTCCGGTCGAGGACATGCCGTACGGCGCGGACGGCCGTCCGGTCGACGTCGTGCTCAATCCGCTCGGCGTCCCGTCGCGAATGAACGTCGGGCAGATCCTCGAGACGCATCTGGGCTGGGCTTCGTACGGTCTCGGCCAGCGCATCGGCGAGTTCCTCGAGCACGAGAGCAGTCCGGAGCGGATTCGCGAGCGGCTCAAGCAGGTCTATCACGCTCCGAACGTGGCGCGCGTCCTCGACAAGGCGTCGCCGGAGGCGCTGCTCGATCTCGCCCGGAACCTGCGCAAGGGCGTTCACATGGCGACGGCGGTCTTCGATGGAGCCAAGGAGGACGAGATCCAGGAGGAGCTGCGACGCGCGGGCCTTCCGACGAGCGGGCAGACGGTGCTCTTCGACGGACGAAGCGGCGATGCCTTCGACGGCGACGTCACGGTCGGCATCCTCTACGTCCTGAAGCTCCACCACCTCGCCGACGACAAGATCCACGCGCGGAGCATCGGGCCGTACAGCCTCGTCACGCAGCAGCCTCTCGGCGGCAAGGCGCAGTTCGGCGGCCAGCGTCTCGGCGAGATGGAGGTCTGGGCGCTCGAGGCCTACGGAGCTGCGTTCGGCCTGCAGGAGTTCCTGACCGTGAAATCGGACGACGTGCTGGGTCGCACCCGCATGTACGAGTCGATCGTCAAGGGCGACAACGTGCTCGAGCCCGGTCTTCCGGAGAGCTTCAACGTGCTGGTCAAGGAGCTGATGGCTCTTGGCCTCGACGTCGAGCTCCTCGAAGACAAGAGCTGAGGAGGGCGATCCATGCGCGATCTCTACAACCTCTTCGAGAAGCCGAAGGATCCGCTCGCTTTCAACGCCATTCGCATCGCGATCGCGTCGCCGGAGAAGATCCGCGAGTGGTCGTTCGGCGAGGTGAAGAAGCCCGAGACGATCAACTACCGGACGTTCAAGCCCGAACGCGACGGGCTGTTCTGCGCCAAGATCTTCGGCCCGGTCAAGGACTACGAGTGCAACTGCGGCAAGTACAAGCGCATGAAGCACCGGGGCGTGGTCTGCGAGAAGTGCGGCGTCGAGGTGATCCAGTCGAAGGTGCGTCGCGAGCGGATGGGGCACATCACGCTCGCGACGCCGGTCGCGCACATCTGGTTCTTGAAGTCCCTGCCGTCGCGCATTGGAAACATCCTCGAAGTCTCGCTGCGAGACCTCGAGAAGGTGCTCTACTTCGAGGCGCACGTCGTCACTGATCCGAAGGACACGCCGCTTCGCTTCGGCGAGCTGCTCCCCGACGAGCGGCTGCTCGAGGTGAAGGAACAGTACGGGCGAGACTCGTTCTCGTACGGGATCGGCGCCGAGGCGATTCGCGAGATGCTCGGCAGGATCGACGTCGAGAAGGAGTGTCAGACGCTCCGCGCCGAGATGAAGGACGCGACCTCCGAGGCCAAGCGCAAGAAGCTCGCCAAGCGCCTCAAGGTGCTCGACGCCTTCCGCGAGTCGGGCAACAAGCCCGAGCACATGATTCTCGAGGTGGTCCCGGTCCTCCCGCCGGACCTGCGGCCGCTGGTTCCGCTCGACGGCGGTCGGTTCGCGACGAGCGACCTGAACGACCTCTACCGCCGCGTGATCAACCGCAACAACCGCTTGAAGCGCCTCCAGGAGCTGAACGCTCCCGAGGTCATCATCCGCAACGAGAAGCGGATGCTGCAAGAGGCGGTCGATGCGCTGTTCGACAACGGGCGCCGTGGCCGCGTGATCACCGGTCCGAGCAAGCGGCCGCTCAAGTCGCTCTCCGACATGCTCAAGGGCAAGTCGGGCCGGTTCCGGCAGAACCTGCTGGGCAAGCGCGTCGACTACTCCGGCCGGTCGGTGATCGTCGTCGGGCCCGAGCTGCGCCTGCACCAGTGCGGCCTTCCGAGTCGGATGGCGATCGAACTCTTCAAGCCGTTCATCTACTCGAAGCTCGAGCAGCAGGGCTTCGTGACGACGATCAAGGCCGCGAAGAAGATGGTCGAGAAGGAGCGGCCCGAGGTCTGGGACATCCTGGCGGAGGTGATCCAGGAGCATCCCGTCATGCTGAATCGCGCGCCGACGCTGCACCGTCTCGGTATCCAGGCGTTCGAGCCGATGCTGATCGACGGCAAGGCGATCCAGCTCCATCCGCTGGTTTGCGCGGCGTTCAACGCCGACTTCGACGGCGACCAGATGGCCGTTCACGTCCCGCTGTCGGTCGAGGCGCAGATCGAGGCGCGCGTGCTCATGATGTCGACCAACAACATCCTGAGCCCGGCGACCGGCCGGCCGATCATCGGCCCGACGCAGGACATCGTGCTCGGCTCCTACTACATGACGCGCGAACGCCCGGGCGCGGCCGGCGAAGGACGGCGCTTCTCGAGTCCCGAAGAGGTGCGCGTCGCGTACGACGCCGGCGCGATCGAGCTGCAAGCCGCGATCAAGGTGCGGATGGACGGGCAGGTGGTCGAGACGACCACCGGGCGCGTGCTGCTGCGTGACGTCGTTCCGGCGGAGATTCCGTTCGAAATTCTCAACAAGGTGATGGACAAGAAGGCGCTCGGCGAGCTCATCGACCAGGCGTACCGGCGGCTCGGGAGCAAAGCGACGGTGATCCTCGCCGACCGCCTGCGAACGCTCGGCTACCAGCATGCGACGGCCGCCGGGATCTCGATCTGCGTCGACGACATGCAGATCCCGAGCGACAAGGAGCGTTTCGTCGATGCGGCGCGCGGACAGGTGCATCTGATCGAGCAGCAGTACCAGGAGGGTCTGATCACCGACGGCGAGCGGTACAACAAGGTGATCGACATCTGGGCCCAGACGACGGAGCAGGTCGCGCGGCAGATGCTCGAGCGTCTCGGTACCGACATGGTACGCGACGAGCAGGGCCACGAGGTCGAGGTGCCGAGCTTCAACTCGATCTACATGATGGCCGACTCGGGCGCTCGCGGATCGGCACAGCAGATCCGCCAGCTCGCCGGAATGCGCGGCCTCATGGCGAAGCCTTCCGGTGAGATCATCGAGACGCCGATCACCTCGAACTTCCGCGAGGGGCTCTCGGTGCTCCAGTACTTCATCTCGACGCACGGCGCGCGCAAGGGTCTCGCCGACACCGCGCTCAAGACGGCGAACTCCGGCTACCTGACGCGCCGGCTGGTCGACGTTGCGCAGGACATGATCGTTCGCGGCGTCGACTGCGGGACGAAGGACGGCATCGAGATGGGTCCGCTCGTCGAGGGCGGCGAGATCATCGAGGCGATCGGTGAGCGGATCCTCGGCCGCACGGCGCTCGATGACGTCCTCGACCCGATCACTGGCGAGGTGCTGGTTCCGGCGGGCGGCGAGATCGACGAGGATCGAGTTCGCAAGGTCGAGGACGCCGGCATCGAGCGGGTCGTGATCCGCTCGGGCCTCACGTGCGCGGCGCCGCGCGGGATCTGCGTGAAGTGCTACGGGCGCGACCTCGCCCGCGGAACGCTGGTCAACCTCGGCGAGGCAGTCGGCGTGATCGCGGCGCAGTCGATCGGTGAGCCGGGAACGCAGCTCACGATGCGGACCTTCCACATCGGCGGCGCAGCAACGCGACGCGCCGAGCAGTCGAGTGCCGAGGCGACGAGCGAAGGACGCGTTCACTACCACGCCGTGCGCACCGTCGAGGATCGCACGGGGCGGCGAATCGCGATGAACCGCAACGGCGAGATCGCGGTCGTCGACGCCACCGGGCGCGAGCGCGAGCGACATCCCGTAGTGTATGGCGCCCACGTGATCGTCGCCGATGGCGAGACCGTGAAGCCCGGTGCCGTGCTGCTCGAATGGGACCCGTTCGCGAACCCGATCCTCTCGGAGGTCGCCGGCCAGATCAAGTTCGGCGACATCCTCGAGGGCGCCACGATGGCCGAGCAGGTCGACGAGTTCACCGGCATGTCGTCGAAGGTGGTGACGGAGTCGAAGGACCCCGAGCTACGCCCGCGGATCTCGGTGAAGGACGCGGAGGGCAAGACGATCGCGCGCAGCCTGCTGCCGGTGGGCGCGTACCTCGCCGTGGCCGAAGGCGAGGAGGTCAAGGCCGGCGACGTGGTCGCGAAGATCCCGCGTGAGACGACCAAGACGAAGGACATCACGGGCGGGCTGCCGCGCGTCGCAGAGCTGTTCGAAGCGCGAAAGCCCAAGGAGTACGCGATCGTCAGCGAGATCGACGGGGCGGTGTCCTTCGGCAGCGACGCGCGGGGCAAGCGACGCGTGCTGGTGACGCCGGAGGGCGGTGAGCCGCGCGAGTACCTGATCCCGAAGGGCAAGCACGTGAGCGTCCACGAAGGCGACCACGTCCGTGCGGGCGAGGCGCTGATGGACGGCTCGTCGAACCCGCACGACATCCTGCGGATCAAGGGGGAGAAGGAGCTCGCGAAGTATCTGGTCGACGAGGTGCAGGAGGTCTACCGGCTGCAGGGCGTGAAGATCAACGACAAGCACATCGAGGTGATCGTCCGGCAGATGCTGCGGCGGGTACGGATCAAGGACGTCGGCGACACCGACTTCCTGGTGGGCGAGCAGGTCGAGCGGACGGCGTTCGACGAGGTGAACGCGCGCATGGAGGCCGAGGGCAAGGAGAAGGCGACCTGCGAGCCGCTGCTGCTCGGGATCACCAAGGCCTCGCTCTCGACCGAGTCGTTCATCTCGGCCGCGTCGTTCCAGGAGACGACCAAGGTGCTGACCGAGGCAGCCATCTGGGGCAAGACCGACCACCTGAACGGGCTCAAGGAGAACGTGATCATGGGCCGGCTGATCCCGGCCGGGACGGGTCTGGCTCGCTACAAGAACATCGGGATCCAGATCGAGGCCCCGGAAGGCGCGCCCGGCGGCTTCGAAGACTCGGCGCCTCCGCCGGATGGGGTCCCGTCGGGTCGGGTGATCGAGGGGCACCAGCTCGCGGAAGCCGGCTCCCCTGAGGGACTGGAGCGCTGATCACGGAGCCGCCCAAAGGGGCGGCTAGGGCATCCAAGCCCGGACGTTGACAGGTTTTTTGGGATCGGTATCCTGCCCCGGCTTTTCCGGGTCCCCTGCTCTCGCGGCTCGCCCCGGGTGCACGCTGGCCGCGGGGCCATCGCTCATGCGAATCCCCTACGCCTGCGTCACCGCGGTCGGGCAGTCGCGGTCGCGTGCGCCCGGGCTTCGTCTCTTCGCTCTTTGGGAGTCGCCATGCCTACCGTGCAGCAGCTCGTGCGCCTCGGTCGCGCGCGCAATCTGAAGAAGTCGAAGGCGCCGGACCTGGCTGCATCTCCCCAGCGGCGGGGCGTGTGCCTGCGCGTGTTCACGGCGACGCCGAAGAAGCCGAATTCGGCGCTTCGAAAGGTCGCGCGCGTGCGGCTCACGAACGGTCACGAGGTCAACGCGTACATCCCGGGCGAGGGGCACCAGCTGCAGGAGCACTCCGTCGTGCTCGTGCGCGGCGGCCGCGTGAAGGATTTGCCCGGCGTCCGCTACCACATCGTGCGCGGCACGCTGGACTCGACCGGTGTCACGAACCGGCATCAGAGCCGGTCGAAGTACGGAGCGAAGCGACCGAAGTGAGAGTTCGAGCCGGCGGCCGATCGGGCGAGAGGAGCCCGATCGGCC
>JADLGR010000151.1 GCA_020849175.1 Deltaproteobacteria bacterium
CGAGCGACGGATCCTCGCGAACCGCGCGCTCGACGCCGAGCGCCGCCATCCGCTCGACGAAGGCGTAGGTCACGTTCGTGAGCGCGAAGGTTGCGGTCTGTGGCACGGCGCCGGGCATGTTCGTGACCCCGTAGTGGATCACGCCTTCCTCGACGTAGGTCGGGCTCGAGTGGCTGGTCGGCCGGATGGTCTCGACGCAGCCGCCCTGATCGACCGCCACGTCGACGACGACCGACCCGGACGCCATGCTCGCAATCATCGCGCGCGTGACGAGTCGCGGCGTTCGCCGGCCGCGCAGATAGACCGCTCCCACCACGAGATCGGCCGTGCGTACCGAGCGCTCGAGATTCACGCGGTTCGAGAACAGCGTGTTGAGATCTCCGCTGAAGATGTCGTAGAGGTAGGTCAGGCGACGAAGGTCGACGTCGAGCACGTCGACCTCGGCGCCGAGCGCGTGCGCCACGCGCACGGCGTTGATGCCTACGATGCCCGCCCCGATCACGACGACGCGGCCGCGCAGCACCCCGGGCACTCCGCCGAGGAGGAGCCCCTTCCCGCCACGGTCCTTCTGGAGCAGCGTGACGCCGATCTGCACCGCCAGCCTGCCGGCGACCTCGCTCATCGGCGCGAGCACCGGGAAGGTGCCATCCGGGTGCTGGATCGTCTCGTACGCGATCCCGACGACGCCCGCGGCGAGCAGACGCTCGGCGAGATCCTTCGAGGCGGCGAGGTGCAGATACGTGAAGAGCGTCTGCCCCGCGCGAAGCCGGCCCACCTCGTCCTGCGAGGGATCCTTCACCTTCACGACCAGATCGGGTGACGACCACGCCTCGTCGACGCCGACCAGACGCGCGCCGGCGCTCGCGTAGGCTTCGTCCGCGAGGCCGCTTCCCTCGCCCGCGCCCCGCTCGATCAGGACCTCGTGGCCCTGCGCGACCAGTGCGCGCGCGCCGTCCGGCACCATCCCGACCCTGAACTCGTGATCTCGGGTCTCGCGCGGAACACCCAGCCGCATCCCCCGCCCCTTCGCTGCCCTACCCCGCGGCGGCGCGGTACGACGAGATCAGGATCTCGGCGATCTCGGGCCGCAGGATGCGCGGGTCGGGCGCCTCGCCGCGCTGGAGCTGCTCGCGAACCTTCGTACCGCTCACGGTCAGAGGCGCCTCGTTCGGGTGGTTCTCGGTCAGGTCCACGCGTCCCATCGACTCGTAGTACGCGGCGAAGCCGATCTTGCACGGCCGGATCCGCAGGTCGCCGCGCAGCGAATCGAAGATCGCCTGCGCGTCGAAGTCGCCCCAGATCGGCTTGCCGTCCTCGAACGGGGCGTCGGCGTGCTTGCGTCCGATCACGAGGTCGCTGAAGCCGTAGTTCTGGCGATAGATGCTGTGCATCACGGCCTCCTTGGGCCCGCCGTAGAACATCTTGATGTCGAGGCCGATCAGCTCGAACACGTCCGCGATCCCGTAGCCGACCGATTGCCACAGATTGGTGTCGGTATCGCCCTGACCGAGCAGACGCTCGTCGTGGAGCCTGCGATACGCGCGCATCCGGATCACGGCCGGAACGTCGTCGCCCTTCAGCTCTCCCACCAGCGGGTTCAGCACGACGCCCGTGAAGTGGCCTTCGCGCGTGAGCCGCTCCGCGCCGGCGACGAGCGCGTACTCGTGCGCGCGGTGAAGCGGGTTGCGGGTCTGGAACGCCAGCGCGCGCTCCCAGCCGCGGTCCCGGATCAGCGCGCGCGTCATGCGTGGCGAGAGCATGTACTGGCCATACTCCGGGTGGCTCGGCCGCGGCAGAGCGCGCAGACTGCCGCCGACGAGCTTGCCGCGCGGATCGCTCTCTACGGCCCGCCCGCCGGGATGGTCGAAGCGGTCGGTTCCGTAGACCGACTTGACGTGCTTGTGCTTGTCCCACTCGAAGATCTCGAGACCCTCGATCACGGCGACGATCTCGCCTTCTTCGCTGCGCACCGCTGCGGCGCCGCCGGCGGCGAGCTCGCGCGCCTCGCCGTCGCTGACCGGCAGCGACAGCGGGATCGTCCAGGCCCAGCGCCGGCCACCGTGGAGCACCACCTCTTCGTCGAGCACGCGGTGCCAGGCCTCGGCGCCCATCGGCCCGGTGAGCGGCGAGAGCGCACCGTCTGCGAGCCGGTAGACCGTCGAGAGGTCGGCGCGCGTCACCCGAATCGACGGCAGCCGGCTCGCCTCGGCCAGGAATCGTGCGCGCTCCTTCAGCATCACGCGCCGGTCGACCGGCTCGCCGAGGCCGCCGTGAACCGGGACCAGATCCTCTCCGCTCGTGCGCCCTGCCGTGCTCATGCCCTCGTCTCTCCCTCGCTCCGCCTCACCAGGTCGGCAGCATCCCGTCGCCCGAGCCGAGCAGCTCCCGGTCCCCGCCACCGTCGAAGCGGCGGATCCGCAGCGTACGCCGGCCTGCCTCGTCCGCCACATACGCCACGTAGCGACCGTCGGGCGAGACGGCCGGGCGGAGCTCGTCGCCGACCTCCGTCGGTGCGACGCCGAGCGCGAGCTTGCCCGATCCGTCCGGGTGCATCCGCCACAGCCGGTATCCCGCCGCGAGCTTCTGGCTGAAGACGATCCACTGTCCGTCCGGCGTGAAGACAGGGTCGCGGCCGCGCGCCAGGATGCGCGGAGTCCCGTCCAGCGGCTGGAGCGCGGCGATCGCGTGGCCGCCGTCGGCCGCCCGCGTCTGGTACACGAGCATCGAGCCGTCGCGCGACCAGACCGGCGAGACGTCGGAGGGACCGGCCGAGACCGGGCGCGGCTCGCCGCCACCCGGGGTGAACACGTAGATGCGCGACTCACCGGCCTTCGTTCCCGTTGCGCCGCTCAGCTGCGCGAACGCGAGGCTGCCGTCGGGCGCCAGGCTCGCGCTCGGGTGATCGTCCTTTCCCTGCGTGAACGTTCTCACCTCGCCCGACGCGACGTTCACCTGCGAGATCTGGAACACGTCGAAGCGTGGCGCCGCGAACAGGAGCCGCGTGCGATCGCCCGACCACTCGAGCGGGCGCGAGCCCTTCGGCAGCGCGTCGAACGGGGTCACCTCACCCGTGCGCGGATCGAGCAGGCTCGGCCGCCCGAGCAGCTCGCTCGCGAGGGAGTCGGCGTCCGACTTGAACAGCTTCGCGAGCTGGTCGAGTCGCGCCACGCCCGGCGTCTGGTCCTGCGGCTGCTGCTTCGTCTTCTGCATCCGTTCGGCCAGGTCGCGAGCCTTCTCGGGCTCCAGGAAGACGAACGCGATCGGCTCCGGGGGAAGCGTCTCGAGATCGACGACCGGCCCCGTCCGGCCTGTACAAGCCGACACAGCGAGCAGCAGCAGCAGCGCCAGGGCGCTCGCGGGCGGTCTCACGCCGGAAGCTCTCGAATCGGGTGTCCCCGGAACGGGCCCCCGGCGAACGCACGCCGATAGAGGCCTCGCTCCTCGCGGCGCACGACCCCGTCGACCACTGCGACGACGATGTGATCGGCATCCGGGAACGGGAAGTCCGGACTCGAGGCGAAGGAGAGGTCGATCGCCGAGAAGTAGGCGCGCGCGCCGACGTGGCTGTGATACACGGCCGTGATGCGCTCGCCGCGGGCGATCGCCTCCTCCTCGATCCGCGCGTACTCGAGCGGATGGATGTGAAAGGCGGAGCGGCCATCCCACGGGTGGATGTCCGGGGACGCCCGGTGCAGGGCGGTCATCTCGTTGCTGCACTTGTGGAGCCGCATGAAACGCGTCGTTTCGTTGCCAGTTAGCAGGCCGCAGCACTCCTCCGGATGGCTGCTGCGCGCCTCCTGCTCGATCTCGTGAAGCAGGACGCAGGAGATCTCCACCGGATCGAGCGCCGGGTCGACCTCCACGCAGCCGCTCGCGTTCTGCACGTGGTCCTCCAGGGCGCCGGCAGCGTAGCAGCGAAGCGCGAGTCGGCGCCGGGTGCGCCAGACTCGATTCGCCTGTCGAGACACTCTCTTTTTCGCCCACCGATCGCCGCGATGGGGTACAAATGCGCGCGTGCCGGCCCGGACCGACGTCCAGGCCTCGATGGAGGGGAAGCACCATGAACGCGCCTCGACTCTCTTCGCTGGCCGCCACGGCCGGCCTCGTATCGATGCTCGTCGCGCTGACGCCGGCCGCGATCGCGGAGACCGCCTGGGATCAGAAGGCCGTCACCGCCCTCGCCGCCGAGGTCGCAGGGTCACTCAAAGACCTCAACATCACGGTCAAGAAGAATCCGCAAGCTCAGGTCGGATCGCCGCAGCGGCGCGCGCAGTACAACGCACGCGAGAGCCTGCGCCTGCTCGTCAACGTCTCGCAGCGGCTCGTCTCGCAGCTCCGGTCCGGCGAGGACAAGGACGCGACGCTTCCCACCTTCAAGCGCATGCAGTCGCTTCGTCGCGACGCCGAGGACGAGGGACGAAAGGGCCAGATCCCGGGCCCCACGCTCGAGAAGGTCGTGGCGATGCAGGCGCTCATGGATCGGCTGGCGCCGTACTACGAAGAGGCGCCCGCCGCTGCGGTGACACCGTAAGACGTCAGATGAAGTACATCCGCGCGTCTTCGTCGGCGCGCCGCACACCTGCGCGCGCCGCATCGCGACACAGCGTCTCGAAGTCGATCTCCGCGAGCGCGCCTGCGAGCCGCGCCGAGAGCGGCGCCCACAGGAAGGCCGGCTGGTGGACGGACCCGGCGCGCCACGGCCCCGGCGTGCCGCCTCGCTCGGCGTTAATCGGCCCTTCGACCGCCTCGACGACGTCCCGCAGCGTGATCTGCGCCGCCGGCCGCGCGAGGCGGTAGCCGCCCCGGGGGCCGCGGCGCGCTTCGACCAGACCCGCACGTCGCAGCCGCCGGAAGATCTGCTCGAGATAGCGAACGGGGATCTTCTGCCGCTCGCCGACGACGCGCACCTGCAGCGGCACGCCGCGCCCGTTGTAGGCGAGGTCGAAGACCCCGCAGAGCGCGTACCGCACCTGGCTCGAAACCCGCATCCGGCACTCGATCCTAGCAGCCAGCGGCCGACCGCCTTCTCCTGGCCGTCGCCCCGCGGTAGGCTCGGCGCGATGCACGCACCGCCGACGCTCGCGCCGCTGGCCACGCTTGGTCGCCTGCGCTGGAGCGTCGTTTCGATTCTCGTCGCGTGCGCGGTGTTGTCGTCGATGCGTGACCCGGGCGATCTGTCGCCGGCGCTCGCGTCCGTGGCCATGCCTGCCGGCATCGGCCTCGGCATCGCGATCATCGCCGCACGCCAGTGGGCGCAGCGGGCCGGCACAGGGCGCGCGCAGACGAAGGCGCTCATCGCGACCTACGCCTTGTGCGCGACACTCGGCCTGTTCGGCCTCGGCCTCGCGCTCGCGGGCGACGACGGCAGCCGCGGCGTTCTGTTCGCGGTCGGCGGCGCGATCTTCGCGCTCGGCACGCCGCCCGGATCCGGCCGATCCTAGTGCCGTGTCCGCCGGTCGCGGATCCGGTCGTCGAGCAGCTCGAAGTAGAGCAGCACGAGGACGTGCTGCACCTCGAGCGGCAGGCCGGCCACGAAGCTCCGCCCCGCATCCGGTGAGTCGAGCTCGAGCAGCGCCTTCGCAGCCCGGTGCACCTCGGAAAGACGCGTCTCGACGATTCGCCGTAGAGTCGGGCCGTCCTGTCCGAACGCCTGCTCGATCATCTGCGTCTCGAAGAGCAGGTGGATGCCCCGCTCGCCCACTTCGAGAAGCTGCTGAGGAGTCACGGCCTTCCTCCCGTCATCGCCTCACGGATCGGCAGAACTCGCCCTCCAGTTGAGTCGCCGTCAGGCTCTTCCGCGTTCACGGTGTGTTCCCGCTGACCCGCCGGCTACCGTGCCGGCCCATGTGGCTTCGGCTCGACGGCGTCTCCCGCCTGATTGGCGACCGCACGCTCTTCACGGACGTCCGGCTCGACGTTCGTCCCGGCGATCGCATCGGCCTCGTCGGCCCGAACGGCGCCGGGAAGACCTCCCTCCTCGCGATCGCCGCCGGTGGCGAGCCTCCCGACGCCGGACGCGTCCTGCGCGCGCGCGGCATCCGCGTCGGCCTCTTGCGGCAGGAGATCGACCCAGCAGTCCCTCGCTCGGTCCGCGAGGAAGTGGCGTCGGTGCAGGTGCGTCTCGCGGAGCTCGAGGCGACGATCGCCGCCGCCGAAGTCGAGATCGCTGCGCACGGTGGACGCGGAGAGGCGATCCCGGCAGACCTCGCAGACGCCTACGACCGGGCCCGTGCCGCGTTCGAGCACGGCGGCGGCTTTGCGCGCGAGGCGAGCGTCGAGCGCGTGCTCGCCGGCCTCGGCTTCGAGGCGGCCGACCGCGACCGACCCCTCTCGTCGTTCAGCGGCGGCTGGCTGATGCGCGTCGAGCTCGCGAAGCTGCTGCTCTCCGAGCCCGACGTCCTGCTGCTCGACGAGCCGACGAACCACCTCGATCTGCCGTCGATCCAGTGGTTCGAGGAGACGATCGCGGGCTTTCCCGGCGCGGTCGTCGTCATCTCGCACGACCGCACGCTCCTGCGCCGGCACGTACGCCGCGTGGCAGAGCTCGAAGCCGGACGCTTCACGCTCTACGAATGCGGCTACGACCGCTATCTCGAAGAACGCGCCGAGCGGCGTGCGCACCTTCTGGCGCGCCAGACGAGCCAGGAGCGCGAGATCGCGCAGGTCGAGCGCTTCATCGATCGCTTCCGCTACAAGGCGACGAAGGCACGTCAGGTGCAGAGTCGGATCAAGGCGCTCGAGAAGATCGAACGCATCGAGGTCGCTCCCGAGGGTCGTCGCCGGATGCGCCTTCGCATTCCGACGCCCGATCGCGCCGGCGACGTCGTGATGGCCCTCGAGAACGTCTGCAAGCGCTACGGAGAGACGCGCGTCTACGACGGCGTCTCGCTCACGCTGCGAAGAGCAGACCGCCTCGCGCTCGTCGGTCCGAACGGTGCGGGCAAGTCGACGCTCCTTCGCATCATCGCGGGAACCCTGCCCTTCGACGCAGGCGAGCGGCGGCCCGGCCACAACGTCCGCATCGCCTTCTATGCCCAGCATCAGCTCGAGTCGCTCTCGCCCGGGCGATCCGTTCTCGACGAGCTCGCACATGCCGCGCGAACCGACGACGTTCCGCGACTGCGCAGCCACCTCGGCGCGTTCCTGTTCAGCGGCGACGACGTCGACAAGAAGGTGGGCGTTCTGTCCGGCGGCGAGAAGGCGCGGCTCGCGCTCGCGAAGATGCTCTTGCGTCCGGCCAACTTCCTCGTGCTCGACGAGCCGACGAACCACCTCGACGTCGACGCCTGCGAGGTGCTCGAGGAAGCGCTGCGCGCCTACGAGGGCACCTTCGTCGTGATCTCTCACGACCGCGCCTTCCTGAACGCGCTCGCGACCCGGGTCGTCGAGGTGCGGGCGGGCCACCTGCGCGAGTTTCCGGGCAACTACGATGCCTACCTCCAGGCGACCACGACGGCGACCGAGGGGCCCGGCGCCGTGGCGGGTCACGGCAGGCCGCACTCGCTCGACGGCCAGGGCACCGACGCGACGGGCGCCGGGGACGGGCGTGCGCCGCAGCCGCTCTCCCGGCACGCGGAGCGATCCGCCGGCCGTGAGCGAAGGCGCGAGCGCGAGAGAAAGGCACGCCAGCTCGAGAAGCTCGAGGCCCAGATCACCGGCGCGGAGAAGGATCTCGAAGCGATCGCCTGGCGTCTCGCGGATCCGGCAGTCTACCGCGACGGCGAGCGGATCCGAGCGCTCGAGCAGGAACGCACCGCTGCGAAGGCTGCGATCGACGCGCTGTACCGGGACTGGGAGCGGCTCGCCGCCGAGATCGAGGCGCTCGATCAGGCGCCGTCGTAGCCGGCGCGCCGCGGACGCCTCGCGGGCGCCGCTGCGGCATGCGACACGAGCGCCAGCGAGATCCAGCCGCGCGCGACATCGACGCGCTCGATACGGACGCGGACGCGGTCACCGAGACGCCACCGAGCGCTCCCGCGGCGCATCGTGAAGGCGTGCCCGCGCGCATCGAAGGCGGCGCCGTACGGCAGCCGCCGAGCAGGGACGAGCCCCTCGACGAAGAACGGTGCGAGCGTCACGTACAGTCCGTGCGGAGCGACGCTCTCGATGGTTCCGTCGAACTCGGCGCCGACGTGCTTCGCGATGAAGACGCACTTCTTGATCGCGAGCATGTCGCGCTCGGCCTCGACCGCGATGCGCTCGCGCGCCGAGACGCGTGCCGCGATCCGCGCAAGGCCCTTCCCCCGCGCTGCGGCGCGCGCCCGGGCCTCGGCGCCCGCGTCGAGATGATCGAGCAGTGCGCGATGCACGACGAGGTCGGCGTAGCGCCGGATGGGCGAGGTGAAGTGCGTGTAGTGCGCAAAGGCCAGCGCGAAGTGGCCACGCCCCGCCTCGCAGTAGCGCGCCTGCTGCATCGCGCGCAGGGTCACCAGGTTGACCAGTCTCTCTTCGGGACGCCCGACCGCACGCGAGACGGCGCGCGCGATCGTGCGCGCATCGAGAGCGCCGCCCTCGCCCCGCTCGAGCAGGCCGAACGACGCGAGCAAATCGGCGAGCGCCGCGAGATCCTCGGGCGCGGGCGCTTCGTGGACGCGGTGCAGCAGCGGCACGCCCGCCGCGAGGAGGGCCTCGGCAACCGCACGGTTCGCCGCGAGCATCGCCTCTTCGATGGCGCGGTGCGCGAGCGTTCGCGGCGCCCGAATGACGTCGACCGGATGCCCGCCGTCGCCGAGCAGGATCTCGGCCGTCGGCAGGTCGAAGTCGATCGACCCGGTGGCGAAGCGGTTCGCCTGCAGCGCGCGTGCGACGCGTGCGAGGCGCAGGAGCTGATCCACGACCACCGGATCCGCGGGCGGCACGGCGCCGGCCGGGCGTTCTGCCGCCGGATCCATCACGCACGCGGCCGCGTCGTACGAGAGCTTCGCTCGGCTCTGGATCACCGCGCGGGCGAAGCGGCAGGCACGAACACTGCCGTCTCTCGCGATCGCGAGCACCACGGTGACGACGCCACGATCTACGCCAGGCCGCAGCGAGCACAGATCGCCCGAGAGCGTGGGGGGGAGCATCGGAATGGCGCGGTCCGGGAAGTAGACACTGTTGCCCCGGCGGAGCGCCTCGCGATCGAGCGCCGAGCCCTCGGGAACCAGCGCCGAGACGTCGGCGATCGCTACCCAGAGCCGTGCACCGCCGCGTGGCCGGTCTTCGACGTACACCGCATCGTCGTGATCACGCGCGTTCGTCGGATCGATCGTCACGAACGCAAGGCCGCGCAGGTCTTCGCGGTGCGTGGCGGGCGCTGGCCTGCGCGCGATCGTCTCGACCTCGGTGAGCGCATCGACCGGGAACTCGACTCGAAGCCGGTGACGCGCGACGACGACCTGGAAGTCCGCGTCGGGGCTCCCCGCCGCGCCGAGCACGGCGACCACCCGCGCTTCGCGCAGGGCGGACCGGGACCGCATCGGCGCGATCTGCACCCAGTCGCCGTCGCGAGCGTCGCGGGCCGCACCGCGCGCGATGTCGAATCGGCGGTGGCGATCGTCGTGAAACAGTGTCACCTGCGCGCCGCGTCCCGGCGTGCGCCGGAGCAGACCGACGCTCTCGTCGCTCTCGCGGTCGCGCCCACGCGCGCGCTCCTTCGCCTTCGCGCGGCCCTTCGCTTGCCGGGTCCGCTCGAATGCGGCCCGTCCGCCGCTGCGCCGGTTCGAATTGCGCTCCCTCGTCACGCGGCGAAGAGAGTACGCGAGCCGCGTGACGTTGACGCGGCGCCACCCCGGTCGTACTCTGCCGCGCGGTCGCCCGGGTGGCGGAATTGGTAGACGCACCAGATTCAGGGTCTGGCGGTCGCAAGGCCGTGCTGGTTCGAGTCCAGTCCCGGGCACCCTCTCCACCCCGAGGCTGTGTCGCGCCGATGGGAACCACGCGCGAGTTCACGCTCGCCGTCCGCTCGATGCTGCGGCTCTACCGCTGGCGCCGGATCGAGCCCGTGCCGTGGGCGGCGCCGCAGCGGCCGCTGGCCGCCGCGCGGATTGGCCTCGTCTCGAGTGCTGGGCTCGTCCTCCCGGGCCAGCCGCCGTTCGACGCGAGCCTTCGCACGGGGGATCCGAGCTTTCGCGTCATCCCGTCCGACACGGACCCGCAGCAGCTCGTCGAGACGCACCGCAGCGAGTCGTTCGACCGCAGCGGGCTCACGATCGATCGCAATCTCGTCCTGCCACTCGATCGGCTTCGCGAGATGGTCCGCGACGGGGCCGTGGGTGCGCTCGCGCCCCATGCGCTCTCGTTCATGGGCTCGATCACCGACCCGGGCCCGCTCGTCCGCGACACGGCGCCCCGCGCCGCTCAGATCTTCGTCCGAGACGAGGTCGATGTGGCGTTGCTCGTTCCAGTCTGACCCCTGTGCAACCAGACGATCGGTCTGATCGCCGCCGAGCTCGAACGTCGAGGGATCGCCACCGTATGCATCCAACTGCTTCGTGAGGCTGCCGAGGCCGTGCGCCCGCCGCGGGCGCTCTTCGTCCCGTTCCGCCACGGGTTCCCGCTGGACGCGCCGGGCGATGTCGCGCGGCAGCGCCGCGTCATCGAAGCGGCGCTCGCGCTCGTCTGGGACGAGCGCCTCACACCGCCAGCCCTCGCCGACTATCGGCCGTGACGGAATCGGCGCGGCGCCGCCGTGGGACTGCGGGCGGCGCTCCCGCCAATCCGCACGGCGCGCCCACCCCCGCGCAGGAGCTCCACGCCAGAGCCGGCTACGCGCGGCCGGCGAGCGCCTCGATGCTCGCGAGGATGCCGTCCGAGTCGAGCCCCTGGTGCACCATCTGCTCCCACAGTCCGCCGCAGCCCTCGCGGTGCGTCCCGATGTGCGCATAGCGCGGCGAGAGGCTGCGCTCGAGGAGCCACGTTCCGTAGCGCACTCCGAGCCCCGTCGTTCGGCCGAAGCCCTCGGCGACGAGGACGAAGGCCGTGCGCCCGACTTTTCGGATCGCGTCCTCGTCGACGACGTTGAGCGTTGCCTTGTTCACGAGGCCAACGTCGAGACCACGCTCACGCAAACGCTCGACGGCGTCGAGCGCCCGGTGCAGCGTCTCGCCGAAGCTCACGACATAGCCGGCCGAACCCTCCCGAACGAAGTCATCACGACCGGGCTCGAAGCGATAGCCGCCGCCGAACCGCTCGCTGCCGTCGGCCGCGAGAACTGTCGGCACGGACGAGCGATTCGAGAACACGAAGCGGAGTCCAGGCTCGCCGAAGATCCGTTCGAGAACCGCGCGCATCTGGTTCCCGTCGGCCGGGAAGTAGAGCCGCGTACGATTCTCCTCTTCGAGGCCGTTGTCTGCGAAGAAGTTGTTGAGCCCGAAGTGACAGGTGTTGTCGGCCATGTCGTCGACGCCGGCGTGCGAGAAATGCGCCAGCACGTTCGCCTGATTGAGCCGTGCCATCGTGATCTCGGACACGCACATCTCGAGGAACGCCGAGAACGTCCCGATGATTCCCTGCCGGTCGCCGTCCATCCCGAAGCCGGCGGCCGCGCTGAAGTTCGCTCGCTCCATGATTCCGGACCGGACGTAGATCTCGGGAAACGCCTTGCGAACGTGGACGAGCCCGCACGAGCCCTCGAGGTCGCTGTCGAGCACGAGGACCTTCGACTTCCGCGCCTCTGGCGTCATCTTGCTCAGGATCTCGACCAGCACCTGTCCGAACAGGTTGCGGTTCGACGCCATCTTGTCCGAGCTACCGCGGTGGAGCGCAACGTGCTTCGGCTTCGGAATTGCCTTCAAGTACTCGGCAGCGGCCTTCTGGCCGCGTTTCTCGAGGTAGGCCACCGCGAGATCGACCGAGATGACGTCGTGGCCGTGCGGCGATCCTTCGAGCCCGTCGATGCCGACCGCCATCTTGCGCCGGTTCACGACCGCGACGGGGCCCGGCGTCCGTACCGCCGCCGCCATGCGTGCATAGAGGTCGTCGAGATCCTCGCCGTCGCCTGCGCTCACCGGCAGGCCGTGGCCGGCCAGCGTCGACGCCACGGAGTAGCCGGGCATGTAATCGCTCGGATGCCCCGAGATCGTGACGTCGTTGTCGTCGACCACGATCTTGACGTCGAGCCGGTGCGCGACCGCCATGCGTGCGGCCTCGGCATCGTCTCCCTCTTGCTGCGCTCCGTCGGAGCCGAAGCAGAACGCGACCTTGCCGGGGCTCGCGAACGCCACGCCGTTGACGTACGCCCAGAGATGTCCGAGCCGTCCGGACGAGAACGTGACGCCCGGTGTGAGGCCGCGCTCGGGATGCCCGGGAAGGCGCGAGTGCGCCTCGCGGTAGTGCAGAAGCTGCTCCGGGGACAGCGCGCCATGGAGCGCGGCCATCAGATACTGGATCGCGACGCGGTGGCCGGCCTCGTCGAAGTAGTAGGGCAGCACCCGGTCCGATCCGCGGATGAAGCCGTCCGCGATCAGCACCTCAGGAACGATGTCGTACGGCCCTCCCGTATGGCCGCCGAGGCCCTTCGCCGCCCCGGTCGCGGTGAAGAACACGATCGTGTCGCGACAGAGCCCAATGTTGGCCTCGAGCTGTGCGCGCTGTGCAGCCCCCAGGGCGGGCCGCTCGGGATCGAGCGCGAGGGGTCGGAAGGCAGCCAGGTCGATCGGGAACGTCATCGTCGGGGTCATCTCCATACGGCCGGCGCCGGCACCGTTCGCGGTGCGCCGCGGAGAGGCAGCATACCCCGGCCGCCCTGCCCGAGCCGCCGGAAGTGCGCCCCGCCTGCGCCGAATTTGCACAGGCTCTGCGCGCCTTGACCCTCGGCGCCACGCGCTTATGGATTGGCCTCGGAGGAGCCGTGAAGCCCGGCCAGCCCCCTGCGCACATCCGGATCACCCTCGGAGACGAGAGTGTCGACGTACCTGCCCTGCTCCCGGTGCTCCCGGTACGGGATGCCGTGGTCTTCCCGGGCGTTACGGCGCCGCTGGCGATCGGGCGCCTGCGCTCGCTCGCCGCACTCGACGCTGCCGGCGAGGGCGGATTCCTCGTCGTCGCAACCCAGCGTGATCCTCTCCTCGACGAGCCGGCGGTCGCCGACCTCCATCCCATGGCCTGCGTCGTCCGCGTGGTGCGCGTGATCGACGCGCGGCGCGAGGGAAAGCAGGCGATCGTCGTCGGCGTCTCGCGCACCCGAATGGGCGAGCCCACGGCCACCGATCCGGCGCTGCTCGTCCCCATCGAGCCCGTTGCCGAGACCGACGCTCCGTCGCCCGAGCTCGACGCGCGCTGGAAGCAGGTCGTCGCGCTCGCCCAGCAGGTGATCGATCTGCGCGACGATCTACCGGACGATTGGAAGGGCTTCGTGGCCGGCATCCCGAGCCCGGGCCTGCTGGCCGATCTGGTCGCCTCGTCCCTGCCCCTCTCGCCGCAGGAGAAGGTCGCGCTCCTCAGCGAGCCCTCCGCGCTGCTCCGCCTCGATCGGCTCGCACGGCACCTCGAGCGCGAGGCCACGATCGCGGAGAAGCAGCAGTCGCTGCGCAGCGAGACGGCCGGCGACGAGTCCGATCCCAGGCGACGCGAGCGGCTGCTGCGCCGGCGCCTTCGCGAGATCGAGCACGAGCTCGGCGAGAACGACGCCGCGCACCGGGAAGCCGACGAGCTTCGAGATCGACTCGAGGCCGCAAATCTTCCCGACGACGCGCGCGCACAGGCGGATCGAGAGGTCAAGCGCCTTGCCGCGCTTCCGCAGCACGCACCCGATCGGCACCTCGTGCGAACGTATCTCGAGTGGCTTGCCGATCTTCCGTGGAGCAAGACGACCGAGGATCACCTCGACGTCGCGGCCGCGCGCGAGGTGCTCGACGCGGACCACCACGGGCTCGAGAAGGTGAAGGACCGAATCCTCGAGTTCCTCGCAGTGCGAAAGCTCGCGCCGCAAGCGCGGGGCCCGATCCTGTGCTTCGTCGGCCCGCCGGGCGTCGGCAAGACCTCGCTCGGCCGCTCGATCGCGCGCGCGATGAACCGCAAGTTCGCGCGGGCCTCACTCGGCGGCGTCCGCGACGAGGCCGAGATTCGCGGCCACCGCCGTACCTACGTCGGCGCCATGCCCGGGCGCATCCTCCAGAGCCTTCGTCGCGCGGGCTCGTCGAACCCGGTCTTCCTGCTGGACGAGATCGACAAGCTCGGCTCCGACTTCCGCGGCGATCCGTCGTCCGCGCTGCTGGAGGTGCTCGACCCCGAGCAGAACCACTCGTTCAGCGATCACTACCTCGAGGTCCCGTTCGATCTCTCGCGCGTCCTCTTCATCGCTACCGCCAACACGCTGGCGACGATCCCGCCGGCCCTGCTCGACCGCATGGAAGTCATCGAGCTCCCGGGATACACCGAACGCGACAAGCTCACGATCGCGAAGCAGTACCTCCTGCCGAAGCAGCTCGAGGCCCACGGCATCGGCACGGAGCGGTTCGAAGTGCCGGATGCGGCGCTGGAGCGCATCGTCCACGAGTTTACGCGCGAGGCTGGCGTTCGCAGCCTCGATCGCCTCATTGCGACGCTCGTCCGAAAAGCAGCCCGCCAGCTCGCCGAGAGCGGCGAGAGCACGGAGGCCTCGCCCCTCGTGGCTGACGACGCGTTCGTCTCGAAGGCGCTCGGCCCGCCGCCGCACCTGCCCGAGACGGCCGAGCGCACGAAGGTTCCCGGGGTCGTCGTGGGTCTGGCGCGCACCGGACACGGAGGCGACATCCTGTTCATCGAGGCAACGGCCATCCCGGGCGGCGACAGCGTGCGGCTGCGCCTCACGGGGCAGCTCGGTGACGTGATGCGAGAGTCGGCCGAGGCAGCGCTGTCCTGGGTGCGAACGAATGCAGAGGCGCTCGCGATCGACTCGCCGGTCCTGCGCGGAGGCGAGATCCATCTTCACGTGCCGGCGGGTGCGGTGCCCAAGGATGGCCCGTCGGCGGGAATCGCCCTCGCGACCGCGCTCGTCTCCGTCCTCTCGCGCAGGAAGGCGCGCGGACATCTCGCGATGACCGGTGAGATCTCGCTGCGCGGGAAGGTCCTGCCGGTGGGCGGCATCAAGGACAAGGTGCTCGGGGCGGCCCGTGCCGGGATCGAGACGGTCCTGCTGCCGCGCCGGAATGAGAAGGACCTCGTCGACGTTCCGGCCGACGTGAGAGAGAGGGTCTCGATCCAGCTCGTCGACACGCTCGACGAGGTGCTCGCCCAGGCGCTCGAGCCGCTGCCTGCCGCTGCGTAGCGTGTAAGACGGCGCAACTCGCGCTCGCCGCGACGCGCGCTCCCTCGATCCCGGCGCTGGCCCTGCGGCGGCGTCGCAGGTCCGTAGCGGGTTGCAACCCACCCGCGCCGCGGCAATTTTTCCCCGAAATGCGCCGAAATCTGCGCTTTCTCGCGCGGAACCGTGCTACCTCTGGGCCGCCCGAGGGGCGGAATCGAGGACACGGATGCACATCGGCACCGCCGCCCAGGCGCGTGCCCTCGCAGGGATCTGGCTGGTCGCCTCGTCCCTCGTATGGGCCAGCACGGCTTTGGCCGTGGATCTTCCGGGAGCCACCACCGCGACGCTCGGCTGGACAGCCTCCGCGGGCCCGGTCGCCGGGTATTCCGTGTACGTCTCCCGCAACGGCTCGATCCCGACCGAGCCCGAGCAGCGGGTCGCGAGCCCCCGAGCCACGGTGACCGGCACGCTCGGCGACGCCCTCGTGGTCTGGGTCGCGGCCTACGATGCCGGCGGTCAGGTCGGTCCGACCTCGCCGAACTCCGACGTCCTTCGCTTCGTCGCCGCCTCCGGCGCGCCGCCGCAGACCTTCGTCTCACCCACGACGGTCAGCGCGTCGGCGCCGCAGGGCAAGAGCCCGGCGTCGCAGACGATCGGCGTCCGCAACGTCGGAACGGGCACGCTCTCCTACGCCGTCACCTCGAACGCGAGCTGGCTCACGCCCTCACCGGCGTCCGGAACGGCCACGACCGAGACCGACTCGATCACGATCGCGTTCTCGACCGCAGGCCTCACGATGGGGTCGTACACGGCGACGGTCACCGTTCGCAATACACAGACGCAGGCCACGAAGACCGCCGCAGTAACGCTCACCGTGACGGCCCCCGGGCCCATCCTCTCGGTCGATCCCGCGGCCATCTCGGCGAGCGCTCTGGTCGGTCAGAACGCTCCGGCGCAGACGCTCACCCTTCGCAACGCGGGTAGCGGCACCCTCTCGTACGTCGTCAGTGACAGCGCGACCTGGCTCACGATCGCGACCGCGACCGGCGCCTCGACGGGCGAGTCCGATGCCATCGCGCTCGGCTTCGCGAGCAGCACGCTCGCTGCCGGAACCTACACCGCGACCATCTCCGTCACCGCCTCCGGCGCGGGCGGCTCTCCGAAGACGATCCCGGTGACGCTCACCGTTCTCGCGCCCCTCCCCTTCGAGGTCTCCCTCGATCGGATTGGCGCGAGCGTCGCCTTCGGACACGCTCCTCCCGCGCAGACCTTCACGATCCGAAACGGTGCCGGTGGCACGCAGCCCTACGCGATCGCGAGCGACGCGATCTGGGTCTCGGCCGACCCGCGCGTCGGCAGCTCGAGCGGTGAGAGCGACACGATCACTGTCCACTTCTCGACGGAGGATCTCGCCCCCGGCGAGCACGTTGCGACGCTGCGCGTCCTGACCACCGGCGCCGTCGGCTTCGCCCTTCCGGTCACGCTGCGCGTGCGGCCGCCTGCGGGCGACCTCGACGGCGACGGAAGCTCCGACATCTTCCTCTGGGGACGCTCGACGGGGCGCCTCTCGGTGCTCAGCCACGTTCTCGGCCCGCACATCGGCGGCGGTCAGATCTCGAGCG
>JADLGR010000152.1 GCA_020849175.1 Deltaproteobacteria bacterium
GCTGGCAGGAGTTCACGCGCGACGTGGCGTGGTTTCGCGAACGTCTCTCGGCGAGCGAGTGGCGCCGGCTGCAGATGGACCACGGCTTCAACGGCTCTCCCGTCTGGCTCCTCGCGGCTGCGCCCCTTGCGAGCCTTCCGGGAGGTGTGGCGCGCTGGCTGCCCGCACTCACGCTCGTCGACCCGCTGCTCCTCACCCTGCTGTGGACCGGTGTCGCGCGCGCATTCGGCTGGCGCGCCGCGTGCGTGGCCGCGGTGTTCTGGGGAACGAACGGCTTCGCCGACGCCGTCTGGACCAGCGGAAGCCTGCTTCGGCAGGACTGGCTCGTCGCCCTCGTCCTCGCGATCGCCTGCCTTCGGCGCGAACGCGCGGCGGCTGCGGGTGCGCTCGCGACGTTCTCGACACTCCTGCGTGTCTTCCCGGGCATTGCCGTGGCCGCTCTCGTGGCGAAGACCGGCCTCGAGACGCTGCGACGCCGAAGCCTCGGGCTCTCAACGGCTCACGCACGCTTCGCGGCCGGCTGCCTCGTGACGCTCGCCGTGGCGGCTCCGGTCGCGTCCCTCGCGAGCGGAAGCGAGGCGTGGGTCGGCTTCGTTTCGAACAGCCGCAAACATCTCGCGACCCCCCTCCTCAACCAAATGGGGCTCGCCACCATGGTCTCGTACGACGCTTCGTCGCGTGCGAGCGTCCTCCAGGACCTGCGCGCGGCCGATCCGTACCTCGCGTGGAAGCAGGCGCGACGAAGGACCCTCGAGGACCGCTGGTGGGTCTACGCGACGGCCGCCGCCGCGTACCTCGGGCTGCTCGTCCGCGCGATTCGCCACGAGGACGACTGGGTCGTGCTCGCACTCGGCACCGGTGCGATCCCGATGGCGACACAGCTCACCGGGTACTACCACGCCGCGCTCATCGGCCTCGCCCTGCTCTTCGTTCGCCGCGAGGCAGCGGGCGTTGCACTGTGCCTGTTCGCGGCCGCGACGCAGGCGATCCTGCTCGCCCTTCCCCTCTCGGACGACGCATTCGCGTGGATGAGCGTGGCCGAGACGGCGACCGTCTTCTACGTGACCGCGCTCTTCGGCGGACGGGCTCACGAGCCCCCGGCCGACGCTGCGGCGAGCGAGCGAGGCTAGAGTCCCGCCGCGAGAGCCGGGAGACACGAATGGACGCCGGAACGCGACCGATGGCGGAGTCCGCGCTCACGCGCGCCGCACGGGCGCTCGGCCTGCTCGCGGCGATCGGCGCATCCCTGGCGATGGCGATCTGGTCACTCGCCGCAGGTCCCTCCCTCGTCCTCTACGTCACGCAGAACCAGCTCGACCCGGCAGCGCGGATCGCGCTCGCGAAGCTTCTCGTCGCAGGCGCGCTCGTCGGGGCTGGCGCCGGCGCGGCGTTGGCCGCTGCAGACCGTACGAGGGGCCTCGCGCTCGCCGACCGGATCGCAAGGCGTCTGGCGCCGCTCTTGCTCGCCGCTGTCGCTGCGCTGCTGTTCCGGGTCGACCTCTGGGAGGGGCGAGACCTCGAGTTCCTCGTCCTCGCAGCGATCTTCGGCCTCTCGGCGATCGGTCTGCTGCGGACGGCCCTGGCGACATCGCCGGCGTTTCCGCGGCTCGGCGTGTGGAACTCGCCGCTGCGAGCAGCGGCCTCGAGTCGGGGCGCGATCCGGGCGCCGCTCGTCGTCGTGATTCTCGCTGCCGCTGGATACGCCGCGTACTTCGCCTTCTACGCCGTCCTCAATCACCAGGCGCTTCGTACGTCGAGCTTCGATCTCGGCGTCGAGAACAACCTCATGTGGAACCTCATCCATGGCGCGCCGCTCTTTCGCACCACGCCGCATGGCGGCGGGCCACTCGGCTCGCACCTCGGCTTCCATCACACCTATCTCTCGTTCGCGCTCGCGCCGTTCTACACCCTGGCACCGCGTCCGGAGACGCTGCTCGTGCTCCAGGCGCTCTTCGCGGGGTTCGCTGCCGTCCCGCTCTACCTGCTCGGACGTCGTCACGTCGGGCCGTGGGCCGCGTGCGCGGTCGCCCTCGCGTATCTGCTCTACGCCCCCGTACACGGAGCGAACCTCTACGACTTCCACTACCTGCCGCTCGCGCCGCTGCTGCTGTGGTTCACGCTCTACTTCGCCGAATCCGGGCGCAACATCCCCGCTCTCGTCTTCGCGCTGCTCACGATCTCGGTCCGCGAGGACGTCGCGGGATGCGTCGGCCTGCTCGGCGCCTACCTCGTGCTCGGAGGAATCCGCCCGCGACTCGGCGCCGTGATCGGTCTTCTCGGCGTCGTCCACTTTCTCGCGATCAAGATGCTCGTGATGCCGGCCATGCTCGCCGGGCAGTCCTCCTATGTGAACCAGTATCAGGACCTGCTCCCGGCGGGAATGACCGGCTTCGGCGGCGTGCTCCTCACGGTCCTCGGTAATCCCGGCTTCACGCTCCACACGCTGCTGGAGCGCGACAAGCTCGTCTACCTGCTGCTCGTCATGGTGCCGCTGGTCTTCCTGCCCTGGCGACGCCCGGCGGGCCTTCTGCTCTCGGTACCGGGCTTCTTCTTCACGCTGCTCGCGACGCGGTATCCGCCGATGACACAGATCTCGTTCCAGTACACGGCATTCTGGACGATGTTCGTCTTCATCGCCGTCGTCCATCACCTCGGGTGGATCGGCCTTCCACGCGGGCTGAACGACGCAGAAGGCCCGGTTCGGAGACGTGCCTGGCTGCTGGCGCTGCTCGCAACGATGCTCGTGACGAGCCACCAGCACGGCGCGCTGCTCCAGCAGTCGACGGCCCGGGCGGGCTTCGACCGATTCGTCTTCGGTCTCTCCGACACCGACCGTTCGCGTCGCGATGCGCTCTACGTTCTCATCGCACAGGTCCCGCCTGCCGCGCGCATCGCGAGCTCCGAACAGATCGTTCCGCACGTTTCGAGCCGCGCCTACTCGTACACGCTGCGCGCCGGAATCTTCGACGCCGAGTGGCTCCTGTTCTCGACCCCCGCGCGACCCGATGAAGCCACGATGATCGAACGCGCGCTGCGCTCGGGCGTTTTCGGCGTCGTCGCCGAGTCGGACGGCTTCGTCCTCGCACGGCGCGGCTTCAGTCCCGCGTCGAACGCGGGCGTCCTGCAGCATCTCTAGCGGCTGGGAGGGTCCAGCGACCGGAGAGCGTGCGCAGGGTCACCGGCCGAAGCCGGATCGCGGGGCGTCCTCGCCGGCTAGAAGTCGAGCCGGCGCAAGAGGACGCGCGGCACGCGGCGCAGCACTGCCGCCACGAGAGCCCAGACGCGCGGTACGCGGGCCAGAGGCGCGCGCCGGTCGATCGCGCGGAGGACACCGCGCGCGACGCGCTCGGGGTCGGCGGCGAAGGGAGGCTCGGGAAGGCCGGCGGTCATTGCCGTCCGCACGAAGCCCGGCTCGACGACGACCGTTCGAAGGCCCTGCGCGCGAAAGCGATGATCGACGCCCTCGGCGTAGTACGAGAGGCCCGCCTTCGAGGCTCCGTACAGAACGATGCGCCGCC
>JADLGR010000153.1 GCA_020849175.1 Deltaproteobacteria bacterium
CGAGCAGCGATCAGCGCTCGTCTGGCTCTGCCGCCGGAATCCGCATCTGCGTTGCTCTGCGCACCGCCGCGAGCAGCAGCGGCCGCGAGAGCAGCCTGAGCGCGAGGTTGGCGCGCAGCCAGGCGAACCAGCCGGGACCGAGCGCGGGCTCGCGACCGAGCGCCCCGAGCGCTTTGTGGACGACTCCTTGTGCGGTCTCGCCCGCGTGCGCCTTCTCGCCGGCCTGCTGCTGGAACTCGGTCTCCGTCGAACCAGGCTCGAGGGCGAGCACGTCGATGCCGCTGCCGCGGAGCTCTTCGTGGAGCGCCTCGCCGAGGACGTTGTCGAAGGCCTTGCTCGCGCTGTACAGAGCGTGCAGTGGCATGGGCAGCATGCCGGCCACCGAGCCCACGATGACGATGGCGCCGCGGCCGCGCGCCTGCATCGCAGGCAGGAGAAGACGCGTCAGGATGGCGGGCGCCGCGCACGAGAGCTCGACCATCTCGCGCACGCGTGCGGGGTCCTGCTCGCCGAAGGGTCCGATGCTGCCGAAGCCGGCGTTGTTGACGAGGATCCCGATCTCGAGATCGGCCACTGCGGCGGCGAGCCGCTCGGCGGCGCCTGAAGCGCCGAGATCGAGCGCAATGCTGCGCGTCCGGACGGCGTCGGATGCCTCGAGCTCCGTCGCGAGCGCGGCGAGCCGGTCCGCGCGTCGTGCGGTGAGGACGACGCTCACGCCCTCGTGCGCGAGCGCACGGGCGAACTCGCGACCGATGCCGGACGAAGCGCCGGTGACGAGGGCCCACTCGCCGTAGCGCTCGCGCAGGCGCGGCGACACCGGCTGGAACACGTCACGCGCACGCCATAGCGCGACGGCGAGCGCCCCTAAGGGGACGCCCGAAGCAGCGCCAAGGGCGACGCCGCTCACCCCTCCCAGATGAAGGATCGGCCAGAGCGCCATGCCGAACGCGACCTGTGCTGCGTAGACGGCGGCCCACGGCCACATCCAGCGCTTCATGCGCAGCAGCCCGATGCTCCCCGCCGCATACACCACCCAGTGTGGAATGGCGAGCAGCTTCGCAGTCCACCCGCGGAACAGGATGCCGAACCAGACCTCCTCGTCGCGCGCGACCGGCTTCACGAAGAGATCCCAGGGGCCGTAGACGAACGTCATGAACAGGCAGAAGCCGAGCAGGGCCTTCATCCACCACGGCCGCCGGGCGAGCGCCTTCCGCACTCCGTTCTGCGCGCCCTCCATCGAGGCCCCCCTGCAGCGAGATGAATCCGGAATAGCACGCCACCTCGCGTCGGGCTGCCCGGCTCGTTGTGCCACGGCACGTGCCGCTGCACCGGCTCGAAGGCGCAGGGCCGGTCGCCCTGTGCGGGCTAGAATCGTGCCGACGCTGTCGAGTGAAACGCAGGAAAGGAGAGCAATGCGCGTCGTCGTGAACTATGACCTGTGCGAGGCCAACGCCCGCTGCATGGCCGCCTGCCCCGAAGTCTTCCGGGTCGACGAGAACGACGACCTCCACATTCTCATCGAGTGCCCCCCCGAGGGCCTTCGAAAGCGCGTCGAAGCAGCGGTCGCTGCCTGCCCCCGCGCCGCCCTCCGCCTGGTGGAGTGAAGCAGCGCTTGGAAAGACGCCGTCTGCTCGCTCTCAGCGGCGGCGGGCGCGAGAGGCGAGCAGCGCGAGGCCGGCCAGGACGAGGGTCGACGTTCCGGGCTCGGGTGTCGCCGTGAGGGACGTGATGTCGCCCTCGAGGTCGAAGGTGGTGAGCGGATTGCCGTCGTCGATGTCGGCGAACACCGTCACTCCGGCGCTCGCCCAAGAAGACAGGGTCCACGGTACGCCTGTCAGCGCGTCGGACGAGAGCGCCGTACCGCTCGGATCGTCGAGCGAGACGGCTGCCCACGAGAAGCCGATCGGCCCAACGGGCGGCGAGACCGCGAGGTCTTCGGCGTAGGTACTCACCCCATCGCCGGTTCCCGGGTCGAGGACGTCGATCGTGTTGAATCCGCCGAACACCTGCGAGAAGGTGAAGCCGCCGGACGTGACCGTGAAGCCGAACTGAGTCGGAGCGACGGCGTAGTTTCCGTAGGCCGGGTCCGGGTTCGAGTCGAGCGTGGCGTCGTCGTAGACGAGCGTGGCCGAAAACGCAGAGCCCGGCGTAATCGCGCCGCCGAGGACGGAGCCGGTGTCGTCGACGAACGTCCAGACGCCCGTCATGGTGACGGTCACCGACGTTGCGAAGGCGGGAGCCGACAGTCCGAGCAGCCCGAGGGCCGCTGCGAGGGCGCGAGCGTGGCGCGCGATCCTGCGGTGCAGGGGATGGCAGTTCGTCGGAGAGCAGGCGGCAGGGAGCACTGGATCCTCCGTTCCCAGGGGCCCGAGCCTACCACGAACCCCCGAGAACGGGATCCAAAATTGCACGAGGCCGTGAGACACCACGCCCCGTGGCTTCAAGCCTCGCCCTGCCACGACGAAGAGTCAGGGTGGAGGGCCGCATGACCAACCACCCGCGCCGGCTCATGGCGCGCGTTGCCCGCGCTCCGTCCCGAGGTCTTGCACGCACCGTCGCGCTCTGTGCGGCTCTCGTGACGGCTGCGTGCGACGACCGCGAGGTTCCGGGCGCACTGGTTGGCCGGTGGACGTCTGACGACCCGCGCTACGCCGGACGCTCGCTCTCGATCAGCCCGGCGACGATCGAGTTCGGGACCGGTGCCACGACGAGCGAGAGCTTCTTGATCGATCGCGTCGAGTCCGTCTTGACGGGCGACGGCGTCACGCTGCACGACGTCCACTACCGCGACGCGGAGGGGTCGGCGCACAGCGTTCGACTCGAGCTGGTCGCGCCTCGCGGCCCGACGCTCCGAATCGAGAACCACGACGAAGTCTGGGTGCGCGAGAACCGCGCGCCGGAGTCGAAGCGAGGAGGCCTATGAGCCGTGACGGACGTTCCAGTCTGATCCTCAATCCATCGTTTCGCGCACACCTTCTCTGGGTCGTGGGCGGAACCACGGCCGCGCTGCTCGTCATCTCGAGCGCCGTGGTGATGGTGCCGCTGCTGCTGCGCTTCGACGCGGCCGGCGCATCGCCCGACGAGCTCGAGCGGATCACGGACAGAATCCTCACGATGCACACCACCCTGTGGCCGATGGTCGTGATCTGCGTCGCGAGCGTCATCATCAGCTCGTGGGTGCTCTACAAGCGCATGGTCGCGCCCCTCGTACGCTTCGTGCAGGTCTTCGCCGCCGTTCGCGACGGACGCCTCCCCGGACCGATTCGGCTCCGCGGAGGCGACTATCTCGTTCCTGAGGCGAACGCCCTCAACGAGATGACGTCCGCTCTTCGCGAGCGTCACGCCGCGCTGTCGGCGTCACGAGCGTATCTCCAGGCGCAGAGCGAGGAGGTCGCCGAGTGGGCCTCGCTGCACGGCGACGCCGATCTCGCCCGGCTGGTCGCCGAGCTGAGCGACCGCGAGAAGGCACTCGCCGATCAGGTCGCCCGCATCGTCGCGGACTAGAGCTTCCTCGTCATGGCGGCGCAGCGACGCAACAGAGGCTTCACGATCATCGAACTCATGATCGTCGTGGCGATCCTCGGGGTCCTCTCGGCGCTCGCCTCGGTGAAGTATCTCGACTACATCGAGAAGGTCCGCGTGACGCGCTCGATCCTCGACATCAAGTCGATCCAGACCGAGATCGATTCCTACCTCGCCGAAGGCGGCCCGCCTCCTGCGACGCTCGCGGCCGTGAATCTCGCTCGCAACGATCCGTGGGGTCGCCCCTACCAGTACCTGCCGCTCCGGAACGCAGCCGGAATGGCGATCAACATCGGTGCGGCTCGCAAAGATCGTTTCCTCGTCCCCCTGAACGACGACTACGACCTCTACAGCCGCGGGAAGGACGGGCTCACCGGGGTGGCCCTCAGCGCTCCGCGGAGCTTCGACGACGTGATTCGCGCCAACAACGGCGCGTTCATCGGCCTCGGCACGCACTACTGAGAAGGGGGCCATCGTGCCGCTGTCGAACGGCCGCCTGCGAATCGAAGGCCGCTTTCTCCGAAGCCGTGTCGCGCGCCGAATCTTTCTCTCGGTCGTGCTGTGCGCGCTGCTACCCATCGCCGGCTTCGCCGCGATCTCGCTGCGCCAGGTGACCGGCGAGCTCGAGCGCGAAGGCGAGGCGCGGCTCGCACACGACGCGAAGCAGATCGGCATGACGGCGCTCGAGAAGCTCGTGCTCCTCGATGCGACGCTGCACGTCCTCGATGCGGCTCTCCTGCAAGCGAGGCCGGAGCCGTCGATCGACGCGCTCGCCGCGCCGCTGCGCGACCTCGCGCGCGGCCGCTTTCGCGAGGTCGCGGTGGGGCAACTTCCTCCGGAGCCAGTCGTCGGAGAGGTCAGCCGGCAGTCGGAACGCGGGCAGGGGGCCTTACGAGCACCCGGCGCGCTCGCGAGCGATCCGGCCTCCGTCGATGCTTCGCTACTCGCGGCGTTTCGAACGCTGGATGCGGCCGATCGGCGTCATCTCGTGCAGGGGGGCGCCCTGCTTCGCGTCGTCGAGAGCGGCGTCGGACCGGCGATCGTCCTCGCGCATCTCGCTGGCAGTGACACGCAGCGGCGGCTCGTTGCGGCGGCCGTCGATCCCGACTTCGTCTTCGCACGAGAAGCACTGCGTTCGTTCGTCGCGCTGCGCATCGTCACCGAGAAGGGAACGCCCGTCTTCCAGAGCGCCGGGAGCGACGCCGCTGCCACCGTGGAGCGCGAAGCCGATCCGCGGCTCGGCGGACGCCGCGTCGCGCTCGCCGGGGCCGGGCGACTGACGGGCTCGTGGGGTCTGTTCCTGCGGCCCGTCTTCCGCGCCCCGGCGTGGAACATCGTCGTGAGCGAGCCGGCGGACGCCATCCTCGCGCCGGCCCGGCAGTTCCGCGCCACCTTCCCGCTCGTCGCGGCGCTCTCGCTGCTCGGCGTCCTGCTCGCGAGTCTCGTCCTCGTACGGCGACAGCTCGTTCCGATCGAGACGCTGCACGCCGCCACGCTGCGCATGGCCGACCGCGACTTCTCGGCGCGCGTCGAGATCGAGACTGGCGACGAGTTCGAGGCGCTCGGCCGCTCCTTCAATCGAATGGCCGAGAGCATCGCCCATCACCTCTCGGTCATGGAGACCGTCAACCGCGTCGGCACGGCGCTCTCGGTCGAAGACGACCGGCGACGATTGCTGGAGACCATCCTGCGCGGCGCGATGGCGGTGACCGGTGCGCGCGCTGGCGCCCTCTACTTCGCGAACGAATCGGACACCCTCGAGCGAACCCTGCTCCTCGAAGGGCACGCAGCTCCCATCGGCCCCGACGCCGGGCTCCTCGCCGTACGCGCGGCTGCGGCAGCCGGCGCGGGGACGACGGATGCCGACGTCGAGACCGCAATCCTCTCGGTCCCGATGCGCAACCACGAGGCCGAGGTGATCGGCGTCCTCCAGCTCGTGGCACCGCCAGGCGCGGGAGCGTTCGATGACGAGTCTCGCGCTCTCGCCGAGTCTCTCGCGTCACAGACCGCCGTCGCGCTCACACGGGATCGCCTTGCGGGAGAGTTCCGTGCGCTCTTCGAAGGGCTGATCCAGCTCCTCGTGAAGGCCATCGACGAGAAGTCGCCCTATACCGGCGCGCACTGCCGCCGTGTCCCGATATTGACCGAGATGATCGCCGACGCCGCCTGCTCCATCTCCGACGGGCCGCTCAAGGAGTTCACGCTCAGCCCGGCCGAGCGCTACGAGCTTCGGATCGCGGCGTTGCTCCACGATTGTGGCAAGGTGACGACGCCGGTTCACGTGCAGGACAAGGCCACGAAGCTCGAGACCCTGTTCGATCGCATCGATCTGGTCGACGTGCGCTTCGAGGTCGCCAAGCGCGAGGTCGAGCTCGCACACGCGCGCGGCGAGATCTCCGGTGACCTCGCGACGACGCTCCGCGAGATGGACGAGGACCGCGCGTTCCTGCGCCAGTGCAACACCGGCGGTGAGTTCATGGACCGCGCCCTTCAGGACCGCGTGCGCGCCATCGCCGTTCGCTGGCGCTGGCACGGGCCGGACGGCGAGGCGCGACCGATCCTCGAGCCGGACGAGGCCGAGAATCTGACCATCGCACGCGGAACCCTCAGCGAGGCCGAGCGCGACGTGGTGAACCAGCACGTCGTCTCGACGATCCACATGCTCGAGCAGCTCCCGTATCCGAAGAGCCTTCGCAACGTGCCGTTCATCGCGGGGTGTCATCACGAGCGCATGGACGGCGCCGGCTATCCGAACGGCCTGACGCGCGAGCAGATGTCGATGCAGGCGCGGATCCTCGGCCTTGCGGACGTCTTCGAGGCGCTCACCGCGAAGGACCGTCCCTACAAGCCCGGGCTCACCGTGAAGACCGTGCTCGGGATCCTCGGACGCATGCGCGACGGGGGCCACATCGATCCGGACCTGCTCGACGTCTTCCTGAGCGAGAAGGTGCACCTGCGCTACGCGGCGCAGTGGCTCGACCCCGAGCAGATCGACGACGAGCTGCTCGACGACGCGGCGCTCGCGCTCCTCACCAGCGCGCGTGACGACGCCCGGTCGAGCTGATCGCTACTTCTCGGCGCGCTCCAGCAGGCCTTCGAGCCGCTTTACGCTGTCGACGAACTCGTCGACCAGCTCGAAGATCACCTCGTGGCTGGCCTTCACCTGGTTCATGCGACTCACGACCTGCCCGACCGGGAAGCCGAGGAGCTCGGCCGCACGCGATCCGGGCTTGCGTGCAAAGTGATGGATGCGCGCCGTCGCATCCGCGGTGAGCACGAACTGCAGCGGCATGGGGAGCGGGCCCGGAGACTGCGGCCCGTCCCACGCCTCGGTCCACGCCGTGCGGAGAAGCCGCGCGGGCTTTCCCGTCATCGCGCGCGATCGAACCGTGTCGCGCGAGCCCGCCGCGAGCAGCTTCTCGACCACCACGGGATGCGTGTCGCTCTCGGCGACCGTCAGCCAGATCGAGCCGGTCCACACGCCTTCGGCGCCGAGTGCGAGCGCGGCGGCCACCTGGCGTCCGCTACCGATTCCACCGGCCGCCAGAACCGGGACGGGCGCCACCGCGTCGACGACGTCGGGAACGAGCACCATGGTTCCGACCTCGCCCGTGTGCCCGCCCGCCTCCGTTCCCGATGCGATGATGAGATCGACACCCGCCTGCACCTGTTCGATCGCGTGCTTCGGGCTCCCGACGAGCGCTGCAACCGGAATCCCGCACGCGTGCGCGCGGTCGACGACGTCCTTCGGCGGCGGGCCGAGCGCATTCACGAGCAGCTTGATCGGGTGCTCGAGCGCGACGTCGACCTGCGAGCGCGTCGCGCCGCTCGCCCATTCGAGAAGGCCCGCCGCAGGAGGCGGCGTTCCTTCCGGAAGCGGCGGCACGGCGTAGCGCTCGAGCATCTCCGCGACGAACTTCTTCTGCGGCTCGGGCAGCATGCGCTCGAGCGAATCCTGATCGAGCTTCACGCCGTCGGGGATCGCCGACGTCGCCGGCATCACGATGTCGACGCCGTAGGGCTTGCCGCCGACGTGCTCGTCGATCCAGCGGAGCTCGATCTCGAGCTGCTCGGGTGAGAAGCCGATCGCGCCGAGGACGCCGAAGCCGCCGGCGCGGCTCACGGCGGCGACGACGTCGCGGCAGTGGCTGAAGGCGAAGATCGGGACGTCGATTCCGAACTGGTCACAGACGCGGGTACGCATGGGGGCCTCGCGGGATGAGGGTTGTTCCAAGATTAGAACGCGTTCTATTCTCTGCCAGACACGTCCGCCCGAACCCCTGGAGGCTCCATGTCCGCCGCACCCCATGCCCTCGTCGAGCGAGACGGCGCCATCCTCGTCGTCACCATGAACCGCCCCGAAGCGCGAAACGCGCTCTCGGCCGAGATGCTGGCTCGCATGGGCGACGCGTGGAAGCTCCTCGACACCGACCCCGACCTGCGCGTTGGCGTGCTCACCGGCGCCGGCGGAACGTTCTGCGCCGGCGCGGATCTCAAGGCGATGAGCGCCGGCTACGCGGAGGATGCGTGGACCGCACGTTTCAAGGACGACGCCGACCTGCAGTGGAAGGCGCTGCTTCGACACGCGCGGCCGTGCAAGCCGATCGTCGCCGCGGTCGAGGGCCACGCGATCGCGGGCGGGACCGAGATCTTGCAGGGAACGGACGTCCGTGTGGCGGGTGCGAGTGCCACTTTTGGTGTCGCAGAAGTGCGTCGGGGCCTGTTCCCTCTCGGCGGCTCGACCGTGCGCCTGCGGCGGCAGATCCCGTACACGCTCGCGGCCGAGATCCTGCTGACGGGTCGCAACGTCTCCGCGCAGGAGGCAAAGGAGATCGGTCTCATCGGCCGCGTCGTCTCGGACGGCGAGGCGCTCGGCGAAGCGCTGCGCATCGCGGGGCAGATCGCCGCCAACGGCCCGCTCGCCGTGCAGGCGGTGCTGCGCTCGCTGCGCGAGACCGAGGGGATGTGCGAAGCCGAGGCGCTCCAGCGTGAGCTGCAGATCGGCCTCCCGATCTTCGCGACCGAAGACGCCCGCGAGGGCCCGCGTGCGTTCAAGGAGAAGCGCCCCGCCGTCTTCAAGGGGCGCTAGCGAGCGCACCGCAGCGGCCGCACCGCGGCCGCACCGCGGCCGGCGAATGCAGCGGCCGCACCGCGGCCGGAGAACGGGCGCGACCGCGCAGGGCCGGCTGCCGGGCGTGGAACGCTTTTCGGCGTAGACTCCGGAATGCGGGGCCGTTGTCCGGCGTCCGCTTCGGAGGTGACGTCATGGGTCGCATCGTCGGCTGGCTCATGCTTCTCGTCTCTCTCGGCCTCGCCGCCATCGCCCTGCTGGTGGTCCTGGCGCGGTTCCACGACGGCCCGATCGGGCCGATACCCGGAGGCCCGTTCCGCGAAACGGCGGTGCAGACGCTTCCCGACGCGACGCAGGCCGGTTCAGCGAAGACCGTCGAGATCGAGGTCGGCCAGCCCGAGCCGAGGAGCCGTACGACGTGGATCGTCGAGCACGACGGGGTGCTCTACGTCCCGGCCGGCTTCGCCGCACGCAAGGAGTGGCCCGCGCAGGCGGTGGCCGATGGCCGCCTGAGACTGCGAGTCGGGGGGACGGTCTACAGCGCGAGGGCGACTCGCGTCACCGACCCGGCGCTCCTCTCCGTGCTGCTCGAGAAGACCGCGAAGAAGTACGACATCTCCGGAGATCCACAGGGAGAGATGGCGCAGAGCACCTGGTTCTTCCGGCTCGATCCGCCCGGAGCCGGATGAGCGGCAGGCACGGAACGCCAGAGGTCGGACAGCTCTGGTTCGTGCTGAAGTCGACGCTCAGCCGTAGAGCAGCCCCGCCTCCCGCTCGCGGCTCCACTCTTCCTCGTCCGCGCTCGCGAGCGCGTCGAGGTCGGCGGGCGTGGCCTGCGGATCGTCGACCCATTCGCGCAGCAGCGGGCTTCCGTTGATGACGTCGATGGCGAGGCGGTCGCTCTCGTACTCGTAGGCGAAGTCGCGCCAGAGCGGATAGTCGGGGCGTAGCGCGCGTAGGGCCTTGAAGGCCAGTGCGTGAAGGCGCCATGGGCGAAACGTCGTGGGATCGTATGCGTGATCGTCGACGTGGATCTGCACGCCCGCGCAGAGCCTGCCGGCGTGCTTGTGGAAGGTCGGCTCGAAGAAGCACGGCCTCAGGCGGCCGCCGCGCATCCACTCGGGAGCCAGCGCGGCCATGCGCGCGAGAAGAGCGTCGGCGTCGAGGTCGGGCGCGCCGAAGAGCTCGAGCGGGTGCGTGGTCCCGCGGCCTTCCGAGAGCGTCGTTCCTTCGAGCATCACGCTGCCGGCGTAGCAGCGCACCATCGAGAGGGTCGCAGCGTTCGGGCTCGGGTTGACCCACGCGCGCTCGCCGAGCGGCCAGCCGAAGCCGGGCGCGCGTGCGGGATCCCAGCCTTCCATCGCGATCACGTCGAGCTCGACGTCGAGGCCGAGCTCGCGAACGAACCAGCGCGCGAGCTCGCCGAGCGTCATGCCGTGACGCATCGGCAGGGGCCCGGCGCCGACGAAGCTCTCCCAGCCCGCACGCAGGCGAAGGCCCTCGATCTGCCGCCCCGCCGGGTTCGGCCGGTCGAGCACGACGACGGCCTTTCCAGTCTTCGCCGCGGCCTCCAGCACGTAGCGCAGCGTCGTCACGAAAGTGTAGATCCTGCAGCCGACGTCCTGCAGGTCGACGAGCATCACGTCGAAGGTGTCGAGCATGCGCCCGGTCGGCCGGCGCACGTCGCCGTAGAGGCTGAAGACCGGGAAGCCGTGGCGCGGATCGACGTAGTCCGCGGACTCCACCATGTTGTCCTGCTTCTCGCCGCGCATGCCGTGCTGCGGACCGAACGCGGCCGTCATCCGGACGTCGTCGAGCGCTGCGAGCGCGTCGGCCGAGTGGACGAGCTCGCGCGTCACCGACGCGGGATGCGCGAGCAGCGCCACGCGCCGGCCGGCGAGCGGCGCGCGAAGGCGCCGATCCTCGAGCAGCCGGTCGATGCCGCAGCGAAGCGTCACGCGCGAGAACCTCGCACGCTCAGATCGGCGGATCCAGCCGTAGGCAAGAGCCCCGCGCGTCGTGGAAGTCCGGCTTTGCTGCCGGGTGGCAAAGGGCGAGGTACGCGAGGGCGCCGTCGGCAGCCTCGATGACGGCGGTCAGGCCGAGGTGAATGGTCTCGTGCGGATAGACCGGGTCGAGCGCTGCGAGCGCAATCCGTGCCCGTAGCTCGAGCCCCTTGCCGGAACGGTCCGTCGTGAGCACCGGTGCGGCCTCGGCGCCGAGAAGCGGCCCGGGCTCGCGGTAGGCCCGAAAGGCGTAGGCCGCCCAGTCGCCGGAGGGGGAGAGGTTGATCTCGTGGTACGGCCCACCGGGAGACCGCGTGACGAAGGCCTCGAAGCACGTGTGTTGCCAGAGGAGGTCCCTTCGATCCGGGGTCTTCGCCGGCGCTGCGATGCGAAGTGCGCCCAGCGGCGCCTCGAGCACGTAGTGCAGCGACAGCTCGCCCGGGCTGCTGCGCTCCGCCGTCACGGCAAGGCGCAGGGGTAGCGTGACGGGCGTCGAGGGATGCGGCGTGAGCCACGCCTCGATGCGGCGGCTGGCGAGGCGCGCAGGTCGTATGCCGGCCGCGTCGTTCAGAACGGCACGCCGAGAGCCATCGCCCCGCGAAGCAGCGCGAAGCTCACGCAGCCGACCAGGAGCGCGGCCGCCATTCCCACCGCGAGGGGGCGCAGGCCGAGCAGGCGCAGCCGCGTAAGGCTCGTACCGAGGCCGACGGCGGCCATGGCCACCGCGAGGCACCA
>JADLGR010000154.1 GCA_020849175.1 Deltaproteobacteria bacterium
AAGCCGTCGGATCTGATCCCCGAGCTGCAGGGTCGGTTCCCGATTCGCGTCGAGCTGTCGAGCCTCTCTCAGGAGGACTTCGTCCGGATCCTGCTCGAACCCCGTAACTCGCTGGTCCGGCAGTACGTCGCCCTGCTCGCGACGGAGTCCGTCGATCTCGTCTTCGAGGAGGACGGCGTCCGGGCCATCGCGGAGATCGCGGCCAGCGTGAACGACCGCACGGAGAACATCGGCGCCCGGCGCCTGCACACCGTGATGGAGAAGCTCCTCGATGACCTGTCGTTCGACGCGCCGGACCGCGGGGCCGGGCGCTTCGTGGTCGATGGCGACTTCGTTCGCGCTCGCCTCGGCGACCTCGTGAAGGACCAGGACCTCTCGCGCTACATCCTGTGAGATGCTTTCATCGGATTGCGCCGAAGGCAGTGGGAGGAGGTCCATGACGGCTGCGCCGCATGTCCTGGTGGTGGACGACGAGCGCTTCTTTCGCGAGGGCATCCGCGATGCCCTCGCGGCGGCCGGAATCTCGTCCGTCACCGCGGCGGGCGGGGTCGAGGCACTCGATCTCGCGTCCGACCCGAACGTCGGGGCCGTCGTCCTCGACCTCGTGCTGCCCGCAATGGACGGCCTCGAGGTGCTGCGCCGGCTGCGCGACCGACAGCCTTCGCTGCCGGTCATCGTTCTCTCGGCGTACGCGGACCAGGAGCGGGTGCTCGAGGCGCTTCGTCTCGGTGCGTTCGACTACCTCGCGAAGCCCCTCCACGACGAGGAGCTGGCGCTCGCGGTGCGCCGCGCGTTCGACCGCCATGCCGTCGAGCAGGGGCTCTCGCGTCTGTGCGCGAGAATCGCCGCTCTCGATCGCAGCCTGACGGATCTCGCGGAGCTCTCGGCTGCGGACATCGACGAGGAGGGGCGGCAGGCGGTGCTACCTGCGCGGGCCGCCGCTGCCGCAGCCGAGGTGCTGGAGGCGGGAAAGACCTCGCTGCTGCTGGTCTCGGACGACGGCGCGCACCTGCGCGTCGCCGCCGCGACCGGGCGCAAGCAGGCGATCGACGAGTTCGACCTCGTTCCTCTCGGTACCGGAGCGGCTGGCATCGCCGTCGCGCGCTCCGAGGCGATCGTCGTGAACGACGTCGGAGCCGATCCACGCTTCGCAGACCGCGCGGTTGCGGGCCGCTACGAATCCGGCGCGTTCGCCGTTGCGCCTGTCGCGAGCGCGGGTCGGACCGTCGGCGCGCTGTGTGCGACGGATCGGCCGGGCGGAAGATCGTTCGACGAGGCCGACGTCGCGCTCCTCAGAACGCTCGCGCGTGAGCTCGGCCACGCCCTTGCCGTGCGGCCCGAAGGGGGCTCGGAATCACCGGGCCCGACGGACGCGCAGCTCGCCGAGATCGCTCGTCGGATCTGCGACGCGACGGCCACGCAGATCGATCCTCCGCGGCTGCTGGGCGCCGCACTGGCTCCGGTCGCCGCAGCGCTCGCGGCCGCTCCCGTATCGCTCTACCTCCACGATGCCGCGAGCGGCGAACTGGCGCGCGAAGCCGAGTGTGACGGCGGACGCAGGAGCGACCGAGCGCGCATCGCTCGCGGGCGCGGACTCACGGGAACGGTGCTCGAGACCGGATGTCCCGTGGCCGCGGCCTCGCCTTCGCTCGACGCGCGTTTCGACCCTGCGGTCGACACGCCCGAGGACGGCGTTTCTGGCCCGCTGCTCTGTCTCCCGATCGTCCTCCGCGGCAAGACCCTCGGCGTGGCGCGCGCGTTTCCGGCCGATCCCGCGTGCTGCTCGGCCCACGTTGCCGAGGTGCTCGCCGCGGCGCTCTCGGCCGCGGTCCGTGCGGCGCTGCTCTCGCGCAGCCTCGTCGAAGCGATCGAAGAAGTGGCGAGCGTGCGGCGCGAGTCGCGAGCCTCGTAGCGTGCAGACCCTGATCGACAAGGCGAGAGTGCTCGTCGAAGCGCTTCCCTGGATCCGCCGGCTCTACGACAAGACCATCGTCATCAAGTACGGCGGCCACGCCATGACCGAGCGAGAGCTTCGCGCCTCGTTCGCCGTCGACGTCGTGCTCCTCAAGTACATCGGCGTTCGGCCGGTGATCGTTCACGGCGGCGGGCCGCAGATCGGTGCGACACTCGAGCGAATGGGCAAGCAATCGGTCTTCGTCGACGGCCTGCGCGTCACGGACGACGAGACGATGGCGGTCGTCGAGATGATCCTCGGCGGAACGATCAACCAGGAGATCGTCGGTCTGGTGCAGCAGGGCGGCGGGCGGGCGATCGGTCTGACGGGGCGCGACGGAGGGCTGCTGCGCGTCGAGAAGAAGCTGCAGGGTGGGCGTGATCTCGGTCGGGTCGGCGAAGTCGTCGGCGTCGATTCGAGCGTCGTGAGCGCCGTCGCGGGCGAAGGATTCGTTCCGGTCATCGCGCCGATCGGGGTCGACTCCGGGGGCATCACCTACAACGTGAATGCCGACGAGGCGGCCGGAGCCATCGCCGCGGCGCTGCGGGCCGAGAAGCTCATCTTGCTGACCGACGTCGAGGGCGTGAAGGATCGCAGTGGAGATCTCCTGCGCCGCCTCTCGGTCGCGGAGGTGCGCCGGCACATCGAGGAGAAGACGATCGTGGGCGGAATGATCCCGAAGGTCGAGTGCTGCATCGACGCGCTCGCGGGCGGAGTCGGCCGCACGCACATCGTCGACGGACGCATGCTGCATGCGGTGCTCCTCGAGATCTTCACCGACGTCGGTGTCGGTACGCTGATCGGCCACTGATGTCGAAGGACTTCCTCGCGCTGTGCGACTGGTCGGCGGAAGATCTGCGAGCGATTCTCGCGCGGGCGCGAACGCTGAAGGATCTACAGCGACAGGGCCGTCGGCCTCGTACGCTCGAAGGCCGAACGCTCGCGATGTACTTCGAGAAGCCGTCGCTGCGCACGCACGTCACCTTCGAGACGGCGATGACCCAGCTCGGCGGCCACGCGCTCCTGCTGCTCCCCGAGCAGATCGGCATCGGAACCCGCGAGACGCCGTCCGATGTCGCCCGCAACCTCTCGCGCTGGGTCGACGCGATCCTGGCGCGCACGTTCAGCCACGCGCTCGTCGAGGAGATGGCGCAGGTCGCATCGATCCCGGTGATCAACGGCCTGACCGACCTGCTGCACCCGTGCCAGGCGATGGCGGACGTGCAGACGGTGGCGGAGCGGGCGGACCTCGAGAAGGCGGTGATCGCGTACGTCGGCGACGGGAACAACGTCGCGAACTCGCTGCTCGAGGCGGCAGCCGTCCTCGGACTCACGCTGCGGCTGGCGACGCCGGCGAGCCATCGACCGGCGCTGCGCGTGAGGCGTCGCGCCGACGCGTGCGCTGCGGCGAGCGGTGCGCGCCTGTCGTGGAGCGAGGATCCCGTCGAGGCGGTGCAGGGCGCGGACTTCGTCTACACCGACGTGTGGACGAGCATGGGGCAGGAGGACGAGGCCGCAGAGCGACGGGCGCTGTTCGAGCACTACCAGGTGAACGCGCGGCTCATGAAGCACGCACCGCAGGCCTTCGTCCTCCACTGCCTGCCCGCGCATCGCGGCGAGGAGATCACCGACGAGGTGCTCGACGGGCCGCGCAGCGTCGTCCTCGACCAGGCCGAGAATCGCCTGCACGCGCAGAAGGCCGTCCTCGAGCGCGTCATCCTCGGGGCGCTGCCGGGGTAGCGGGGGCGCTCCGATTCCGGCTCCGGCGTTCACCGGAGCCGCGCGGCGCGTGGCGGGCCGCGCCGCAGGTGCCGCGACCGGCTGGCGCTCGCGTGCTGCGAAGCGCGGGCGAGTCGCAGATGCCGGAATCCTTCGCGAGAGCTGCGCACGAGCGAGGGGGCGGCCACACGGCTCAGCTTCCCCGCGCCGCCCGCCGATGGTGGAGCAGACGGGGCTTGCCCGGACGAGGCGTCGATGGAGCTGCGATCAGGAAGCGACGAGGAGGGACGGGTACTGCGTCTCGTCGAGAGCTGCGGCGTGCCCTCGATCCCGCTCTCGCCCGCGGAGGGCTACCTGCTCTCGCGGATCGACGGTCGAACGCCGTGGGGCGTCCTGCGGCAGATGGGTGGGCTGCCCGCGGCCGACGTCGATCTGTGCCTGCGCCGGTGGCTCGCGCAGGGGCTGCTCGAGGCCGCCGATGCCAGCGACGGCGCCAGCGGAGGGCCGCCGAGCGCAGACGACCTCCTCGATTCCTCGCTCGATCTCCCGGTCGAGGCGCAGCAGCGGATCCTCGCGTTCGAGGCCCGACTCGACCGCCCGTATCACGAGATCCTCGGTGTCTCGCGCGAGGCGGACGCGAAGATCGTGAAGCGTGCGTACTTCGAGCTCTCCAAGGAGTTCCATCCCGACCGCTACTTCCGGCGCGAGATCGGGCCGTATGCAGCCCGGCTCTCGCGCGTCTTCGCGCGCATCGCAGAGGCGTACGAGCTGCTGTCGGATCCGGCTGCTCGCGCCGAGATCGAGCGCGGTCTCGACCCGGCGCCGGCGCAGACGACGGACCGGGCGGAAGCCGCAGCGCCCGTGGCCGGGCTCGCGCAGAGCGCGAGCGCCGCACGCCGTGCACGCGCGGCGCTCCATCCGGGGCAACTGCGTCGCCTCGCAGAACGCAAGGGACGATCCAGGCGTTTCTTCGAGGCGGGAATGGTGGCCTTCGAAGGCGGCCGCTGGCTCGAGGCCTCCGCGAGCGTTCGGCTCGCGATCGCGTTCGATCCGTCGAATCAGGCCTTCAAGGATGCGTTCGGTCCGGTCCAGCGAAAGGCCAGCGACGAGCGGGGCAAGCAGCTCGTGGAGCAGGCGGAGCGGGCGCTCGACCACAACGACTTCCGCGACGCACTGCGATCGTACGAGGAGTCCCTCGTCCACCGACCTCACGATCCGGGAGCCAACTTCGAGGCGGCTCGCCTGCTCCTGCATTTCGGCGAGGACCTGAAGCGCGCGAAGGAATACGCCGCGCGCGCCTGCGAGCTGGTCCCCGACAGCGCCAGCCACCGGCGACTGCTCGGCAAGGTCTATCGAGCCGCAGGGCTCGTGGCCAACGCGCGCCGCGAGCTCGAAGCGGCGCTTCGGATCGATCCGATGGACGGCGCAGCGCGCGCCGAGCTTCGGGCGCTCGCATGACGAATTCGCGACACGCTGGAGGGGAAGCATGGGCCGCGTGATCGGCATCGACCTCGGTACCACCAACTCGTGCGTGGCCGTGATGGAAAGCGGCCAGCCGACGGTGCTGCCGAACGCGGGCGGCTACAAGACCACGCCGTCGATGGTCGCGCTCACGGCCGATGGCAAGCGGCTCGTGGGCCACCTCGCCAAACGCCAGGCGATCACCAACTCGCGCAACACGGTCCATGCCGCGAAACGTCTCATCGGCCGGCGATTCGACTCCGCCGAGACGCAGCAGATGATCGCGCTCGCTCCCTACGAGGTCGTACGAGGTCCGAACGACGACCCACGCATCAAGCTCGGCGAGAAGGTCTTCACGTGCCCCGAGATCGGCTCGATCATCCTTCGCGAGATGAAGCGCGTCGCCGAGGAGGCTCTCGGCGAGCCGGTGCGCGACGCCGTCATCACCGTCCCGGCCTACTTCAACGACAGCCAGCGGCAGTGTACGAAGGACGCGGGTCGAATCGCCGGCCTCGAAGTCCTGCGGATCATCAACGAGCCGACGGCCGCCGCGCTCGCCTACGGGTTCGGCAAGCGCAAGGACGAGAAGATCGCGGTCTACGACCTGGGTGGCGGGACGTTCGATATCTCGATCCTCGAGCTGGGAAGCGGCGTCCTCGAGGTGCACTCCACCGGAGGAAGTCCGTTCCTCGGTGGCGAGGACTTCGATCGCCGGATCGTCGCGAGCGTGATCGATCGCTATCAACAGGCCGAGGGGATCGATCTGCGGGGCGATCCGATGGCGCTCCAGCGCCTCAAGGACGCGGCAGAGAAGGCCAAGTGCGACCTCTCGGTCCGCGAGACCACCGAGATCAGTCTCCCCTTCATTGCGAGCGACGCCTCGGGCCCGAAGCACCTCAACCTCGAGCTCACGCGCGTGGCCCTCGAGGCAATGGTCGACGACGTCGTTCGGCAGACCGTGAAGCTCGTCGAGCAATGCCTCGCGGATGCCGAGCTCCAGCCGGGCGACATCGATCAGGTGATCCTCGTCGGCGGCCAGACGCGCATGCCCCTGGTGCAGAACGCGGTGGCGGAGCTCTTCGGAAAGCGCCCGCACAAGGGCGTCAATCCCGACGAAGTCGTCGCGGTCGGAGCGGCGCTGCAGGGCGAGGCGCTGCTCACCGAGGACAAGAGCCTGCTCCTGCTCGACGTGACGCCGCTCTCCCTCGGAATCGGGACGATGGGGGGGCACTTCGCGCGTCTCATCGACCGCAACACGACCGTCCCGGTTCGCAAGCAGCACGTGTTCACGACGACGCGCGACGGACAGTCGGCCGTCAAGATCCGCGTTCTCCAGGGAGAGAGCGAGACGGCGGCGGAAAACGATCTTCTCGGCGAGTTCGTGCTCTCGGGAATTCGACCCGCACCCAAGGGCGAGCCCGCGATCGAGGTCTCGTTCGACATCGACGCCAACGGCATCGTGAGCGTCTCGGCGCGTGACACCGACACGGGCAAGGAGCAGTCGATCACCGTGAACGCCACCGGGACGCTCTCCGAGGAAGAGATCTCTCGCATCATCGAGGAGCAGGAGCTCTACGAGGTGCAGATCCGGAGCTGACTCGGGCTGCACTCGTGCCGCACCGCCGGGCGCTCTCGAGCAGGCTGCTAGAAGCGGATGGACGTGCGAAGCCCGGTGACGACGGCGGTCCCGAGGTCACGCCTCGCGCCGGGATCGATGACGACCTGGAGATCGGGCTGCAGCGCGAGCCAAGGCGTGATCTGCCAGCGGTACGTGGCCTCGATCACGAGCTCCGCGTCTGCGGGGACGAATCCCTCGGCGGCGATCGCGTCGCGCTCGGAGCCGGAGACGTGGCCCCACACGACGCCGATGCCCACGACGTCGGCATCGCGACCCGGGAGCAGGCCCGTGTACGCGAGTCCGGTGTCGATGTACGCATGCAGGGCAGAGGCGCCGGACGGTGAGTAGGCGATGCGCGTGAACCACGAAAGGCCCTGTGCATCGTCGTCGCCGCCGGTAGCCGGTGTCGCGGGCACTCCCGTTTCGCGCACGAGCCGCTGCTCGAGCACGAGATAGAAGCCGTGGCAGGCGTCGTAGACGCCCAGGTCTGCTGGCTCGCCGGCCGGATGCTGATCCGTGTGGAGCCAGAAGCCGAACGCTGCACGTCCGGGGTGTGCGGTGTCGCCCGCGACGCCGCGCCAGTCGAGATGGAGCTCGTTCATCCAGAGCCAGCCGACGTCGTCGACGTCGATGTCGAAGCCGCTGCTGCCAAAGTCCTGCGCGAACGGATCGCCATAGTACGCGGCGCTCTGGAGCCCGAGCCACTCGGTCGGATGAGCGGCGATGCGCGCGCCGAGTGCGCCCATCGGATACGCGGGACTCGAGTCCGGAAGGTTCGACGAGAGGTACGAGGGCCAGCCGAAGGTCGAGTTGATGAAGAGGCGGCCCACCTCGGTGACGGCGAACTCCGAGTCCGCCGTGATCTGTCCGATGCGCACCGAGAGCAGATCGCCGGCGAAGCGCTGCTCGAACCAGACCTCGAGCATGCGGACGGCGGATAGCGCGGCGAGATTGCTCACCGTGAACAGGTTTCCGACGAGCTCGTCGGAGGCGTTGCGCCCGCTCACCCACAGCCAGGTCGTCTGGGCCGATGCGCCACGCCAGCCGGCCATCTGCTCGAAGTCGACCGTCACGCCCCAGTCGAGCATCCCGGTGTACACGGCGCCACGCTGAAGTCCGCCCGTCGTGTTGCCCCATGCCTCCGCGGCGTACCCGCCGAAGACCTCGACGCCGGCGCGTTCGAGCGCGGTGCGCTGGCCGAGCCAGTCGCCGGTGGCCCCGGCGCGCTCCCACCAGGTGCCGCCGTCCGGGACCGCCGCCCCGTCCTGCTGGCCGGTGATGAGCGGCTCACTCTCGGCCGCCGACGCGCGGGCCGGCGTGGCTGCGACGAGCGCCGCGAGGAGGACGCCCGCGATCCGTGTCGCCCGGCGGTCAGCCTTGCAGGCGCGAGCCTGCTCCCGTCGCCGTCGCGGCCCTCGCGTTGCAGCAGGCCCCGTCCAGCCCGAGCGCTCGCACACACTCGGTCCGGGCAAGATGCCCTCTCCCTGTCGTTCGTTCGGAGACTGCATTGCGCGCTCGGGTGCGCAGTGTACGAAAGTGAATATCGTTTTCAACATTTCTCACGAGAAATCGCGGCCGAGATCTTCGACCCCTGCGGGGCTTCGATAGACTCGCGGCCGGAGGTCTTCCATGTCGACGGTCAAGCGCGTTTGCCTCGCCTACAGCGGTGGGCTCGATACCTCGGTCATCCTTCGCTGGCTGATCGAGCGCTACCGCTGCGAGGTGGTGGCGTTCTGCCTCGACATCGGGCAGGAGGAGGAGCTCTCCGGACTCCCCGAGAAGGCCCGGGCGACGGGTGCGGTGGACTGCGTGGTCCGCGACGCGCGCGAGGAGTTCGTCCGAGACTTCGTCTACCCCGCCATCCGGGGCAATGCCGTCTACGAGGGGAGCTACCTCCTCGGCACGTCGCTCGCCCGCCCGGTGATCGCAAAGCATCAGGTCGAGGTCGCCCGCGAGACCGGGTGCGACGCCGTTGCGCACGGCGCGACGGGGAAGGGCAACGACCAGGTCCGGTTCGAGCTCGCGTATCGCGCGCTCGCACCCGAGCTCGCGGTGATCGCACCCTGGCGGGAGTGGGATCTCAAGTCACGAACCGATTGCATGGCCTACGCGCAGAAGTACGGCATCCCGGTGACTGCGACCCTCCGAAAGCCCTACTCGATGGATCGCAACCTCCTCCACATCTCCTACGAAGGAGGGATCCTCGAGGACCCGTGGCGTTCGCCCGACGAGGACATGTTCCTGCTCACCCGGTCCCTCGAGAAGACGCCCGACGCAGCGCAGGAGATGATCCTCGCGTTCGAGAAGGGAACGCCCGTCGCGATCGACGGAGAGGCGCTCTCACCGGCGCGCCTGCTCGGGCGCCTCAACGAGATCGCAGGACTTCACGGAATCGGACGGGTCGATCTCGTCGAGAACCGATTCGTCGGGATGAAGTCACGCGGCGTCTACGAGACGCCGGGCGGCACGGTGCTGCACACTGCGCACCGCGCGATCGAGTCGATCACGCTCGACCGCGAGGTGATGCACGAGCGTGACCGACTCTCGCCACGTCTCGCCGAGCTGATCTACAACGGCTTCTGGTTTTCGCCCGAGATGGACTTCCTCCGCGTCGCGATCGAGAAGTCGCAGGAGAACGTCACCGGCGAAGTGCGACTTCAGCTCTTCAAGGGCAACGTTCGCGTCACGGGTCGACGCTCTCCAGTGTCGCTCTACTCCGAGGCGACCGTCACGTTCGAAGACGGTGGGCCGGCCGACACGTATCGGCAGGCCGACGCCACTGGCTTCATCCGCCTGCAAGGTCTGCGGCTGCGTCCGCGCGGGCCGCGAAGCTGAAGGGTCGGCGCGCTCAGTCCCGCTGACCGGCGAGGAACCTCATCAAGTAGGGCAGCGAGATCTCGAGCAAGTTCAGCGACGGATCGAGCTGGGCGCCGAGCGCGAAGAGGTACGAGAGCGTGCGCGCATAGAGCAGCAGGTCGTTCGGGAGCTGGAGCCCGGCCGTCTCCTGCAGCAGCGCCTTCGCGTGGTCCTTGAGCGAGAGCACGCGGTCGCCCGAGAGCGCGAGCGCCGAGGCGCTCTCCTGCGCCATGCGCTCGAACATCGAGCGAACCGCGGAGCGCACCGTCTCGTGCGCGCCGGGAGCGATCATGCCCATGCGCTCCATCCCGGCGACGAACGCGTCGAGATCGCGCTGCAGCAGCGCGAAGATCCCGCGCCGCAGCTCGTCACGAAGCGCGGGGTCGAGGCGACGGCTGAGGCCGAAGTCGATGAACAGCACGCGGGGGCGCGTCGCGGCGCCGGGCTCGTCGAGAACGAAGAGATTGCCGGGGTGGGGGTCGGCGTGGAAGAGGCCGTCTACGAAGACCTGCTTCGCGTAGGCGCGGGCGAGGATCGCGAGCACGGCGCCGGGCGCGACGCCGATTCGCGCGAGGCCGGCACGGTCGGCGATGCCGACGGCCACGTGGAAGCGCATCGTGAGCACGCGGCGCGCCGTCAGCCCGGCGACCACCTCCGGCACCACGATCTGCGGCTCGAAGGCGAGGTTCGCCGCGATCTCGCGGGCGACGGCCGCCTCGCGTTCGAAGTCGAGCTCCTCGCGGAGCGTCGACGCGAACTCGTCGAACAGGCGCCGGCCCGTCTCGCGGCTGCGTCCCGTGAGCGCCGTCCAGACCGCGAGCGCGCCACGGAGCAGCGCCAGGTCGGCACCGATCGAGGCCTCGAGCCACGGGTGCTGGACCTTGACCGCCACGTCCTCGCCGCTCGGGAGGCGGGCTCGGTACACCTGCGCGATCGAGGCCGCACCGAGGGGCTCAGGATCGAACGCGGCGTAGGCCTCGCCGAGCGGCCGTCCGAGCTCGGACTCGATGACGCGGAGCGCCGTCTCGAAGGGGAGCGGCGGGACGCGGTCGTGGAGCGATCCGAGCGCCTCGCGGACCGGGGGCGGAAGGACGTCGTAACGCAGCGCAGCGAACTGGCCGAGCTTGACGAACGCGCCCTTCAGATCGCCCAGCGTGCGAGCGAGCCGCTCCGCCGCGCGGCGCTGGCGCTCGTCGCGGCGGGCGGCGAGGTGCGAGCGATCGGCGAGCAGGTCCCCGAGGCGTCCGGCCAGCTCCCGCACACCCGCTCCGGCCGCAAAACCCAGCAGCCGGAGCGCCGGCTCGATGCCCGTCGCGCGGAGCCTGAATCGGACACCGCCGCTCATCCGTCGAAGCGTGGAGACGGTGGACGTGGCGGGGCCTGCAAGCTGAGCGGGCGGTCGATCGGGCACGGCGACGGGTGTCGAAGAGTCCATGATCGGCTTCTCGGGAAGCCTCCGGGTCGGTTCCACCGCTGCGGACCCTACCCCGCGGAGCTTCCGCTTGACAATGCGAGGCGCGTTGATTTAGAGAGGCAGGGCGATTTTGCCGGGCGGCGCGCCGGGTTGGAGCTTCGGATGCAGCCCCCGGCGCCTCGCCCGTCGAGAGGCGTCCGCTAGGCTCGCGGGTCCGCACGAAACGTCGCTCGTACCGAACGAAGATCCGAAACGATCCGACACCGAGGAGACTTCCCATGCGTTGGTTCTCGAAGAGCGCCCTGGCCTGCGCGGCCGCCTTCGCCCTCGCGGCGCCCGCGGGCGCCCAGAAGGCGGAGGACTCGGGCGCCGCCGCCCCGAAGTTCAAGGAAGGCGACGTGATCACGATGGACAAGATCGAGTCCATCAAGCCCTTCCTGCCGCCGGAGTTCTGGAGCAACCGCGACTTCTTCTTCTACGACGGGATGAAGATGGAGATCGGGCCGTTCTACCGCGACTACTCGCCGGCGAAGGAGTACGTCGAGGCCACGCAGAGGTTCAAGGGCAAGTCGAAGATCGGTCCCGACGACAGCCTCGAGGGCTACATCGCGGGCCAGCCGTTCCCGATCGAAGAGATCAACTGCAAGGGCGATCCGCAGGCCGGCACCAAGATCATGTGGGACTTCGATGCGCAGTGGGAAGGCGACGGCACGCGGACCCGGTACTTCTACTCGTACTGGGACCGCGGCGAGCAGCTCCCGCTCTACTACGAGGGCACGTCGAAGACGATCTCGCTCGCACACCGCGTCGAGAAGGACCTGCTCGACACGCAGGACGGCGATCTGTTCCGCGGCGAGAAGCGCAAGAGCGCGTTCGGGGTCGAGGTGACCGCTCCGTTCGACGCGCGCGGGATCGCGCTCATCACCTACCGCTACAAGTCTTCCGAAGGACCGCGCGACCAGGCCAAGAACGACGACACCTGGGTGTACGTCCCGACGCTGCGCCGCGTGCGGCGCATCTCGACGGCTCAGCGAACCGACGCCGTCTCGGGAACGGACTTCACCTTCGACGACCTGCGGAGCTTCGCTGGCATCGTCCCGCAGTACACCTGGGAGTGTCTCGGTGAGATGGACATCCTCGCGCCGGTGAACAGCAAGGTGAAGGCGTATCCGTACGTGAAGGACCACAACTTCGGGCCGTACGGCCTCTCGTACGCCGACGATCGCTGGGAGCTGCGCAAGGCGATCAAGGTGCGGATGAAGCCCAAGAATCCCGACCATCCGTACCACCACAAGGACATCTACATCGACAAGCAGACGATGTCCGCGCTCTACTCCTTCGCGTACGACCAGAAGGAAGAGCTGTGGAAGATCATCTGGCACGACAAGCGCTGGAGCGACGACGGCAACAAGGAAGATCCGAGCTACTACCCGGGCTGGGAGGGCGTTCCCGACCCGCGCGACAGCAAGATCGTGAGCGACACGATCGTGAACGTGCAGACCGGAACGGGAAATCGCATCGAGTTCTGGGACAACGACGGAACGCCGATGGCGAACACCGGAAAGGTGCGTCGCTACATCGACGTCGGCCGCCTGACGCAGGGCCGCTAGCCCGCGACGTCCGAGGCGGGGGCCGGGGCCGACGCTCCGACCCCCGCCGTCTCATTCCGGCACCGCGGCAAGCGGGACCGGCCTCGAACGAAGGAGTGCTTCGATGCTGTTCTCCCGCCGCGTTCTGGCGAGCGCGCTCGGCGCCGCCGCTCTCACGCTCTCCGCCTGCGGCGGAGGCGGGCACGAGACGACTTCCTTCGAGATCAACGACGACCTGTTCTCGGTCTCGGTCATCGATCCGAAGAACGCGGTCGCCGTCGGCTACTACGGTGCGATCCTCCAGACGCAGGACGGAGGCGCCACCTGGCTTCGGCGCGAGAGCGGAACGCGTCGCTCGCTCTACAGCGTCTCGATGCCCGACGCGAAGCACGGCTGGGCCGTGGGCCAGCTCGGGACGATCCTGCGAACCGACGACGGCGGCGCGACCTGGAAGGAGCAGGCCAACGACAAGCGCGCACAGGGCGTCCACCTCTTCGGCGTGCACGCGCTCGATGCCAACACGGCCTGGGTGGTCGGCGAATGGGGCACGCGCATCTTCACGAGCAACGGCGGACAGACCTGGGAGGACGACTCGCTCACGATCGACGAGGCGCATCCGCAGTTCGTGTGGCTCGCTCCGGCCGATCAGGAGCGGGTGCGAAAGGGCCAGAAGGTCTACGAGGACGTCGGCCTCAACTACGTCTATTGCCGGCCGCTCCCTTCGCAGCACTGCTGGATCGCCGGCGAGTTCGGGTACATCTACTTCAGCGAGGATCGCGGCAAGAACTGGGTGCGCGGAGAGATCAAGGGCGACATCAAGCCCGAGCCGGTCGCGCTCGGCTACAACGAGATCGACCTGAGCCCCGAGGACATCCAGCAGCTCGAGTCGTTCGCGGAGAGGATCAAGAACGAGCCGCATCTCAACGTGTTGATCGAGCCGGTCGCAACGGACCGCGAGATCGCCGAGCTCTCGAAGGACGGAAGACCCGACAAGCTCTTCGACTTGCTGGACGCACGGATCACTGCGGTGAAGTCGGTGCTCGAGGAGGCCGGCCTGCTCTCGGATCGTATGCGCGTGCGCGGGTCGCCGCCGTACGACTGGGAGGACTTCCAGAAGGACGACCCGACCTTCCTGAAGCGCTACCTGGACGGGCGGCGCGCCGCGACCCCCGGCATCCAGGTCAACGTCGCCCAGAACCCGTACCTGTTCACGATCCGCTTCGAGGACGAGGACAATGGGATGATCTCGGGGCTCGGCGGCGTCATGCTGCACAGCGGCGACGCCGGCCGAACGTGGAGCTACGAGCAGACGGGTCGCAAGCAGGCGCTCTTCGCCGTCGACCGATCGGCGAACAAGCTGATCGCCATCGGCGAGAAGGGCCTCGTTCGCTACTCGGTCGACGACGGCGAGACCTGGGTGCCGCCGAAGAAGGGCTTCCCGGACATCTTCACCTTCATGCGCGACATCGGCTTTGCGAAGGATCTCAAGACCGGATTCATCGTCGGCCAGCGCGGGATGGTGCTGCGTACCGACGATGCCGGAGACACCTGGCACCAGGTGTTCCCGCCCGAGGACGAAGCCGAGGCCGAGAAGAGCTGAGCTACGGCTGGCCTTCGTCGCGTGTGAAGAGCCGGTAGAGCGCCGGCAGCACGACGAGCGTCAGGGCCGTGCTCGACAGGAGCCCGCCGACGACGACCGTCGCGAGCGGCCGCTGCACCTCGGCGCCGGTACCCGTCGCGAGCGCCATCGGAATGAAGCCGAGCGAGGCCACGAGCGCCGTCGTGAGAACCGGGCGCAGCCGGGTCACGGCGCCGCGACGGATCGCCGTCTCCAGAGGCTCGCCCGCCGCTCGGAGCTGATTGATGAAGCTGATCATCACGAGACCGTTCAGTACGGCCACTCCCGAGAGCGCGATGAACCCCACCGCCGCGGAGATCGAGAAGGGCATGTCGCGGAGCCACAGACTCATGATGCCCCCCGTGAGCGCGAGCGGAACGCCCGAGAAGACCATCGCCGCATGGCGTACCGACCGTAGCGTCGAGTAGAGGAGCGCGAAGATCACCAAGAAGCAGGCGGGGACGACGACGGACAACCGCCGCTTCGCCTCGACCAGATTCTCGAACTGACCGCCCCACTCGATCCAGGATCCCGCCGGGAGCCGCACCTCCGATTCGATCCGACCCTGGGCCTCCTCGACGAACGTTCCGATGTCGCTCCCTCGCACGTTGGCCTGCACGACCACACGTCGCTTTCCGTTCTCCCGGCTGACCTGATTCGGGCCTTCGGTGAGCGAAACCCGGGCCACTGATTCGAGAGGCAGGAAGGAGAAGCGTCCGCGGGCGGCATCTCCCGTGGCACTCGCCGGGAACTCCGTCGGATCGTTCGCCAGAGGCACCGGGAGATTGCGCAGGGCCGCGACGTTGCGCCGAAACTCCTCGGGCAGGCGCACGACGATGTCGAACCGGCGGTCGCCTTCGAAGACCTTGCCGGCCTCACGGCCTCCGACCGCAATCGACACGACCTCCTGAACGTCCGCCACCGTGAGCCCGTAGCGCGCGATCGTCGCCCGATCGACGTCCACGCTCAGCACCGGGAGGCCGGAGATCTGCTCGGTTCGGACGTCGGCGGCTCCCGGGATGTTCCGGAGCACCGCAGCGATCTTCTCGGCCACGGGAATCAGGGCATCGAAGTCGTCGCCGAACACCTTGACGGCCACGTCCCCCCGGATTCCTGCGATGAGCTCGTTGAATCGCATCTGAATCGGCTGCGTGAACTCGAGGTTGTTCCCGAGCTGTCTGGAGAGCCTCTCTTCGATCCGTTCTCGAACCTGCTCCTTGGTGTCGCGAGGGTTCGGCCACGTCTCGCGGGGTGCGAGAATCACGAACGTGTCCGACACGTTCACGGGCATGGGGTCCGCCGCCATCTCGGCGGTTCCCGTCTTTGCATAGACGAATGCCACTTCGGGTACGGATCGGATCTCACGCTCGAGAGCCATCTGCATCTCGGTCGACTGAGTGAGACTCGTGCTCGGAATGCGCACGGCCTGGACGGTGAGATCGAGCTCGCTGAGCGTGGGCGCAAACTCCTGGCCGAGGCGCGAGAACGCGAGGATCGAGCCGAGAAAGAGCGCCACGGCGATCACGACGACCGTCCCGCGCCAGCGGAGCGTGACGTCGAGTGACGGCTCGTACAGTCGGCGCGCGGCTCGCATGACGACGCTCTCCACTTCCTGCACGCGGCCGGTGATGAGGGTCGCCACCATCGCGGGTACGAACGTCAGGGAGAGCGCAAAGGCGGCGACCAGGGCGAAGATCACCGTGAGCGCCATGGGCCGAAACATCTTGCCTTCGATTCCCGTGAGGAAGAGGATCGGCACGTAGACGACGATGATGATGGCGCCGCCGAAGACGGCTGCACCGAGAACCTGACGGCTCCCTTCCAGCGTGATCGACAGACGCTCCTCGAGCGAGAGCGCGCGCCCGAGCGCGTGCTGCTTCTCGGCGAACAGGCGAAGGCAGTTCTCGACGATGATGACCGCCCCGTCCACGATGAGGCCGAAATCGATCGCCCCGAGACTCATCAGATTGCCGCTCGTTCGCGTCTGGACCATGGCCGACGCGGTGAGCAGCATCGACAGGGGGATCGCGAGCGCCGTGATGATGGCTGCGCGGATGTTCCGCAGCAGTACGAAGAGCACGACGATCACGAGGATCGCGCCCTCGAAGAGGTTGTTTCGGACCGTTCGGATGGTCGCGTCGACGAGGGTCGTGCGGTCGAGGACGAGCTTCGCACGGACTGCGGAAGGGAGCGTACGATTGATCTCGGCGAGTCGCTGGCTCACCCCGTGGGCGACCGTGCGGCTGTTCGATCCGATCAGCATGAGCGCCGTCCCGACGACGACCTCGCGGCCATCCTCGGTCGCGCTGCCGGTGCGAAGCTCGCGACCGACGACGACGTCCGCGATGTCTCGTACCAGGACAGGGGTGCCCCGTCGCTCGCCGACGGCGATCGCAGCGATCTGTGACGGGTTCTCGACTCGTCCCGTCGCCCGAACGAGATACGCCTCTCCGTTGTTCTCCACGTAGCCGGCGCCCGTGCTCAGGTTGTTCTTCTCGAGCGCGAGCAGAACGTCGTGGAACGTGAGGCCGTACGCGACGAGCTTGCCTGGGTCGGGCTGGACGTGGAACTGCTTGACGTATCCGCCGATGGCGTCGACGCCCGCGACTCCCGGAAGCCCCTTGATCTGCGGCCGAATCACCCAGTCCTGGACGGTCCGCAGGAAGGCCGCCCGCTCGACCTCGGTGCGGAGGATCTCGCCCTCGGGCGTGAGATACGAGCCGTCGGGCTGGAATCCGGGCTCACCGGGACGAGTGGTGTCTGCGGCCGCGGGGGGGACGTACTCCACCGTCCACATGGAGACCTCGCCGAGACCGGTCGAGATGGCGCCCATCCGCGGATCGGCGCCTCCGGGAAGGGCGTCTCGGACCTCGGTGAGCCGCTCGGCCACCTGTTGGCGCGCGAAGTAGATGCTCACATCGTCCGCAAAGACGGCCGTCACCTGCGAGAAGCCGTTTCGGGACAGCGAGCGGGTGTACTCGAGGCCGGGGATTCCGGCGAGCGCGGTTTCGATCTGGAACGTGACCTGTTTCTCGACCTCCACCGGAGACAGCGAGAGAGCAACGGTGTTGATCTGAACCTGGTTGTTGGTGATGTCCGGGACGGCGTCGATCGGAAGCCGCTGGAGGGCGTAGATCCCAACGGCGGCGAGGATCGAGACGCCGAGGATCACCGCCGCGCGCTGGCGGATGGAGAAGGAGAGAAGTCGCTCGAGCACGGGAGCCTCCTCTAGTGCTGGTGTTCGGCCTCGGCCCTCGACAGCTCGGCCTTCAGCAGGAACGTGTTCTTCACGGCGATTCGATCCCCTGCCGAGAGTCCGCTCAGCACCTCCACGAGCGTCTCGCCTTCTCGGCCGACCCGGATCGGCTGCAATGCGAAGCCGCCGGGGATCTCTTCGAAGACGGAGGTTCGTCCGGCGACGACCTGAACGGCCTCTCGCGGGACGACCACGGCAGCGTCCGTGGCAGAGAGCGTGCGACCGGCGACGAACATGCCGGGAAGCCAGCGGCCCCCCGGATTCGCGAGGACGACTCGCGCCGTCGCCGTGCGCGTCTCCGGATCGAGGGCCGGCGTGACGTAGGAGACGACGCCTTCTGCGGTCGGCCCTTCGTCCAGAGTGTGGATCCGAACCGTCGTTCCGACCGTGACACGGGCGAGATCTTTCTGGTAGACGCTCAGATCGACCCAGACGTTCGAGAGATCGGCGATGACGAAGACCGAGCTCTCTCGGTCGACGGCCTCGCCGCGGGTCAGGTGCCTCGCCAGAACGACACCATCGATGAGTGTGCGGAGCTCGTAGGGCGCGAGGCTCTCGTTGCTCTCGATCGTCGCGAGGACGTCTCCGGCACGAACGAAGTCGCCTGCCGCCTTTCGGATGTCGCGCGCGATCCCGCCGAAGCGCGGCACGATGTGCGCGAGGCGATCGCCGTTCGGCTGCACGGCGCCGAGCAGCTCCGTCTCGGAATCGATCCTTCCGTGTGCGACGACCGCCACCGCGATGCCGTAGGCAGCCCGCTCCTCGGGAGAGACGTGGACCTCGTTTCTGGCACCGGTGTCGGCCTCGTTCGACTCGCCTCGCTCGAGATGCGCCTGCTCGTGCTCATGCTCGTGATCCTCGGAGCCACGCGGTGCCTCGCGTTCGCAGGCCACGATCGACAGGCCGAGAATCGAGACGACGAGCGAGGCCGTGCGGCGCAGTGTCCACTTCACGGCTGGATCCCTCCCGGAACATTGGCCGACGCCGAGAGCGGCGTGGACGTGAGGCGCTCGATGTCCGCGACCGCCGTGTGGTAGGCGGCCAGCGCATCGACGAGCTGAGAACGTGCCTCGAAGAGCGTTCGCTGCGCGTCGAGGACTTCGACGTACCGAAAGAGCCCGCGCCCGTACGCCTCTCGCGAGGCGCGATGAACGCGCTCTGCGTCGGGGATCACGCGATCGCGGAGCGACTCCACCTCGCCGAACGCCGCAGCCAGGGCCTGGTACGTCGCGGTGAGCTGGCTGCGGACTGTGACCTCTGCAGCGCGCCGATCGAACGCTGCGCGACGCAAGCGATGGCGCGAATCGAGGATGTTGCCCTGATTCTGGTCGAAGAGGGGAAGCGGGACCGAGACGCTCATCACGAGCGCCACGTCGTGGGCTTCCGTGTAGTAGCGCGGTCCCGAGCCGATCGTCACGTCCGGGATTCGTCGCGCTCGTTCGAGTGCGAGGGCCGCCTCCCGCTCTGCGATCTCTGCGTTCCAGCGCGCGACGTCCGGGTTCTCGGGAACGAGGGCGGCCAGCGCTTCCAGCGGGGGTGGAGCGGTGACCGCGGCCAGGTCTCCGACGGCCCGAGTGAAGGACGCCGTGGAGGCTCCCCACGTCGCGGCGAGCAGGGTGCGCGCCACCTCGAGCTCGTGCCGCGTGCGAAGCGCCTGGAGCTGTATGCGTTCGAGCTGGACGCGCGCGCGGTCGGTCTCGATGGGAGAGACGGCGCCGGTGCTGACGGTCGCCTCGACGGATCGAACGGTATCGGTCGCCAGGTCTTCCAGACTCTTCGTGAGCTCGCTTCGCTGTTGGAGTGCGAGTACGCGAACGAAGGCTCTGGCCGTGTCGGTGACGACGGCGAGCCGCTTCGCCTCGAAGTCCCACTGTGCGAGCGTCGTCTCCGCTCGTGCCAGACGAACGCGCGCGGAACGCTTCCCGCCGAGCTCGACGAGCTGCGCGATGCTGAGCGTGGCTTGATGGGAGTCGATCGTGTCTCGATCCTGTGTGCCGCCGAGCTGTTCGGTCTCGATGGAGACTTCCGGGTTCGGGAGGAGGCTCGCCTGTAGAGCGAGCGCTTCGCGCGTCCGGATCTCCCACGAGACGTCGGCGAGCTCGGGGCTTCGCAGGAGCGCATGTCGCAGCGCCTCGGCGAGCCCGAGATCGCCGGTCGGGTCCTCGGTCTGCGCGATGCGGTCCGTCTCCGGCTCGGCGGGCGCTTCGAACGTGGGAATGCCGTGACCGAGCGCTCGCGGAGCGACGCCGTCGTCCGCACGCGCTCCGACCATCGCGGTGACGGCGCCGGCGAAGCCGACGATCAGGGATCGAATCCCGCGGATACCTCGGCCGGACATACCAGGCGTAGCCATGCATGGACCTCCTGCACGGATCGCTCTCGAGGCGGCGAGCGAAGGGCCTCGAGCGGTGACCGCGCCCTCGCACGCGAGATGACTCGGAGGGCAGGAGGCGGCTCAGGCGAGGAGGACGATGCTCCGCAGGCGCTCCAGCTCGGGGCTCGTCACGGGCGCCTGGCCGCCACGGGGCCGGTGCACTGCGAGGCCGAGGCGGGGCAGCGCGACGGCGAGAAGGAAGGGCGCAGACGAAGGCGGTGACTGCTCCACACGCGTCGACGGCGGCTCGGAGGTGCCGAGCACGACCGGGACGTCGGTGCAGGGAGGATTCGCGAGGAAGCTCGCGGCGCCCGCGCCGACGGGGCTCGGCTCCTGGGTGGCGTGACAGCGTGCTCGCTCGACCGGATCCTCGAGCCGCGCCTGCCCGCCGGGCTCGACGCACAGCACCATCGACCGAGGTGCGACGAGGGCGGCGAACACGGCCGATGCAGCGACGAGGGCGATCGCCGTTCGCCACCTCGTGGTCCTCTCGGCAGGGCGTGCAGCGTCACAGCTCACGAACGAAGCGTCGCCTCTCTGGTGCGGGGCGTGCCCTCTCGGCGCCTCGGGGGTAGCAGCCCGCGACAGGACGGGCAAGGCTCCGAAGACGCTGCGTCAGCGCCCGCGAAGCTCGACGCGGCGGATCTTCCCGCTCACGGTCTTGGGGAGCGCGTCGACGAACTCGATCAGCCGCGGGTACTTGTACGGCGCCGTCACGCGCTTGCAGTGATCCTGCAGTGCCGAGCGCAGGGTGTCGTCGGCAGTGACGTCGCGCCGGAGCACGACGAAGGCCTTCACGACCGAGCCGCGTACGGCATCGGGAGCCGCGACGGCGGCCGCTTCGAGCACGGCGGGATGCTCGAGCAGCGCGCTCTCCACCTCGAAGGGGCCGATGCGGTAGCCGGCAGAGATGATGACATCGTCGGCTCGTCCCACGAACCAGAAGTAGCCGTCTTCGTCGCGCGTGGCGCGATCGCCGGTGACGTACCAATCGCCGCGCCGGCAGGCCTGTGTCGCGTCTTCGTCCTTCCAGTAGCCGACGAACAGGCTCGGCGGGTGGCCGTGGATGGCGATGTCTCCGACTTCGCCAGGCGGCAGGGCGCGGCCGTCGTCGTCGATCACCTCGACGCGGTGTCCGGGCATCGGAAGCCCCATCGAGCCGGGGCGCACGGGGATCCCGGGGAAGTTTCCGATCAGCAGAATCGTCTCCGTCTGCCCGAAGCCGTCGCGGATCGTGAGGCCCGTCGCGCTCTGCCACGACCGGATCACCTCGGGGTTGAGCGGCTCGCCGGCCGACACGACTTCGCGTAGATGGGGGACACGCAGCGTGCGTAGATCCTCCTTGACCAGCATGCGGAACTCGGTGGGCGGGGCGCAGAAGACCCGAGGCGCCACGTCGGCGAGGAGCCGTAGCTGCGTCTGCGGCTCGAAGCGTCCGTGATACTGGAAGACCTCGGCGCCGACGCTCCACGGGCCGAACAAGACTCCGTACGCCGCCTTCGCCCAGCCCGTGTCGCTCGTCGTCCATAGCCGGTCGTCGCCGCGCAGTCCGAGCCAGTGCGTGGCCGTCAGCCGCTGCGCGTAGGTATAGGCGTGCGCGTGCAGGACGGCCTTCGGCATCCCCGTCGTTCCCGAGGTGTAGAAGACGAGGGCCGGATCGCTCGCGCGGGTTGGCCGGTGAGTCGGCGCTTCGCCGACGGTCGCGAGGGCACTGCGCAGATTCGTCCAGCCGCGCGGCGTGGCCTCGTCCTCGCCGTGCCAGGCGAGGAAGTGCTGGACCGACGTGATCTGCTCGCGGACCGCGTCGACCGCGGGCGCCGATTCGGGTGTGGCGACGATCGCGAGCGCCCGGCTGTGCGTCGCACGGTACGCGACGTCCTTCGGACGCAGGCTCGTCGAGCTCGGGATCACGAGGGCGGCCGCGTGGAGGGCTCCGAGGATGGTCATCTGCCATGCCGGGATACGCGGGAGCATCACGATGACGGGATCGCCCGGCCCGACTCCGAGCTCCTCGAGAAGGCGCGCCATGCGCCGCGCTCCCGCGTCGATCTCGGCGAAGGTCAGGCGTACCTCGTCGCCCCTCGCGCTGCGCCAGAGCAGGGCCGGGCGGCCGGGCTCGGCCGCGAATCGCCCGACGACGTCGCGCGCGAAGTTGAACGCGTCAGGGACCTCCCACCGGAAGGTGTCCCGCGCCCGCTGCCAGCGATCGAGCGCCGCCGTCAGGTCCTCCATCAGGCCCTCCGTCTCGTCCTCGGCGGAGCAATAGCAGGCGCGCGCCCCGGCCGTCCCCCTCGTGTGTCATCGCCCGGGCTTGCGCTGGTATCCTGCGGGCCTGGAGCCTCAAGGTGCGGGCAGGATGCGCCGATCCGGCCAGCGGTGGCGCTCTGACCCCGAGGCGAAGGACTCGCCAGCATGAACGACCGCGTTCCCGCGCACGTCCTCGTCGTCGACGACAGCCGTCTCGAGCGCGAGCTCGCGCGCGAGGCGCTCGAGCCGCACTGCCGGGTGAGCTGCGCCGAATCGGCGGAGGAGGCTCTCGAGACGCTTCGTCGAGAGAGCATCGATCTGATCCTCTCCGACCTCACGATGCCGGGCCTCAGCGGTCTCGACCTTCTCGCGCGGACGCAGCGCGAGCACCCGGGGATCGACTTCGTCCTGCTCACCGGGAACGCGTCGATCGAGAGCGCGGTCGACGCGCTGCGGATGGGCGCCGCCGACTACCTGAGAAAGCCGATCCAGGGCGAGGATCTCGCCTACGTGGTCGATCGCACCCTCGCGCGCCGGCGCCTGCGCGAGGAGAACGTGCGGCTGCGCGACGAGCTGGCCGCGCTCGAGGCCTGCCGTGCCCTCGCTCCGTGCCTCGAATCGGGCGAGGTCTACGCGGTTGCGCTCGACGTCCTGCTGCGCACGCTCTCGCGCGGGCGGGGCCTGGCGATCTTTCGGCGCACCTCGGTTTCGATGTCCGACGGTGCGGCGTTCCGCGGCTTCGCGGAGACCGAGGCAGCGAAGCTCCGACAGGTGCTGGCGGTCGACAAGCCCGTGAACCTCGACGGACTCTCGCGCGTCGAGATCGCGAGCACGGGACCCGTTCACGACGCGCTTCGAGAGGCGGGCGTGACGGCCGGACGGCTGCTCGCGGTTCCGATCCACGGTCGCGAGGCGGAGGCGGGAGCGATCTGGATTCTCGAGGACGAACGGCGCTTGGAGGAGGGAGAGATTGCGCGCGCACGTCTGGTGGCGGGCCACGCCGAGCTCGCGCTGCACAATGCCGAGCGCTACAACCGCGCCAAGGAACGCGCCTTCCTCGACGACGTCACGGAGATCTACAACGCACGCTACCTGCTCGCTGCGACGGACCACGAGATCCGCCGCGCCGAGCGCTACGGAAGCGAGCTCTCGGTTCTGTTCCTCGATCTCGACCGCTTCAAGCTGGTCAACGACCGGCACGGGCACCTCGTCGGCTCGCGTACGCTGCGCCAGCTCGCGCAGGTGCTTGCGTCGTGCATTCGACAGGTCGACACCCTCGCCCGCTACGGTGGCGACGAGTTCACGATCGTGCTGGTCGACACGCCGTTCGAGGCGGCGCGACAGGTGGCCGAGCGCATTCGACGCACCGTCGAAGAGACGGCGTTCGACGGTGGCCGTAGCGGCGCGCTGCGCCTCACGGTGAGCATCGGCGTCGCCGGCTATCCCGCCCACGGCAGGACACGCGAGGAGCTCCTCGATCAGGCCGACAAGGCGATGTACCGGGCCAAGTCCTTCGGCCGCAACCGGGTCTGCTCGGCCTCCGAGCTCGTCCAGGAGACGCTGCCCGTTTCGCCCCGGACGTGATGCCTCGGCCTTGCGACCCGCCGCCGACCGTCCGAAACTGCCGGTTCCGCAGCCGCCGCAGCCGGCGTCGATCGGGGTCGTCAGCGTGTCTCAGAACATCGAACGCGGGGCCGCCGTCGCCCTCGACGGAATGGGAGATCTTCGCCGCAGCCACGCCTGCGGCGAGGTGACGTCCGCCCTGGTCGGCCGCGAGGTCGTCGTCGCGGGCTGGGTCCACCGGCGCCGCGACCACGGCGGTGTGTGCTTCGTCGACCTGCGCGACCGCGAGGGCCTCGTGCAGGTCGTCTTCAAGCCCGAGATCGCCGCCGACGCTCACCGTCGATCGGAAGACCTCCGCTCGGAATTCGTCGCACTCGTGCGTGGCGTGGTCGAGCGTCGTACGCCCGACACCGTCAATCCGAAGCTCTCGACCGGCGAGGTCGAGATCACCGCGCACGAGCTACGCGTGCTCAACGCCGCAACGGCGCCGCCCTTCCTGATCGAGGAGGATTCCGGCGCCGATGAGACGGTGCGGCTTCGCCACCGCATCCACGACCTGCGGCGCCCTCCGCTCCAGCGAGCGCTGCGGGTTCGGCATGCGCTGTATCAGTCGGTGCGGCGCACGCTCGCGGAGCGGGGCTTCCTCGAGATCGAGACGCCGATCCTCGCCAAGGCGACGCCCGAGGGCGCCCGCGACTTCCTGGTTCCTGCGCGGCTCCAGCCCGGGAGCTTCTATGCGCTGCCGCAGTCGCCGCAGATCATGAAGCAGCTCCTCATGATCTCGGGTCTGGATCGCTACTTTCAGATTGCGCGCTGCTTCCGTGACGAGGATCTGCGCGCCGACCGCCAGCTCGAGTTCACGCAGATCGACCTCGAGATGTCGTTCGTGGGCGTCGAGGAGGTGCTGGCCGTCCTCGAAGAGGTGACCGCCCGCGCATGGCGCGATGCCGCGGACATCGATCTGCCGCGACCCTTCCCGCGAATCGCCTGGGCCGAAGCGATGGCCCGCTACGGCTCCGACAAGCCCGACGTGCGCGTGCAGCTCGAGCTCGTCGACCTCACCGATCTATTCCGAGCCTCGGAGCTGCGCGCGTTTCGTGCGAACGTCGACAAGGGAGGCATCGTGAAGTGCCTGCCGATCCACGACGCCGAGGCGCTCTCGCGCGGAGCCATCGACCGGCTCGAGGCCTTCGTCAAGAAGGAGCTCGGCGGCAAGGGGCTGGCGTGGGTTCGCGTCGAAGAAGGCGGTACGTGGCAGTCTCCGATCGCGAAATTTCTGTCCGAGAGCGAGCGGGCAGGCATCGCCGAGCGCACCGGCGCACGACCGGGAAGCGTGCTCTTCTTCGCAGCCGACGAGGCCGCGAAGGCGAACGCCATCCTCGCGCGCCTGCGAACGGACCTCGGACGCCAGCTCGGCCGCGTCGACGGCCGCGACTGGGCGCCGCTGCTGGTGACGAGCTTCCCGGTCTTCGAGCGCGACGACGAGGGCCGCCTCACCTACATGCACATGCCTTTCGTCGCGCCGGTCGAAGAAGACCTCGCCCTCCTGGAGAGCGATCCCGAGCGCGTGCGCGGAACGCACTACGACGTCGTGATGAACGGCCTCGAGCTCGGATCGGGAAGCCTGCGCAACCACCGCAGCGACGTGCAGCGGAAGATCTTCGACGTCCTCGGCTACGCGAAGGCCGAGGCCGAGGAGCGCTTCGGATTCCTGCTCGAAGCGCTCGACGCCGGCGCGCCGCCGCACGGCGGCTTCGCATTCGGCTTCGACCGGCTCGCGATGCTGCTCGCGGGCGCAGAGAGCCTGCGCGACGTGATCGCCTTCCCGAAGACCCAGCGCGGACAGGATCTGCTGATGGACGCGCCCGGGCCCGTGGAGCCGAAGCAGCTCAGCGAGCTCTCGATCCGACTCGACCTTCCCACAGAGGAGTGAAAGGAGCCCCCATGCGACGCAAGATTGCCCTCATCGGAGCCGGGAACATCGGCGGCGTGCTCGCCGAGCAGATCGCCTATCGCAGGCTCGGCGACGTCGTCCTGTTCGACGTGGTCGAGGGCCTGCCGCAGGGCAAGGCGCTCGACATCGCCGAGGGTGCGCCGCTCGCGGGGTCCGACTGCCGCGTGACCGGAACGAACGCGTACCAAGACATCGCCGGTGCCGATCTCGTCATCATCACGGCCGGTCTCGCGCGCAAGCCCGGCATGTCGCGCGACGACCTGCTCGCGAAGAACCTCGAGATCATGAAGAGCGTCGCAGCCGGCGTGAAGCAGCACGCGCCGAAGGCCCATGTGATCGTGATCTCCAATCCGCTCGACGCGATGGTCTACACCTTCAAGCAGATCTCCGGCTTTCCCAAGAACCGTGTCGTCGGCATGGCGGGCGTCCTCGACTCGACCCGCTTCCGCACGTTCGTCGCCTGGGAGCTCGGCGTATCGGTGAAGGACGTGACGGCCCTCGTCCTCGGAGGCCACGGCGACACGATGGTGCCGCTGCCTCGCTACTGCTCGGTCGCCGGCATCCCGATCACGCGGCTGCTCTCGGCCGAGAAGATCGCCGAGATCTCGACGCGCACCCAGAACGCAGGCGGCGAGGTCGTGAACCTGCTCAAGACCGGATCGGCGTTCGTCTCGCCGGCGCACTCGGCGATCGAGATGGCCGAGGCGATCCTGCTCGACGAGAAGCGGGTGCTGGCCTGCGCCTGCTTCCTCGAAGGCGAGTACGGCGTCTCCGGGCTCTACGTCGGGGTCCCGTGCGTGCTCGGCGCGGGCGGCGTCGAGAAGGTGTTCGAGATCGAGATGGACGCCGCGGAACGCAAGCTCTTCGACGCCTCGATCGAACACGTCCGTTCGCTGACGGCGCAGATCAAGCTGTAGAGGAAGCGATGAACGTCCACGAGTATCAGGCGAAGGCGCTGCTACGCGAGTTCGGAGTCGCGGTCCCGGAAGGCCGGCTCGCGACGACACCGGAGGAAGCCGAGACTGCCGCGCGCTCGCTCGGTGTGCCGGTGGTCGTCGTGAAGGCGCAGGTGCACGCGGGAGGGCGTGGAAAGGGCGGCGGCATCAAGGTCGCGAAGTCCCCCGCGGAGGCGCGGAAGGTCGCTGGCGAGATCCTCGGCATGACCCTGCGTACGCACCAGACCGGGCCCGAGGGAAAGCTCGTTCGCCGGGTCTACGTCGAGGCGGGCAGCGAGATCGCACGCGAGCTCTACGTCGCCGTGCTGCTCGACCGTGCGGTCGAGAAGTTCGCCGTCATCGCATCGACCGAGGGCGGAATGGACATCGAAGAGGTGGCGCAGAAGACCCCGGAGAAGATCCAGACCGTCCACGTCGATCCGAACGTCGGCCTTCGGCCCTTTCAGGCGCGGCAGCTCGGCTTTGGTCTCGGCCTCGGCGCCGCGCAGGTGGCGAAGTTCGAGACGCTGCTCGCCGGGCTCTACCGGCTCTACGTCGAGAAGGATGCAACGCTCGCCGAGATCAACCCACTCGTCGTCACGAAGTCGGGCGATCTCTTCGCGCTCGACTGCAAGCTCAACTTCGACGACAACGCACTGTACCGGCACGCCGACGTGCAGAGCCTGCACGATCCGGACGAGGAAGAGGCGCGCGAGCGAGAAGCGAAGGCGCTCGACCTCGCGTACGTCGGCCTCGATGGCGACATCGGATGCATGGTGAACGGGGCCGGCCTCGCGATGGCGACGCTCGACATGATCCAGGTCTGCGGCGGCAGCCCGGCGAACTTTCTCGATGCCGGCGGAGGGGCAGACAAGGAGAAGGTGAAGGAAGCGTTCAAGCTGATCCTTCGCGATCCCAAGGTCAAGGCGATCCTGGTCAACATCTTCGGCGGCATCGTGCGCTGCGATCTCATCGCGGACGGCGTGGTCGCTGCGGCGGGCGAGCTCGGCGTGAAGGTGCCCCTCGTGGTTCGGCTCCAGGGAACCAACGCCGCCGAGGGGCGCGCGATCCTCGCGAAGTCGGGTCTCGACATCACGGCGGCCGAGACGCTGCGCGAGGCCGGACAGAAGGCGGTGGCCGCGGTGAAGGGAAGGATCTGATGGCGATTCTCTGCGATTCGAACACGAGGCTCCTGGTGCAGGGCTTCGGCAAGATGGGGCAGTTCCACGCCAAGCTCTCGATCGAGTACGGAACCGCGGTCGTGGGCGCCGTAGCGCCGGGGAAGGGCGGAACGAGCGCCGCCGGTGTCCCGCTCTTCGACACCGTTCGCGAGGCGAAGCAGGCGACGGGAGCGAACGCGTCGGTGATCTTCGTGCCGCCGCCGGGAGCGGCGGACGCGATTCTCGAGGCCGTGGACGCCGAGCTCGACCTCGCGGTCTGCATCACCGAGGGTATTCCGGTGGTCGACATGGCGCGCGCAAAGGCCGCCCTGCGCGGATCGAAGACGCGCCTTCTCGGGCCGAACTGCCCGGGCGTCGTGACGCCGGGGCAGTGCCGTATCGGCATCATGCCGGCGCAGATCACGCGGCCGGGCTCCGTCGGCGTCGTCTCTCGCTCGGGGACGCTCACCTACGAAGCCGTCGACCAGCTCTCGCGTCTCGGAATCGGACAGTCGAGCTGCGTCGGAATCGGTGGGGATCCGGTGATCGGCACGACGTTCGTCGACGCGCTCGCACTCTTCGAAGCCGATCCCCTCACCAGGGCCGTCGTGATGATCGGCGAGATCGGTGGCTCGGCCGAAGAGACGGCGGCCGAGTTCATCCGTTCGAAGATGAGCAAGCCGGTCGTTGCTTTCATCGCCGGACAGAACGCGCCGGCGGGAAAACGAATGGGGCATGCCGGCGCGATCATCGCGGGCGGCAAGGGGCGCGCGAGCGACAAGATCGCGGCACTCGAGAAGGCAGGAGTTGCCGTCTCGATCTCGCCGGCCGAAATGGGTGAGACGCTCGCACGTCGCGTGCCGGGCCTCGCGGCGTAGAGTTCGGTCGGGCCCGGGTGCTCGACGCGAGGAAATGGTCGTGAAGAACCCCCCGAAGCTCGAGTTGCTGTGTGAGTACTACGCGACGCTGAAGCCTCCCGTCGTGGTCGGCAGCGGCCCGTACGGCATGCGTCAGATCTACGACGTGACGGGTGGCGAGGTCACGGGAGAGCGACTTCGCGGCCGCGTCCTGCCGAGCGGCGCCGACTGGATCCTCGTCGGAAGCGACGGCGTGGGCCGGCTCGACGTGCGCGCGGCGATCGAGACGCACGATGGTGCGAACCTCTACGTCTCGTACACGGGCGTCCTGCACATGACCGAGAAGGTGATGCAGGCGGTCTCCGGCGGAGCGAAGACCGAGTTCGGCGAGACGTACTTCTACGTGAGTCCGCGCTTCGAGACGGGTGATTCGCGGTACGCGTGGCTGAACGGCCTGTTCCTCGTGAGTCAGGGCCGTCTCGGGCCGCTGCGCGTCGAGTACCGCGTCTTCGAGGTCAGGTAGGTCCGTCTTCCCCGGACTCACCGCTCACGACCGTCTCGAGAACGATCACGTCGAAGCGTCCGGGAATCGCGAGTCCGCGCCGCAGCGTGAGCTCCGTGCCAGCGCGCAGCTCGACGACGAAGGGCACGGCGCGCAGGCCGCCGGCGCAGCGCTCGGGTGCGTCGACCCCGACCCGAACGCCACCCGCGCGCCGATGTTCGAAGCGCACCGTCTCGATGCGGGGCACCGGTGCGTCGCAGCGAAGGTCGGCGAGGAGCTCGCCACCGGTTGCCGACGGCGAGTTGCCGAAGTAGACCGTCTCGTGGCCCGCGTCGGTGACGTAGAGATCGAGATCTGCGTCGGCGCCGAACGCGAGCCGAACGACGAGCCCTCCGGTGCTCTCCAGCGCAGGAGCCGCCTCGAGCGCCCTTTCGAGCGCCAGGTACTGCGCGGCCGCTTCCTCCGCTGAGGGTCCACCGCCCGCGCACCCGAGGGCCCACACCCCGAGAGCGGCGCTGGTGAGGCAGATGCTTCGTCCGATACTCGACTTCCATGTGGCGGCTGTCCGAGACAAGCGGGGAGGATCCTTTCGCTTCTCGATTTCGATCTACCGCGGCCGGAAGCGTTCCGCTTGCCGTCCGGTCGGCCTGCGAAGCGCCGCCCGCCGATCGTCGGCAGGCCGCGCGGTGGTGGCCGTCATTCTGGCAGCTCACCCCACGGCTCGTCATGGGGTCCTCTTGCACCCCGACGTCGATGAGCCCCTCGACGCTATCCTCGCGGCTCGTCGCACCGCACGTCGCGAGGAGATTGGCCATGCGCCCGCACGTCGCTCTCGCTCTGGTCGCGTTCGCGGGCGCCTCGCTGGCGGCAGAAGGGGCGGGCGCGACCCAGATCACCGGCCGCGTTCGCGACGCGTCCGGTAGGCCGGTCGCCGGCACGATGGTGAGCTTCTCGCACGGGAGCCCGCGCCACGTCGTGACGGTTCTGACCGACGAGGCAGGCCGCTACCGCACACCGCCGCTCGACGGGCCCTCGCCGTGGTCCCTGCGCGTTCGCAAGCCGCTGTTTCGCGACGTCCAGCGCGAGGGCGTCATGCCCGCGGCGCAGGAACAGAGCGCTCTCGACGTTACGCTCGAACGCGAGACCGACCCGGCCGAGATCGCGGCGCAGCTCCCGGCGAACCGCTGGTTCTCGCTCGTCCTCGAACGCATCCACGACGAAGCAGAGCGCGAGGAGCTCGTTCGGCAGTGTGCCTACTGCCATCAGCAGGGAAGCCGCTACACACGTCTTCCCCGCACGGAAGAGAACTGGCAGAAGGTTCTGGCGCTGATGGCGCGCATGGGCGGCATGATCGGCCCCGAGCTTCGCGCTGCGCTGCCCTCCCTGTTCAACGAGACCTACGATCCGAAGACGGCGGTGCCCGCTCTCGTGGCGCGTCTCGACGAGCCCGGCTTCGTTCCCGAGCCCGCGCCCGAAGCGCGACGCGCCGTGATCGAGGAGTGGGAGATGGGCATCGCGGCATCGATGCAGCACGACGTCGCCGTCCATCCCGATGGCTCGCTCTGGAGCGTCGACCAGCTCCAGGACCGCCTCACCCGTCTCGATCCGTCCGTCGCGGGAGGAGCCCGTGAGGTCTACGAGGTGCCGCGCGGCGATCTTCCCCTGGGTGGCTTCACAGGAGGGCGCGCGGTCCTTCCGCCGAATGCCAACGCGCACGTTGGGCCACACTCGCTGCAGATGGCGCCGGACGGAACGATCTGGCTGACGCTGTCCTTCGGCAATCAGATCGCCGGATTCGATCCGAAGACGAAGCAGTGGGAGATACACCCCCTCGACGAAGGGCTGTATCCGCACACGCTGCGCTTCGACAGCAGGGGACGCATCTGGTTCAGCGTCGCTGTATCGAATCATCTCGGCATGCTCGATCGCAAGACCGGTGAGGTGAAGACGATTCGCCTGCCCGCGGCATCGTGGAGTCAGGAGCTCGCTCTGCGAGCGCTCCCGGCGTTCTTCTGGCTCGCACGGCACGTCGAGCTCGGCGAGCTGCCGGCCGGGGAGGGCATGAGCCTCCCGGTCCCCTACGGGGTCGACGTTGCGCCCGACGGCGGGGTCTGGTTCAGCCAGCTCAACCAGCACCGGATCGGACGCATCGACCCCGAGACGCTCGAGATCGACATGATCGACACGCCCTTCACCGGACCGCGGCGCCTGCGGTTCGATTCGAAGGGTCAGCTCTGGATTCCCGGATTCTCGTCGGACCTGATCGCGCGCTTCGACCCGAAGACGCGAGCATTCGAGAGCTGGCGGCTTCCGACCGTACCCGCAGGCAGCGAGACGCCGTACGCGCTCAACGTCGACCGTCGCACCGACATCGTCTGGATCTGCGGAACGGGAAGCGATTCCCTTCTGCGCTTCGATCCAGCGACGCAGACCTTCCTCACCCTTCCACTTCCGACGCGCGTCACCTTCACGCGCGAGATCGACTTCGACGACGAGGGCCGCGTCTGGACCTCGAACTCGAACCTTCCGACGTGGCAGGTGGAGGGCGCCTATCCGCGGGTGATCCGGGTCGATTGGAAGCCGGACGCTGCGTCACCGGCGCGGGCCGCCGCGCAGTAGCCGGGGGGGGCTCGCGTGGACACGCGAACGGGCTTCGCCGTCTGCATGCTCTGCGAGGCGATCTGCGGCCTCGCAGTCGAGCACGACGACGGTAGGGCCCCGATCCGACGACTCGGCTGGACGGCGGGCGAGGCTGCGAGGTAGCGGGTACCGGGTCTAGATGCCGCCCCGCAGCACGGTCGCGACGTCCATCCGACGTACGCGGAGCGCGGGCAGGATCGAAGCCGCCGCGGCGACTGCCAGCAGCGCGCTCACGGTGATGCCGATGACGACCGGGGAGACGATGGGTGCCGGGAACATCCCCGGCGGCGGCAGGGTCGCGAGGGCGAGGCAGCCGCCGAGGCCGAGAACGACGCCGCCGAGCGCGGCGCCGCCCGCCACCACCAGTGCTTCGAGCGCCGTCTGGACGACGACCGTCCGCGTTCGTGCGCCGATCGCTCGCGAAACCGCGATCTCCATGCTGCGTTCGGCGAGCGTCGCGAGCTGATAGTTCGCGACGCCGATCCCGCCGATCGCCAGCGTGAGTGATCCAGCGATCCCGATGAAGATCATGAACCCCGCATAGAACAGGTCGACCAGCCCCAGCATCTTCGACAGATCGAAGTGCTTCACGGCGTCGGGGTCCTCCGGATGGAAGCCGCAGAGCGGCGCGAGCGTTCGCACCGCGGCGCGGAACGCCTCCTCGCCGCCGATTCCTGCTCGCGGGAAGACGAGCAGGCGTGAGACCGACTCCTTCCGGAAGCCGAGGTGCGCCTCGGCCGTCGTGATCGGGACCAAGACGAGCCGGTTGTCCGGCCGGTTCGTGTTCGAATACTGGCGGCCCTTCTTGTCGGCCACGCCGATCACCTCGAACGGGCGTCCAGCGATGCGGATTCGCGCGCCGATCGCCGCCTCCGCGCTCCCGAAGAGATCGAGCGCGGCATCGAAGCCGAGCACCGCGAAGGAGCGTGCGTGCGCGACGTCGCTCTCGTCGAAGAATCGTCCGTGTCCGAGGCGGAACCTGCGCAGCTCGCCATAGCGTGCCTCGACACCCGCGAGGTCGTAGCGCCGGGCGCGTCCCTCTGGCGTGTCGACGAGGAATCGCTCCTCGCTGGTGTGCTCGGCGAGGACCGCGTCGAGCACCTCGTGGTTCTCGTGCTCGACGATGCGCGCCTGTTCGCGCTCGAAGCGGACGGGGACGCCTTTGCGAACGCCGTCGAAGCCCGACGACGTGAGGGCTGGGAACACGAAGAGCATGGGGCGCCCGAAGCTTCCGAGCTCGAGTTTCATGTAGTCCCGAAATCCGGTTCCCCACGCGAGCATGAGCACGATCGCCGCCGCACCCCACAGAACGCCAGCGGCGGAGGCCGCAACCCGTATCGGATGATCGGCCAGCGACTCCGCGATCTGCCGCAGGTGCTCGCGCCAGTCCACGGCGGCTCCTCAGGTGACTCGCATCGCCGCTGCAGGATCGACCTGCGATGCGAGGCGAGCTGGAACGATCCCCGCCGCGAGCCCGATCGAGGTGAGGACGAAGAACGTCGTCACGAGAACGCTCGGCGAGACGGACGGAGACGGAAGCTCGGCGGGTAGAGGCAAGAGGCCCAGCAATCCGACGCCGGCGAGTCCGAGAGCAATTCCGAACATGCCTCCCGCGAGCACGACGACGACGGTCTCGACGAGCAGTTGCAGGACGAGGTCGCCACGCCGCGCGCCGCAGGCGCGGCGCATCGCAAGCTCCATCCGGCGCTCCTGGACCAGCGCGATCATGAGGTTTGCGACGCCGACCGCCGACATCATGAGCGTCACGGTGCCGATGAAGCCGAGCATGACCTGAAGACCGAACCCGATTCGCCGGGTGGGCTCCATCACCTCCGGAACGCTCATGCTCCGGATCGCCTCCGCGTCGGCCGCATCGACGTGATGCGCGGGGCGCAGCGCGGCCATCACCTCCGCGCGGACGGCCGGCTCGTCCTCGAGACGGCGCGGGTCGAGGTACAGGCGCTCCAGATGGCGTCCGACGCCGAACAGGGCCCGCCCGGCCGACAGCGGGACGAAGACCATGTTGTCGTGGACGTCGTAGTTCGTCATGAGCTGGAAGCCCTTCTCCGCGAGGACACCCACCACTTCGAACGGGACGCCGTCGAGCTGGACCACCCTTCCGAGGGGATCTTCGTCGCCGAAGAAGAGCGGCGCGAGGCTCGCTCCGATCACCGCGACGTGGCGCGCGAGGCGTTCGTCGTCGGCGTCGATGAAGCGGCCACGTTCGACGACGTGCGCCTGGATCGTGCCGATCTCCGGCGTGACTGCTGCGACGACACCCGAGCGCGTCTTGCGCGGGGTCTCGACCGCGATGCCATAGCGCTGGATCTCCGCGCCAACACGAGCTGCCGATGGCGTGCCGGCCTTCGCACGTGCGAGGTCGTCGACGTCGAGTCGGATCGGCCGCCCGGGCCGCGTGCCACCACTCTCGGTCGTCGTGTACTCGCCCCAGATCATGACGTACCGGTCGCCGGTCTTCGCGACGCCCATGTCGAGGAACTGGTTGAAGCCCGCGCCGATCGAGAGCAGCAGCACCACCGCCGCCGCTCCCCAGACGAGCCCGATCAGGGTGAGCGCATGCCCACGCCACTGCGCACGGAGCTGCGCGACGCCGTCTCCGACGAGCGGTCCCAGCAGGCGCAGCGTCCGAGTGACGTCAGGCACGCCGTACGTCCTCGGCCACACGGCCGTCGCGGATGCGAACGACACGCTGCGCCTGCCCCGCGACCTCCTCGCTGTGCGTCACGACGACGAGCGTCCTTCCTTCGGCGTGCAGGTCGTGGAACATCGCCAGCACCTCGCG
>JADLGR010000155.1 GCA_020849175.1 Deltaproteobacteria bacterium
GCCTCCACCACCTGCAGGCCGTTCTCTCGGACGAACAAGCCCGCCGCCTCCCGCGCGCTTCGCGCGGGCGCCTCGAGCTCGAGCAGGACGGCCGCCTCGCGGTTCGGCGCTGCCGCCATCACCGCACTTCGCCCGTTGCGAATCTGCCAGCCCTCGGGAAAGCGGAGCTGGAAGCCGAGGGTCGGGTGCAGCAGTCGACTCCCATCGACCACGCCCTCGTCGGCGTTCTGTCCGACGACGAGACCGTCGAGGGCGCGCAGGAACTCGTCGCGGCTGCGGGCGACGCCGGGCTTCGTCGCATACGCCAGCGTTCCCGCGAAGCTCGCCGCGGACGATACGCGCTCGGGCGTGCTCGGATGCGTGTCGAAGAAGCTCGGCTGGCGTCCGTCGCGCTGCTCGAGCGCCGTCGCGTTCTCGAGCGTGCGCAGGAAGGCGGCCATCGCCGCGGGGTTCTCGCCCGCCTTCGCGGCGAACTCCTGTCCGAGCCGGTCGGCCTCGCGTTCCTGGTCGCGGCCGTACGACGCGATGAGCCCCGCGCCCGCGGTCTGCCCGAGCTGACCCACGGCCTGCGCGGCCTGGCCGCCGCCGATGATGCCGGCGGCGATCGCGCCGACCCAGGTCAGCACACCGACGGGGACCGACGCCGCCTCGCGCTGCGCCGCGTGCCGCGCGGCGACATGGCCGATCTCGTGGCCGAGCACGTTCGCGAGCTCCTCTTCGGAATTCGTGATCGCGAGGAGTCCGCGCGAGACGTAGACGTAGCCGCCCGGCAGCGCGAACGCGTTGGGCTCCGGGATGTCGACGATCTGGAAGCGGTACGGAACCTCTTGCCGCGGCGATTCGCGCGCTACGCGCCCGCCCACCGCCGAGACGTACGCCGCCAGATCGGGATCGTCGACGATCCCCATCTCGCGCGCGACCTGCGCGGCCGCCTCACGCCCGAGCGCGGCCTCGCGCTCGTTCGACATGAAGGTGATCTCGCGACGGCCCGTGACGGGGTTGACGGCACACGCCGTCGCCGCCAGCAGCAGGGCGAGGGCTCCGAATCGGAAGCGGTGCAAGCCGAAACCTCGTTGCTCCGCACGTCGCGGAGCGCCCGGCGAGCGTACCATCGACGCAGGTACGCGGCCGCGTGGTGCGGCGATCCTCTCGCGATCCTGTCCGACCTCACGTCTCGTTCGCAGCGTCGTTTCCGCGCGCGATGCGAAGCGTGCGTTCGAGGAGCGTCTCGTAGATCGGACGACCGCCGGCGGCGTTCGCCGTGAGATCGGCGACGACCACCGCGAGCAGCACCATGAGCAAGAGCGGGTAGCTCCCCGTCATCTCGACCACGAGCGCGAGCGCCGTGAGCGGCGCGCGGACGGTCGCAGTGAGCAGCGCCGCCATTCCAGCGACGGCAAAACGGCCGGGCTCGGCAGCGGCTCCGGGGGCGATGGCGTCGACGCTCCCGGCGTAGAGAAGGCCGAGGAGCGCTCCGAACGCGAGCTGCGGTGCGAAGATCCCGCCGGGTGTTCCGGCGGCGTAGCTGGCGCCAAAGACCAGCAGGCGCGCGACCAGCACGACCAGCAGCGCCCTCATCGCCTGCGGCGTGGTGAGCAGGCGGATCACGAGCTCCTCACCCCCTCCCGTGAGATCGGGCCACGCGAAGACGATGGCGCCCACGGCGCCGCCGGTGACGAGCGCCGGGACGAGCCACCCGACACGCCGAACGACCTCGCGCAGCGCATCGAGAGCGTGAACGAGCCCCGCGTTGAAGAGCACGCCGCACACGCCGGCGAGGATCGCGAAGGGCACCGTGAGGAGCAGGTCTCCCGCTCCGGCCTGCGCGTAGACCGGGATCGGCAGGCTCCGCCCCGGCTCGCGGAGTGCGAAGCAGACGAGCACCGCCGCGAGCACCGCGAGCAGCACGCAGTGCGCCGATGCGACCGTGAGCCGAAACTCGCGACGCAGCTCCTCGAGCGCGAAGAGAAAGCCTCCGAGCGGTGCGCCGAATGCGACGGCGAGGCCGGCCGCGGCGCCCGCGCCAACGAGCACCCTCGCGTCCTCACGACGCGGCGCCATGCGACTGGACAGCGCCCCTCCCGCGCAGCCTCCCATGTGGATCGTCGGCCCTTCGCGGCCGAGGACGAGCCCTGGCACCATCGCGAGAATGCCGGCGACGAACTTGACGGGCAGGATGCGCGACCAGCGAAGCGGCGGGCGAACGCCGGCCAGCGTGCCCTCGATCTCCTGGATTCCGCTTCCAGCCGCCTCCGGCGCGAAACGTCGCGTGAGAAAGACGGCCGCGGCCGTGAGGGCCGCGCCGGCGAGCGCGCCGAGGAGCCAGCCGGGCAGCGCGCCGTCGCCCTCGGCCGCCAGCAGGCCCGCGAAGCCCGCATAGCCCTCGTCGGCACCGATGCGAAACGCCGTGCCGACGATGCCGATCGCGATCCCGGTCAGCAGCGCCGCGAAGCGAAGTCGCCAGCCGCGCGGCTCGTCGCAGCTCGCGATCGTCACGCACGGCGTCCGAGCAGCGTTCGAATCAGCCCTGCGAACGTCGCCGTCCATGCGCCGAGCGCAGCGTAGACGAAGACCCCGGCGATCGCGTGCAGTGCGGGCATCTCGATCGCCGCCGCCAGCTCGAAGCTGCACACCGTGTACATCCCGAGCGGGAAGACGAGACTCCAGAGCTCGACCTCGTATCGCAGGGGCACGCGTCGCAGCCCGTGCCTCCAGAGGCCGAACAGCACCAGCATCGGAATCCACCACGTCGCGGTCACCCAGAACAGCAGAGTGAGCCCTTCGAGCAGCGGCGCGAGCCGGCCGAGCAGCGGATCCAGCGCTGCATTTTCCATCAGGGTCACTCCCGCGAGCGTCGAGATCGCGACCGCGCCCGCGTCGACCCAGTGGGTCGGCTGCATGTCGGCGGGCTCCATCGGGAGAAAGAGCATGCGATGGAAGATGAAGCCCATGATCCACACGTAGAGGATTCCGCCGAGCAGCCACAGGCAGAGCGCTGCAAACAGGATCGCGCGCCCTGCGACCGGAAAGCTGGCATGGACGTGGGCCCCGAGAATCGAGACGGCCTCCGTCGCGACGATGGCGATCAGCCACCCGCCACCGAGCGCCCGTGTGAGCGCGGGCTTCTCGCGACGCACGATCAGTACGAAGAAGATCGTGTAGATGAGCGCGACGTAGAGCCCTGCAGCGAAGACCCAGAGCGCGGCGGCGGCAGCCGGCCACGGACGAACGACGACGAGCTGCACACCGAGGACGCAGGTGCCCGCGACGACGGTGAAGAAGCCAGGCGCGCGCGCGTGGCTCACGAAGTCCCGCGCGACGGCGTGCGGATGGAGCGCGGCGCGGGCGAGGGTGAGGATCCAGAGCACCGCGTACGCGACTGCATTGACCACGAGCAGCGCGCGCGCGACGACGGGCATGACGAGAAGCTGCGCGGCGACCGAGACGATGCCCGTCGCCATCACGAGCGCGAAGCTCGACGGAGCGAGGCCCTCGAGCGGGCTGATCTTCTCGCTGCGCGGCGGGCCGGGGCGCGCTGCGTCGTGCTGGGTCGCGCTAGCCGGGATGCGGAGCCTCCATCGGTGCGTTCCGCCGCGTCAGATCGGCGCGTGGAACCCGAAGAACTCGTGGTCCTCGTTGTAGCCGCCACGGCCGATTCCGAGGTCGTGATGGTCCTCGACGAACTCGATGGCCTCGATCCACTTGACGTGCTTGAAGCCGAGCTGGTTCTCGCAGCGAAGGCGCAGCGGCGCCCCGAACCCGACCGGCAGAGTCGCTCCGTTCATCTCGTACGCGAGGATCGAGCGTACGTGCCGCATGTCTTCGAGCGTGTGGACGTCGTAGTAGCGGCCGCCATCGGAGCCTTCGGCAAAGCTGTAGAACACGACGAAGCGAACGCCGGACCGCGGAGCGACGTGCTCGATGAGCCGCGTCATCGGCGTTCCGCCCCATTTCGCGATGCCGGTCCAGCCCTGGATGCAGAAGTGCTCGGTGATCTGCTCGGTAAAGCCGAGCGCGCGCAGATCGGCGATCGAGAGGTCGGCGGGGCGCTCGACGCTGCCGAAGACGCGCAGGCGGTAGCCCGCGAACCCGCTCGCGACCGCGGCGTCGAAGGCCGGCCCTTCCGGCATCCGGCCGTTGTGCCAGAAGTAGGGCGAGATGTCCTGCTCTCCA
>JADLGR010000156.1 GCA_020849175.1 Deltaproteobacteria bacterium
ATTCCCAGACCGCGCCGGAAGGCGCGATGAGGCGTACGTAGGGCACGGGGCCCGGCGCCGGGAGCTTGCGATTCGCGAACGTCCAGCCAAAGGTCCGCACGCCCAGCACCGCGACGTTCTTGATCCGATCGGTGTGTGTCCGTGTCGCGCGCATGAGGTCGTACACGTCCTGTCCGTGCGCCCACGTCTCCATGTACCTCGCCGTCGTGAACATGCGAACGCCCATGTCGGGGCCGAACCACGGAAGACGACGATCGGGATCAGAGCTGCCGAGCTGCCGCGCCATCTCCCGACACGTCTGGTGCCACGTCGAGAGCAGCGCGGCACTCCCGAGATGCCCGAGCTGGTCGCGCGCCACGTCGGCGCTCTTGCGCCCGCCCAGCATCGCTTCGATGAGCCGCTTTCGCTCCGCGGCGAACTCGGCGGCGTCGGTGAGCGCCAGCAGCGAGACGCGGTCGAAGAAGTGGAGGTGCGCAACGACATCCCACGGGGTCCAGCGCAGAAAAGGCGTGGGACGCTTCCAGTCCTCGTCGACGAGCGTCTCGAGAAACGTGCGCAGCTCGTCCGCCTCGGCGATGAGATCGAGAGCCTCTTGCAGCACCGCGGTCACCTCCTGCGCCTCTTGCGCGGCGCCACCCCTCAAAACCCGAGCTGCTTCGCGAGGTAGTGCATCATGGTCTCGTCAGAGCCCCCGCCGATGCTGATGAGGCGCGAGTCGACGAAGGCACGCCCCGCCATGCTCTCCTTCATGTAGCCGTAGCCGCCGTGGAGCTGCATGCACTCGTCGGCGACGCGACGTGCGACGCGCCCACAGAGGAGCTTCGCGGCCGTGATGAGTCGTGTGGCGTCGATCCCCTTCACCCGCTGCGCGACGCACGCGCGGGTGAGCGCCTTCGCAGCCTCGATCTCGGTCCAGAGCTCCGCCATTCGGAACTGGGTGTTCTGCAGCTTCGAGAGTGGCTTTCCGAAGAGCACCCGCTCGCGCGCCCACTTCTTCGTCTCTTCCCACAGATGCTCGGACCCCGCGAGCGCGCTCACGCAGCCGACGAGTCGCTCGTCCTGGAACTGCATCATCTGCTGCTGGAAGCCGCGTCCGATCTGGCCGATCGTATTCGCAACCGGGACGCGAACGTCCTCGAAGAAGAGCTGTCCGGTGTCGGAGCCCCAGTTTCCGATCTTGTCGAGGAGCGTACAGCGGTATCCGGGAAGTCCGGTCGGAACGACGATCTGCGAGAAGCCGCCGTAGCCGGCCGAGGGGTCGGTCACGGCGAGCAGGCACAGCCAGTCGGCGGTCGCGGCATTGGTGATGTAGATCTTCGATCCGCTGATCACCCAATCATCGCCATCGCGGACGGCCCGCGTCTTGATACCGGAGACGTCGGAGCCGGCGTCGGGCTCGGTGACGGCAATCGCTGCCACCATGTCTCCCGCGATCGCGGGAGCGAGGTACTCGCGCTTGAGCGTGTCGCTTCCGAACTCGTGGAGCGAGGGCGTCGCCATGTCGGTCTGGACGCAGATGCCCATCGTGACGCCGGCGTTGTCGGCGCGACCGAGCTCCTCGTAGAGCACGGCGGTGTACGACCAGTCGAGGCCCGCGCCGCCGTACGCAGGGTCGTAGCGCAGACCGAGCATGCCGAGATCGCCCATCTTGCGGTAGAGCGTCTTGTCGATCCTGCCCATGGCGTCGAACTCGCGCGCACGAGGCCGCAGCTCGTCCTCGACGAACTTGCGGACGGTCTCACGGAAGAGACCGTGCTCGGGCGTGTCGTAGAGATCGGTCGTCATTCGTGCTCCTCAGCTCTCGCCGTCTTCGGCCCAGTGCGGCGCGCGTTTTCCGAGGAAGGCCTTCATGCCTTCGGCCGCCTCGTCGCCCGCGAAGAGCTCGGCCGAGAGGCGCGTCGCCCACTCGAAGGCTTGCTGCTGTGGCATGCGCGGCACCTCGTGAACGAGCCGCTTCGCAAAGCCGAGCGCCTTCGGCCCGCCCTTGCGAAGATCGGCGATCACTTCGCCCACGGCGGCGTCGAGGTCGCCGGCCGGCACGGCGCGGCTGATGAGCCCGAGCTCGGCTGCGCGGCGCGCGGAGAACCGGTGCCCACGCAGGAAGGCCTCCATCGCCTCGCCCGCCCGCATCTTCGGCAGGCAGACGACCGAGATGATCGCCGGCGCGACGCCGAGGCGAACCTCGGTAAAGCCGAACTTCACGTCCTCGGCAGCGATCGCGATATCGAGCGCTGCAGCAAGGCCGTTGCCCCCGCCCATCACGTGTCCGGCGATGCGCCCGACGACGGGCGTGGGCGAGGCCTGGATCTCGGCGAAGAGTTCGGCGAGGCCCCCCGATCCGGAGACGCGACCAGCGGCGCCGCTACGTTCCTTCAGGTTGGCTCCGGCACAGAACGTCGAGCCTTCGTTCGTGACGACGAGCGCCCGAACGGTGGGGTCCGTGTTCGCGGCGGCCAGCGCCTCACGAAGTCCCTTGACCAGCGCGCCGCCGAGGGCGTTGCGGTTCTCGACGTCGGCGAGCGTCGCGGTCATGACACCGCGCTTCGTCTCGACTCGCACCACGCTCATCGCTCCTCCCTCTTGCGGCCGGCCGCAGGCCGCCTCACGCGTCCGGTCCGCCCCTATCGTCCGCGAAACGCGGGCGCGCGCTTCTGCAGGAACGCGACGATCCCCTCGCGCGTGTCCTCGGTGCCGAAGTTCAACGACTGAGCCACGGCCTCCCAGTGCAGCGCCTCGGAGAGGCTCAACGAGAACGAGGCCGCGAGCATCCGCTTGGTCATCTGCATCGCGATCGGAGGCCCCGCCGCGAGGCGCTCGGCCCAGCCGCCGACGAACGCATCGAGCTCGGTGTCGGGCACCACGCGATTGACGAGCCCCATCTTCTCCGCCTCCGCGGCAGACAGGATGTCGCCGAAGAGCGTGAGCTCCTTCGCACGGTGCATCCCGACGAGGCGCGGCAGCAGCCACGTGCCGCCGAAGTCGACCGACAAGCCCCTCCGCGAGAAGATCTGGGAGAAGCGCGCGCTCTCGCCGGCGACCACGAGGTCGCAGCCGAGCGCGAGGTTCATGCCCGCGCCCGCCGCCACGCCGCCGACCTTCGCGATCGTCGGCTTCGAGACGTCGTGGAGTGCGAGGGCGGCGGCATTCACGGGATGCATGTCGGTGAGCGGGTGCGGGCGTTCGCTCATCGTCCCGCCGAGCTGCGCGCCCGAGCAGAACGCGCCCCCCGCGCCGGTGATGACGAGCACCCGGTCCTCGTCGCGGCGCGTCACCTCTTCGAAGACGCGGCGCAGCGCGTCCCACATCGGGCCGGTGATCGCGTTCTTCGCCTGTGGCCGGTTGAGGGTCACGGTGACGACGCCGCGGTCGCTGCGAGCCACGAGGATCTCTTCCACCGCGCCCCTTCCTTCGCTCCGTTCTTCGTTCCGTTCTTCGTTCCGTTCCCCGCGCCGTCCGATCCACGCGAGGCCCGGGTCGCCACTGCTCGGCAGCGTTGGTAATTGATATTGACCCACATTACCATTCGTGTTATCCCCGCGTCAACCGCAGCCCGCGCGCCGGCGGGCAGACGAGAGGAACGATGCAGCCGCTTCTCGCCCCTCCCCTCCGCTCGAACCTCGACCCGCGTTCGGACGCCTTTGTCGAGAACCGCGCCGCGATGCTCGAGAAGCTCGCGGAGATCGATCGCTTCCTCGACGAGGCCGAGGCTGGCGGCGGCCCGGCGCACCATGAGCGTCTCGCGAAGCGCGGCAAGCTCCCGGTGCGCGAGCGCATCGCGAACGTGCTCGATCCCGACAGCCCGTTTCTCGAGATCAGCCCGCTCGCCGCCTACGACTCCGACTACACGATCGGCGGCGGCGCGATCGTGGGAATCGGCGCCATCGCGGGCGTCGAGTGCGTGCTCTTCGCCAACGACCCGACGGTGCTCGGTGGCGCGCTCACGCCGTACGCCGCGAAGAAGTGGATGCGTGCGCTCGAGATCGCGCGCGACAACTGCATCCCCTACGTGAGCTTCGTCGAGTCCGCGGGAGCCGACCTGCGCGTCCAGACCGAAGACGGCGATGGCCAGAAGCGCCGCCGCCGCGCACGCATCGACCACTTCGCCGAGACGGGCCGCTTCTTCTACGAGATGATCGAGCTCTCGAAGCTGCGGATCCCGGTCGTGTGCGTGGTCTTCGGCTCCTCGACGGCGGGCGGCGCGTACCAGCCGGGGATGTCCGACTACAACGTGATGATCCGCAACCAATCGAAGGTCTTTCTCGCCGGTCCGCCGCTCGTCAAGATGGCGACGGGCGAGGAGTCGGACGACGAGACGCTCGGCGGCGCGCAGATGCACACGGAGGTCTCCGGACTCGGCGAGTATCTCGCGGAGGACGAGAAGGACGCCTGCCGGATCTGCCGCGAGGTGATCTCGCACCTCAACTGGCGAAAGGCAGGCCCGACCGCGAGTCTGCGCGCCGATCCGCCCGCTCTCGATCCGGAGCACCTGCTCGGCCTCGTCAGCCCGGATCTGAGGCGTCCCGTCGACGTGCGCGAGGTCATTGGCCGGATCGTCGATGGCTCTCGCTTCGAGGAGTTCAAGTCGCGCTACGGAACGACGCTCGTCTGCGGCTGGGCATCGATCCACGGCTACCCGCTCGGAGTGCTCGGAAACAACGGCGTCCTCAACCCCGAGTCGGCGGAGAAGGCCGCGCACTTCATCCAGCTCTGCAACCAGATCGACGTTCCCCTGCTCTTCCTCCAGAACCTGACGGGCTTCGTGGTCGGACGCGACTTCGAGCAGGCGGGCATCATCAAGAAGGGCTCGCAGATGCTGAACGCGGTCACCAACTCGACAGTGCCGCACCTCACGGTCATCTTCGGCGCCTCGTACGGCGCGGGCACCTACGCGATGTCGGGCCGCGCCTTCAACAACCGCTTCACGTTCGTCTGGCCCACCGCGAAGATCGCCGTCATGGGGCCCAAGCAGATCGCGGGCGTCATGTCGATCGTCCGGCGCGCGCAGGCGGCGCGCAAGGGTGAGCCGTTCGACGAGGCGCTCGACGCGAAGATCGTCGCCGCGGTCGAAGCGATCCAGGAGAAGGGCTCGCTCGCCCTCGAGGCCACGGGCGCGATCAGCGACGACGGCATCATCGACCCGCGTGACACGCGCACCGTCCTCGGCCTGTGCCTGTCAGTGGTTCGCAACCGCCCCATCGAAGGGGCCCGCGGCTATGGAGTGTTCCGCCTGTGAGCATCTCGACGCTTCTCGTTGCGAACCGGGGTGAGATCGCCCGCCGCGTGATGCGGAGCGCTCGCGACATGGGCGTGCGCTGCGTCGCGGTCTACGCCGGCGCCGACACGGAGGCTCCGTTCGTCGCCGACGCCGACGAGGCCGTCCGGCTCCCGGGCTCGTACCTCGATGGCAAGGCCATCCTCGACGCCGCTCGGACGACCGGCGCCGATGCGATCCATCCCGGGTACGGCTTCCTCTCGGAGAATGCCGGCTTCGCGGCCGAAGTGATCGCTGCGGGCCTCGTCTGGGTGGGACCCACGCCCGCGGCGATCGAGCGCATGGGCGACAAGCTCGCTGCGAAGAGCCTCGCGCGCGAGGTCGGGGTGCCAACGCTGCCGAGCGCGGACGACCTGGCCGGCGCGGCGTCGGTCGGGTATCCGCTGCTCGTGAAGGCCGCGGCGGGCGGCGGCGGAAAGGGCATGCGGATCGTCGCCCGCCCCGAGCAGCTCGCCGAAGCGATCGCAGCGGCGCGGCGCGAAGCCGCCAGCGGCTTCGGCGACGACCGCGTCTTCCTCGAGCGCTGGGTCCCGCGCTGCCGGCACGTCGAGATCCAGATCCTCGGCGATCACCACGGCGCCGTCGTCCACCTCGGCGAGCGCGAGTGCTCGGTGCAGCGCAGGCACCAGAAGATCCTCGAAGAGTCGCCGTCGACGCGCGTCGATGCCGGACTGCGTGCGGCGATGGGGGACGCGGCGCTTCGTCTCGCTCGCGCGCTCGGCTACCAGTCGGCCGGCACCGTCGAGTTCCTCGTCGACGACGAGACCGGCGAGTTCTTCTTCCTCGAGGTGAATACGCGCTTGCAGGTCGAGCACCCGGTCACCGAAGCGGTGACGGGCATCGATCTCGTTCGCGAGCAGCTCCGGATCGCGCGCGGCGAGCCGCTCGGCTACGCGCAGGACGCGATTCGTTTCTCTGGCGCAGCGATCGAGGCGCGTCTCTACGCCGAGGACCCGTCCGCAGGCTTTCTCCCTGCCACGGGAACGCTCGTCGCGTTTGCGCCCGCTGCGGCTCCCGCGGTTCGCTGGGACTCTGGCGTCGCCGCGGGCTCGGTGATCGGCGTCGACTTCGATCCGATGCTCGCGAAGGTGATCGCGCACGCATCGACGCGCCGCGAGGCGGCCGAGCGGCTCGCGCTCGCACTCGAACGCCTCCACGTCGGCGGCGTGACGACGAACCGCGATTTCCTGGTGGCGGCGCTGCGCACGCGCGAGTTCCTCGCCGGCGACACGACGACCGACTTCATCGAGCGGGTGACGCCGGCCCGTACGCGCCTCCTCGACGAGGCGGAGCTCGAACGAACGGCCCGCGCCGCAGCGCTCTGGCTTCAAGGTCAGCACCGCTCCGAAGCCGTCGTACTGACCGAGGCGCCGAGCGGATGGCGAAACGCACGTCTTCCCGACCAGCGCGTGCGCCTTGGGCACGGCGATCGCGACATCGAGGTTCGCTACCACACGCTTCGCGACGGAAGCTTCCGGATCGACGGCGACGCGCTCGCGTGGGTCCACGCCTGGTCACCCGGCGAGATCGACGTCGAGATCGACGGGCGCCGACTCCGAACGCGCGTGACCCGCGACGGCGAGCGCCTCGTCGTCCACGCCGGCCGCGGCGACGTCGAGTTCCTCGTGCGACCGCGTTTCGAGCAACCCGGCGCCGCGCTCGCCACCGGAAGCCTCGTTGCGCCGATGCCCGGCAAGGTGATCGACGTCCGCGTCTTCGAAGGCGCGCACGTGGCGGCAGGCCAGACACTCGTTCTCCTCGAGGCCATGAAGATGGAGCACCCCATCATCGCTCCCGAGGACGGCATCGTGGTCGAAGTGCGCGTCGCGATTGGCGATCAGGTGAGTAACGGCGCGCTGCTGCTCGTCGTCGAGGCGACGGTCACCGCCGAGGCGAAGGGAGACTAGGATGGCCGCGCCGGTCCGCATCGCGAACTGCTCGGGGTTCTTCGGAGACCGCCTCTCGGCCGCGCGCGAGATGGTCGAGGGCGGCCCGATCGACGTCCTGACGGGCGACTGGCTCGCCGAGCTCACGATGCTGATCCTCGCCCGCACGCGCATGAAACATCCCGGTGGAGGCTACGCCCGGACGTTCGTCCAGCAGATGGAGCAGGTGATGGGCACCTGCCTCGACCGCGGGATCAAGGTCGTCTCGAACGCGGGCGGCCTCGATCCCGAAGCGTGCGCGCAGGCGGTGGCCGAAGTCGCACAAGGGCTCGGCCTCGCCCCGAAGATCGCATTCGTCCGCGGCGACGATCTCATGGCGCGGCTCGGCGATCTCGTCGCGGCCAACCAGCTCATGAACTTCGAGACCGGCGAGCCGATCAAGGACGCGGCGAAGTTCCTCACCGCGAACGCCTATCTCGGCTGCTGGGGAATCGTCGACGCGCTCTCGCGCGGGGCCGACGTCGTCATCACGGGACGCGTCACCGATGCGGCCGTCGTGTGCGGTCCCGCGGCGTGGCACCACGGCTGGAAGCGCACCGATTGGAACGCGCTCGCCGGCGCGGTCGTCGCAGGGCACGTGATCGAGTGCAGCACGCAAGCGACGGGCGGAAACTACTCGTTCTTCACCGAGGTGGCGGGAATGAGCCGCGTCGGCTTCCCATGGGCCGAGGTCGCCGCCGACGGCTCGTCGGTGATCGGCAAGCACGACGGCACGGGAGGCGAGGTCTCGATCGGCACTGTCACCTCGCAGCTCCTCTACGAGATCGGCGGCCCGGCGTATCTCGGGCCCGACGTCTCGGCGCGCTTCGACACGATCCGACTCGAGCAGGTCGCGCGCGATCGCGTTCGACTCTTCGGCATCGAGGGCGAGCCGCCGCCGCCGACCCTCAAGGTCTGCATCAACCGCGCCGGCGGCTTTCGCAACGACATGAGCATCTGCCTCACGGGCCTCGACATCGAGGCCAAGGCGGCGCTCGTCGAAGAAGCGTTCTGGAAGGCCTGTCCGATCCGCAAGTCGGACTTCGCGCAGGTGACCACGCGCCTCATGCGCAATGACAAGCCGGATCCCGAGACCAACGAGCAGGCCGTCGCGATCTGGAAGATCAGCGTGAAGGATCCCGACGAGAGGAAGGTTGGGCGCGCCTTCTCGAACGCGGTCACCGAGCTCGGACTCTCGACGATCCCGGGGTTCTTCGGCGTGGGCGGCGGGCCCTCCGCCGGACGGCCGTTCGGCGTCTACGAGCCGGCGCTCGTTCCCGCGAGCGAGGTCCCGCAGGAGGTCGTGATGCTCGGCGGCGAGACGCACCGCGTCTCGTCGGTGAATCCGCACGGCACCGTTCGCATCGCGCCGGCGCCCGGGCCCTCTGCCGCCGCGCCGGGCGGTCCGACGCGGCGCGCGCCGCTCGGCCTCGTGGCCGGCGCGCGCTCGGGAGACAAGGGCGGCAACGCCAACCTCGGCGTCTTCGTGCGCAGCGACGCGGCCTTCGTGTGGCTGGACGCCTTCCTCGACACCGAGCGGCTGCGTGCGCTCCTTCCCGAGATCGCGCCGCTTCGCGTCGAGCGTCACCGGCTGCCTGCGCTCCGCGCGCTCAACTTCGTCGTGTACGGCCTGCTCGAAGAGGGCGTCGCCGCGTCGACGCGCCAGGATCCCCAGGCGAAGAGCCTTGGCGAGTGGCTGCGCGCACGCGTGGTCGAGATCCCCGAGGCGCTCCTCCGTTGATCGCGGCCGAGCGAGAGCGCCTGCGACTACCCGGCGTGCGAACGCCGAAGCCGCTGCTCCCGCCCGAGACCGAGCGCCGGCTGACCGATCGCCAGCGCGAGCTACTCGACGCGCTCGAGAAGCTCGTCGTTCGCGGCGGTCTCGCCGATCTCACGATGGCCGAGATCGCTGCTCGCGTGAACTGCTCGCTGCGGACGCTCTACGGCATCGCACCCAGCAAGGACGAGCTCGTTCTCGCGGTCGTCGACCGGCGCCTTCATCGCATCGGCCGCGCGGCGATCGCCGCCCTCGACCCGAGCTTCACGCCGCTCGACGCCCTGCGCCGCTATCTCGCGGCGGTGAACGAGGCCGTGCGCCCGGCGACGGCCGAGTGCATCCGTGACTTTGCAGGGGTTCCCGGCGCACGCCGGCTCTTCGACGGCCACGAGGGCTACGTGATCGCGGTCGCGAGGAGCCTGCTCGACCGCGCCGTCGCCGAGCGGCAGATCGCAGCCGTCGACACGTTCGCAGTCGCGAACGTGCTCGGCGGCCTCGGTCGCGAGTTCTCGCGGCCGGAGGTGATGACGCTGATCGCGGCGTCGCCGAAGGAGACGGCAG
>JADLGR010000157.1 GCA_020849175.1 Deltaproteobacteria bacterium
ACCGGGACGCGCCGCTTCGCGAGGCGGGCGAGCGTCTCGCCGGCCCCTTCGCCGAGCCCCTGCTGCGGATCGACTACGAAGAGCGCGACGTCGCAGTCGTCTGCGGCCTCGCGCGCGGCGTCGTGCATCGCGGCGTGCAGGGGCCTGGTCCCCGCGTGCAGTCCGGGCGTGTCGACGAAGAGGATCTGCGCTCCCGGACGCGTGAGGATGCCGAGCAGCCGGCTGCGCGTCGTTTGCGGGCGCGGCGTCACGATCGCGAGCTTCTGGCCGACGAGGCGGTTGAGCAGCGACGACTTGCCGGCGTTGGGCAGTCCGAGCAGCGCGACCACACCCGCCCGATGTGCACTCACGTCGTCTCCTCGGCGCGCAGCAGCGCCTGCGCTGCGGCCGCCTGCTCGGCCTGCCGCTTGGTGCGCCCGCGCCCACGCGCCCACGCCTCGCTCGCGATCCAGACCTCGACCTCGAAGCGTTCGCCGTCCTGGTCGATCTTGCTGTCGTGTAGCGTGCGGTACGTCGGTGTCTCGTGAAGCCGCGCGTGCGCCCACTCCTGGAGACGCGTCTTCGCATCGCGCGCCGTGGCCTGCGTACGCCGGATCTCACCGCCGAACGTTCCCACGACGAAGGCGCGCGCTGCGTCGAGCCCGCCGTCCAGGTGGACCGCTCCCACGAGCGCCTCGAAGACGTTCGCAAGGATCGAGTCTTTCGCGCCGCCGCCCGTCCTCTGCTCGGTTCGACCCAGCCGAACGAACGCGCCGAGATCGAGCGCACGCGCCCGTGCTGCGAGCGAGCGAGCGTTCACGAGCGAGGCCCGCGCGCGCGTGAGATCTCCCTCGTTCCAGTCGGGTCGCTCGGCGTAGAGGATCTCGGCCACGACGAGACCGAGCACCGCGTCGCCGAGCAGCTCGAGTCGCTCGTTCCCGCGCGAGCCATCGAGCTCGTGCGCGAACGACGGATGCGCGAGCGCCGTCTCGAGGAGCTCGGGCCGCGCGAAGTGGTGGCCGATTCGCTCCTCGAGCAGCGCAAGGGGCTCGTCGCCCGCGATCAAGCGGGCTCCCGGCAGATCCATCCGCCTCCGAGCACGACGTCTTCGTCGTAGAAGACCGCCGCCTGACCCGGCGCGATCGCGCGAACGGGCTCGCTGAACCGCAGGCGCGCACCGTCCTTGCCATCGGGCTCGATCGTCGCCTCCGCGCCCTCGTGCCGGTACCGCACGCGCACGCAGGCGCGGATCGGCTCCTCCGGCGTCTCGCCTGCGATCCACGAGACGTTCTCGAGCCGTGCCGTTCGCACGAGCAGCGCCGCCTCCGGACCCACTACGACGCGGCCCGCTTCAGGCTCGATCCGCGTCACGTACAGCCGCTCTCCCGCAGCGAGCCGAAGCCCGCGGCGCTGCCCGACCGTGAAGTGATGGATCCCCGCGTGCCGGCCGAGAACACGGCCATCCTCGTCGACGATCTCTCCGGCAGTCGCCGCGTCGGGCCGGATCTGCTCGACGACGCGCGCGTAGTCACCGCCCGGGACGAAGCAGATCTCCTGGCTCTCGGGCTTCTCGGCCGTTGCGAGGCCGAGGGCACGCGCGCGCATTCGCACCTCGTCCTTTCGCAGCGCACCGAGCGGCAGCGCGGTGCGTGCGAGCTGCTGCTGGTCGAGGTCGAAGAGGAAGTAGGACTGGTCCTTGACCGTGTCGACCGCGGCGCGAAGACGCCACGCTCCCGTCTCAGGGTCGGTGTCGATTCGCGCGTAGTGGCCCGTCGCGATTCGCTCCGCGCCGAGGGCGCGGGCTCGCTCGAGCAAGTAGTGGAACTTGAAGCGCCGGTTGCACGCGACGCACGGGATCGGCGTCCGCCCCGAGAGATACGCGTCCGCGAAGGGCTCCATCACTTCGCTGCGGAAGCGGTCTTGATAGGGCGCCACGTAGAAGGGCATGCCGAGCGTGCGCGCAACGCGCCGCGCGTCTTCGGCATCGTCGAGCGAGCAACACCGCGAGGCGTCGCCCGCGAGGTGCATCGTGATGCCGATCGCGTCGTGCCCCTGCGCGACCATCAGGGCGGCCGCGACGGAGGAATCGACTCCGCCCGACATCGCGACGACGACGCGAGCGCTCACGCTGCGCTCTCCCGAACCCGCGCCACCAGATCCGGCAGGATCGCGAGGACGCGGTCGATCTGCGCCTCGTCCACGCCGTGGCCAACGCTCATCCGCAGCGAGCAGCGAGCCTCGTCGGCCGTGAGCCCCATCGCGAGCAGGGTTCGCGAGGGCGCAACCGATCCCGAGTGGCACGCCGCACCCGCGGAGACCGCAACACCGTCGAGATCGAGCGCCGCGAGCAGGACGTCGCCCGGCGCACCCGGCAACCCGACGCTCAGCGTATTGGCGAGCACTGCCGTGGCCGAGCCGTTTCGGCGCGCGCCCTGGATCTTCTCACGGATTCCATTCCAGAGCCGGTCGCGCAGCGCGGCCATGCGCGCCGCCCGCGCCGGCCCCTCGCGCCGCACGAGCTCGCAGGCGACGCCGAGCCCCACGATGCCGGCGACGCTCTCGGTTCCTCCTCGCCGGCGTCGCTCCTGCCCGCCTCCGCGAAGGAGCGGCTCGAACGTGGCGCCCGGCCGCAGGTAGAGCAGACCTACGCCCTTCGGCCCGTTCTGCTTGTGGCTCGATGCCGCGAGCGTGTCGGCACCGAGCGTCGCGGCGTCGACCGGCAGCTTGCCGATGCACTGCGTCGCGTCGACGTGCACGGGAACGCCGTGTTCGTGAGCGAGCTCGACGAGCCGCCGTACCGGCTGAACGACCCCCGTCTCGTTGTTCGCCCACAGGATCGCGGCGAGCGCGGTGTCGGAACCGAGCGCAGCCGCGAACGCGTCCGGGTCGATCAGGCCGTCGCGGTCGACGCCGAGTCGCACGACCCGCCAGCCACGGGTCTCGAGCGAAGCCAGCGGCTCCGACACCGACGGATGTTCGGTGGCGGTCGTCACGATGGTGCGCCGCTCCTTCGGCCGCGCGGCGGCGAGTGCGCTGTGGATCGCCGCGTTGTTCGATTCCGTTGCGCCGCTCGTGAAGACGATCGTCTCGGGCGCCGCACCGATCGCGGCCGCGACTCTCTCGCGCGCCGTCTCGACCGCCGCACGCGCTGCCGCTCCCTCGGCGTGGACGCTCGACGGATTGCCCGGCACGTCGCGCAGCGCGGCGCACATCGCCTCGATCACCTCGGGACGAAGCGGAGTGGTCGCGTTGTGGTCGAGGTAGATGCGCATGGGCGCCACGAGGGACTGCGAGCGACGCTACTTCCCGTACCCCGCAGGGTCAACCGGCGTGTCGCTCGCTCCCGTGTCTTCTGGGAACTGCAGCAAGGGCCGCAGGCGTTCGAGCGTCGCGGGACCGATGCCGGGAACGCGCGCGAGGTCCTCGGCACGCGTGAACGAACCCTCGGTGCGCGCGCGGACGATGGCCTCGGCCCGATCCGCTCCGATGCCAGGGAGAACGGCGAGGCTCGCGGCGTCGGCCGTGTTCGGGTCGAGCCGCTGTCCGAACAGGAGCCGCGCCGGTCCGGTGATCTCAGGGCCCGAGGCGCCGTCGCACCGGACGGCAACCGTTCGCCCCTCGCTCTTGGCCACGCTCACGGGCCGCGCGCACCGGGCGTCCGGTGGCGTGCGCACGGGCCAGAAGTCACACAGCACGAGCGCGCCGGCGATCACGAGTGCGGCGCGCGCGAGGCGTTCTTCACGCAGATCCGGGGCGTCCATGCGCCCCTCCCCCGGGACCGGGGCTACGACGGGGTCAGGCCTCGGCGCGCGGCTGGCCGGCGCCCGACTCGACGAAGGCGGCGTGCAGCGCACGCACTGCGAGCTCGGTGTACTTCTCCTCGATCAGAACCGAGATCTTGATCTCGCTCGTCGAGATGAGCTGAATGTTGATGCCCTCGCTCGCCAGCACGCGGAACATGCGCGAGGCAACGCCCGCGTGGTCCTTCATGCCGAGCCCCACGATCGACACCTTGGCGATGCTCTCGTCTGCCAGGACGCCCGCCGCGCCGACTTCTGCGCCCGCCTGCTCGGCGATCGCGAGCGCGCGACGCGTGTCACCGCGCGGCACCGTGAACGTGATGTCGGTCGAGCCGTCCTGCCCGACGTTCTGCACGATCATGTCGACCACGATCCCGGCCTCACCGAGCGGGCCGAAGAGGCGCGCAGCGACCCCCGGCTGATCTTTCACTCCGCGCAGGCGGATCTTCGCCTCGCTGCGGTTGTAGGTGACGCCCGAGACCACGAGCCCTTCCATCGCATCCTCCTCGCGCACCACCCAGGTGCCCTCGTCCTCCGAGAAGGACGAGCGGACGTGGATGGGGACGCCGTACTGCATCGCGAACTTGACCGAACGGATCTGGAGCACCTTTGCGCCGAGGCTCGCCATCTCCAGCATCTCGTCGTACGAGATGCGTGACAGTCTGCGGGCGGCCGAGACGAGATTCGGGTCCGTCGTGTAGACCCCGTCGACGTCGGTGTAGATCTCGCACACGTCGGCGTTCAGAGCCGCGGCGACTGCGACCGCCGACGTGTCGGACCCGCCGCGGCCGAGCGTCGTCACGTTGCCCTCGTCGTCGACTCCCTGGAAGCCGGCGATCACGGCGACCGTACCGGCGCCGAGCACCTCGTGGATGCGCGCGGCATCGATGCTCTGGATGCGCGCCCGCATGTGCGCGGCGTCGGTCCGCATTCCGATCTGTGCCCCCGTGAAGGAGCGCGCCGGGTGGCCAAGGCGCTGGATCGCCATCGCGAGAAGAGCGATCGTCTTCTGCTCGCCGGTCGAGACCAGGGCGTCGTACTCGCGCGGATCGGGCTCGTCGCCGCCGGCTGCGTGCGCGAGCCGGACGAGGGAGTCGGTTTCTCCCGCCATCGCGGAGACGACGACGGCCACGCGGTGACCGGCCTGCCGGGTTGCGACCACTCGCCGCGCGACGTTCTCGATGCGCGCGACGTCGCCGACGCTCGTACCGCCGAACTTCTGGACGATCAGGGACATGCCACGTTCTCCAGCTCCACCGTGCCGGCGATTCCCAGACACAGGCTCCAGCGCCGCAGCACGGATGCGGAGAGCAGCCCGTGCGCCGACACCGAGATGGTTCGCTCGCCCTGCGCCTCGGCGCACGGGCCCGACAGCTCGATCTCGAGACGATCGGCCGGCAGCGCTTCGGGGATCCGGTCGGCCCACTCGATGGCGACGATGCTGTACGCATCGAGGACGTCGAGGAAGCCCGCAGACTCGAGCTCCGCGAGGTGTTCGAGGCGATACAGATCGAGGTGGACCAGCCGAACTCCGCGCTCTGCGGCGGGGTACTCGTGCGCAATCACGAAGGTCGGACTCGAGACGACGCCGGGATCGAGGCCAAGGCCTTCGGCGAGCCCTTTCACGAAGCCCGTCTTGCCGGCCCCGAGCGGGCCGCGAAGCGCGATCACGAGCCCGCCCTCTTCGAGCACCGACGACAGGGCGCGCGCGACGGCGTGCGTCGCTTCAGGGCTCGGGGAACGCAAGCGAAAGGCCGCGAGAGTCTCCATCGGCGCGCTCCGTCCGGCCTCCCGTTCGTTTCATGCGATCCGCCCGGCGGCGCTGCATGCGCTGCATCGCCGCCGGAATCATCGCCGCCACGTCTTCGGCGAGCGCACCGGCCGGGCCGAGCCGCTCAGCCAGCCGATCCGCTGCGAAGCCGTGGAGGTATGCGCCCAGGGCCGCCGCCTCGAGCGGCGCCAGCCCCTGCGCGAGAAGGCCTGCCACCACGCCGGTGAGAACGTCACCCGTACCGCCGGTCCCGAGAGTCGGGCCGCCCGTCGGGTTGACGATGACACGCCCGTCGGGTGCCGCCGTGATCGTTGCGGCCCCCTTGAGCACCACCACCGCACCGGTTCGCTCCGAGACGGCTCGCGCCGCCCCGACGCGATCGGTGTTGACCGCTCGCGCTTCCATCCCGAGCAGGCGTGCCGCCTCGCCCGGATGGGGCGTCACGATAGTCGGAGCCTCTCTACGCTTCAACAGCGCGGGATCGGCCGCGATCGCGTTCAGGCCGTCGGCGTCGAGGACGAGCGGCCGGGGCAGCACGGGGACGAGCGCGCGAACGAGCGCCGCCGTCTCGGGGTCGGCGCCGATGCCCGGGCCGAGTGCGACGACATCGCGTCCCGCGGCGAGCTCGAGCAGCGCCTTCTCGGCTCCGCGCCCGAGCCCTCGACCTGGTGTCTCGGCGACGGGCACGGTCATCGCCTCGGTGCACTTCGCCTCGAGGATGTCGTTGAGGCTCGCGGGGCACGCGATGGTGACGAGCCCCGCTCCCGCGCGGCCGGCACCGTGCGCCGCGAGCGCCGCAGCTCCGGTCTTGCCTTCCGAGCCGGCCACCACGAGCACGTGACCAAACGTTCCTTTGTGTCCAGCCGGTGGCCGCGCTGGAAGCCGCGCCGCCGCACCCGCGTGCGTCCAGAGCAGCGCGGCCACTCCCGCGCCGGGCGCCTCGTCCGCGATTCCGATCCTCGCAACGCGGATCCTGCCCGCGAGGCTGCGGCCCGGCTCGAGCGCGAGGCCGAGCTTGGGAAGGCCGAGCGTCACCGTCGTGTCGGCCTCGACGCACGCGCCGAGCACCTGACCGCTGTCGGCCGAGAGGCCCGACGGCAGATCGACGGCCAGCACGGGGCACCCTTCCCGGGCGCGCGCCGCACGGATGCGAGCGATCGCCTGCGCGGCGGCGCCCGTCACCTCGCGCGCGAGCCCCGTACCGAAGATGGCGTCGACGATCACCTCTCCCGGTGCCGGCGCCGTGTGCGCCGAGACGAAGCCGACGCCGGCTGCGCGCGCACGCACGAGATTCGCACGCGCGTCGCCCCGCAGGTCTTCCGCGTCTCCCACGAGCGCCACGCGAACCCGGACGCCGAGCACGTGAAGCTGCCGCGCCGCCACGAGGCCGTCGCCGCCGTTGTTTCCCGATCCGCAGA
>JADLGR010000158.1 GCA_020849175.1 Deltaproteobacteria bacterium
GGCGCGAACGCATCTTCGCCTGGGGCGCGGTCTCGCTCTGGGGGGGTGTCATCTTCGCACTCTCGACCGACTCGTTCTCCGCCAGCGAGACCTCGCGCATCGTCGGTCCGCTCCTCGACTTCTTCTTCCCGGGGCTCGCCGAGGCCACGCGGAGCCTCGTTCACGCCGCCGTCCGCAAGAGCGCGCACGCCTTCGAGTACGCGGTGCTGGCCGTCCTGGTCGATCGCGCGATTCGTCTCGACGCGCCGGGGCGCGCGCTGCGCGCGTCGCTGCTCGCGCTCGGCCTCGCCGCGGGCGTCGCTGCCCTCGACGAAGCGGGACAGGCCAGACGCGCGTCACGAACCGGATCGCCGCGCGACGTCGCACTCGACACCGCCGGCGGCGTCGCCGGCCTCGTGCTGGCGCACGGCGTGAGATCGTGGCAACGAAGACGAGAGGAGACCCGTCCATGACCTACGACGAAGTGGTCGAGCGACTCACCGCCGCCGGCGCCCCATTCGAGCTCGAAGACGTCACCGTTCGCGGGCATGCGATGAAGAACTTCCGACACCGCGAGAAGTCGCTGCGAGAGAAGATCCGAATCGGTGCGCTTCGCGGCGATGCCGTGTGCATGGTGCAGGGCGAGCGGCGCATCACGTACGCCGAGCACGCGCGTCTCGTCTGGGGCGCCGCGCACGCGCTCGCGGACGGCTTCGGTCTTCGCCCTGGTGATCGGCTCGCGATCTTCGCCTACAACTGTCCCGACTGGCTGATCACGCTCTTCGGCGCCGTCTCGGTCGGCGCCATCGCCGTGGGCCTCAACGGCTGGTGGACCGAGAGCGAGGTGGCCTTCGGTCTCACGGATTCGGGAAGCCGCTTCCTCGTCACCGACGCACGGCTCTACCCGCGCGTCGAGAAGATCGCCGAGAGCCTGCCGCAGCTCGAGACGATCTTCTTCATCGGTGACGACGCGCCGCGCGGCACCGTCCCGATCTCCGAGCTCCTCCGGCCGCGAGCCGACGTTCCCGCGAATCCGATCGCCGAAGACGACCCGGCCGTCATCCTCTACACGTCGGGAACGACCGGAAGGCCCAAGGGCTGCATCACGACGCACGGCGGCACCGTCGCGCAGGTGATGGGCATCGTATTCGCGGGCGTCGCGAACGCGATGCTCGGCAATGGCCCTTCCCTGCCAGCCACCGGCGAGCAGCCGGCCAGCCTGCTCACGTCGCCACTGTTCCACGTCGCGGGCTTCCACTCGGGCGTGTGCACGGGACTCACGGCCGGCGCGCGGATGGTCTTCACCGAAGGTCGGTTCGACCCCGAGCAGGTGATGCGCCTCATCGAGCGCGAGCGCATCTCGCTCTGGGGAGCGATCCCGACGATGCTCCACCGCGTCGTCCATCACCCGAACGTCTCGCGCTACGACCTGTCGAGCCTGAAGGGCATCTCGTTCGGCGGCGCACCGACGCCGCCCGAAACGCTCGCGAAGGCGCGCGAGGTGCTGAAGATCACGCCGTCGTTCACCAACGCCTACGGTCTGACCGAGACGCACGGTGTGGCCACGCTCAACGGCGGCAAGGACCTCGCCGGCCGCGGCACCTCGATCGGGCGGCCTCTCCCGATGCTCGAGATGCGCATCGTGGGACCCGACGGACGCACGCTCGCCCATGATGAGCTCGGCGAGCTGTGCATCTACGGACCGACGGTGACGCCCGGCTACTGGAACCGTCCCGACGCCACGGCCGAGGCGGTTCGCGATGGCTGGCTGCACACCGGCGACCTCGGCATCCGCGACGACGCGGGCTTCTACTTCGTCCTCGACCGCGCCAAGGACATGATCATCCGGGGCGGCGAGAACATCTATTGCGTCGAGATCGAGAACTGCCTCGCCGACCATCCCGAGATCGACGAGGCTGCGATCATCGGCCACCCCGACCCCGATCTCGGCGAACGGGTCAAGGCGGTCGTCCGCCGCGTCGTGGGCTCGACACTCGACGAAGCGGGCGTCCGGCGCCACGCCGCCGCGCACCTTGCGCCCCACAAGGTCCCCGAGATCGTCGCGTTCAGCGACGCCCCGCTCCCGCGCAACCCGGCCGGGAAGATCCTCAAGAACCTGCTGCGCGGAACCGGAACCGTCGCGTTCGACCCGGACGATCTGGCGTAGCCGCCGGCCGGCTGCGCATCGCCCTGCGAGCCGGCCCGCGGCGCCGGGCGGATCCCGACGCGCGCCGCCGCAGCGCCTGCGCGCCGAGCCCTGGCCGCTATCCCAGGAAGAATGCGTTCAGCTTGTTGCCGTCGAGGTCGCGAAAGTAGGCGGCGTAGAAACCGTCACCGCGCGGGCCCGGCGCACCTTCGTCCCGGGCACCGAGCGCGAGCGCCTTGCGGTACAGCGCGTCGACCTGTGCCTTGCTGCTCGCCATGAGGGCGACCATCACACCATTGCCCACCGTGGCCGCCTTTCCGTCGAAGGGCTCGATGACCGACACCATCGGGCTGCCCGGTCCGGTCGACCACGCGATGAAGGTCTTCATCTCCATCGCGCGCTTCGCGCCGAACTCCGCGAGCAGCTCGTCGTAGAAGCGTCCGGCGCGTGCGAGATCGTTCGTTCCGAGGGTCACGTAGCCGAGCATGGTCGTCCTCCGCGAGCAGAAGGGCTGCTCGTTCCGCAAGAACGTAGCCGACCGTTCGCACGGTCGGTGATCGCACTGAGCCGTGTCGAGAGCCGCGCGCTCGCCGCCGCCGGGATGCCTGCGGGAGCGGACGCCTCCCGGTGGCTCCGTCGCGCGCCTGCAATCGCCAGTGCTATGGATGGGCGATGACCCACGACGGCTCGCAGCCCGGCCCTCCGCCCGATGCAGTCCAGTACATCGAGCGCACGCGGAGTCTGTACTCGTCGCAGCCCCCCTATCGCTGGCTGCACCACGATCCCGCGACCAATCCCCTGCCGTGGACGCCGATCACGAAGCCGATCGCGACCTCGCGCGTGGCGCTCCTCGCGTCGGGCGGGATCCATCTCGCGACCGAGCCGCCCTTCCACTTCCGCAACGACGTCTCGCACCGCGAGATCCCGGCTGATACCCAGAATGAGGACCTGCGCGTGGCGCACTTCGGCTATGACGTGCGCGACGCACAGCGCGATCCGGGCTGCGTGTTCCCGCTCACCGCACTGCGTGCGCTCGCGACCGAAGGCGCGATCGGCGCGGTCGCGGACCCGGCCCTCTCCTTCATGGGCGGCATCTACTCCGCGCGCCTCGTCCGCGACGATCTCGCTCCTCGCCTTCGCGACTTCGTCCTTCGCCAGCGCGCCGATCTCGCCTACCTCGTCCCGGCCTGACCCGTCTGTCATCAGTCCGTGGGACTGATCGCACGCGTGATCGAAGCCTCTGGCATCCCCACCGTCTGTATGACGTCCGCGTGGGACATCACCGCAGCCGTGCGTCCGCCGCGTTCGCTCTATGTGCATCACCCGCTCGGGCATCAGACGGGAGCCGCGGGAGATCTCGCGGGACAGAAGGCGATCGTGCGCGCCGCGCTCGAGGCCGCGCCCGCGCTCGCACGCGGCGAGATCCGCGCCTTGCCATTTCGGTGGAAGGGCCCCGCTGCAGCCGGATGGGAAGCGCGCGCTTACACGCGTCGAGAGACACCGACCACGGCCGACGGCAAACCGAACCGGGGATAGCCTCACGTGGAGAGTCTCCGACACGTGTCGGCCCGCCCTGGCAGCGGCCGAGCCCGGCCGCCTGCGGTGGCCGAGCGCCGCGAGAGCCGGCACCGTCCACGGGTGAAAGGGAGCAGTGCCATGCGCCTTCGCACGACTCGGTTCGTTCGTATCCAGCTCGTCGTCCTCCTCGCCGCTGCCGCGCCGCTCGCGCGCGCGAGCGCGCCCGAGACGGTCGCCTTCGATACCTCGGACGGCTTCGTGCTGAAGGCGGATCTGTGGCGCTCCACGGACGCGCAGGCGCCGCTCGCGATCCTCCTGCACCAGTTCAATCGCGATCGAACGTCCTTTGCACCCCTCGTCCCAGCCCTGCTCGAGCGCGGCTTCACGGTGTTGGCGATCGACCAGCGCGGCCAGGGCGAGTCATTGCGGCAGAAGACCGCCGGCGGCGATCGAACGCTACGCGTCCAGCAGGTCTCGCGGAGCGAGGTGGGACCGATCGTCGAGGCCGGAACGCGCGACGTCGCCGCCGCACTCGCCTTCCTCGAACGACAGGGGATCTCGACCGAGCGCCTCGCGATCGTCGGGTCGTCGTACGGCTGTACGGTCGCGCTACTCGCGACGCAGACCGAGAAGCGCGTGGGAGCCGCAGCGCTTTTGTCCCCGGGATCGAGCTACTTCGGCGTCGACGTTCTACCGGCGGCGAAGGCCTTTGCCGGCACGCTCTTCGTCATCGCTGCACAGGACGACCCGGTGTCGAGCTCACCCGGGAGCGCACGCGCGATCGCAGACGCGCACCCGGGGCCGGAGGAGCTGCTCGTCTTCCCGAGCGGCGGCCACGGTGTGGCGCTGTTCGCCGCGCATCCGGACCTCGCTGCCAGGATCGCGGACACGCTCGCGGCAGCCCTCGCCCGGCACTGACTGCCGGTAGCCGTCTCGGCTTCGCCCGCGCCTACATCCACCCCTGCAGCCGCGCCGCGTCTTCCCGAGCGCCGTCCGGAGTGCCGAGGAGCTGGCGGTCGACGCCAACGCGCTTGAACCACAGGTGCAGGTCGTGCTCGTCGGTGAAGCCGATACCGCCGTGCACCTCGGTCGCGGTGCGAACGATGAAGGTTCCGATTTCGCACAGGTGCGCCTTCGCGTGCGCGGCGAGCAGCGTGGCCTCGTCCGGTAGCGCGTCGAAGGCGTGCGCGGCGTACCAGACCAGGGACCGTGCCGGCTCGAGCTCGGCGATCATCTCGGCGCACAGGTGCTTGACCGCCTGGAATGACCCGATCGGGCGGCCGAACTGGACGCGCTGCTGCGCGTACGCCACCGAGCGCTCGATCGCGACCTCGCACGCGCCGAGAACGTCTGCCGCCACCGCTACGCGCCCCGCATCGATCATGCGCCGGATTGCGGCGCGCGCTGCGCCCTCACTGCCGCCGATCCATTCCACCGCAGCCACACCGCTCGCTGCGATCTCCGCGAAGCGTCGTGTCCGGTCGATCGTCGGAAGGAGCGTGACCTCCAGACCCTCCGCGGAGCGCGGCACGAGCGCGAGACCGCCGGCGCCAACGGGCACGAGGTAGGCGTCACTCGCCGCGTCGAGCACCATGAGCGCCCTGCCGTGCAGCCGTCCGGCCTCGGTTCGAAAGCCGAAGCCCTCGCGCGGGTGGAAGAGCTCGGTCGCCGCAACACCGACGCGCACGGCTCCGCTGGCGATCTTCGGGAGCCACTCCTTGCGCTGCGCCGGAGTGCCCGCGCTCGCGAGCGCCGTCGCGGCCATCACCGCCGTTCCGAGCAGCGGCGCGGGAGCGACGGCGCGTCCGAGCTGCTCGGCGGCGACGGCGGCGTCGAGGAGGCCGAGACCGCTTCCGCCCTCGTCCTCGGGACCGAGCACGCCGAGCACGCCCATCTCGGCCAGCGCCTGCCAGAGCCCGTCGTCGCGCCCCTCGGCCGTTGCCATGATCTGGCGAAGACGCGGGACGGGGCGCTCCGTCTCGAGATACCGGCGCAGATTCGTCTCGAGCAGTCGCTGCTCCTCGGAGAGCCCGAAGTCCATCTCGCCTCCTACGCCTTCTCCGGCTTCACGACGCCGGGCTCGCGCGGTAGCCCGAGTCCCCGCTCCGCAATGATGTTCTTCTGGATCTGCGCCGTTCCGCCGCCGATGATGAGGCCGAGCGAGAACATGTAGTGGATCTGCCAGCCGCCTCCGGCGCGAACGTGCTTCGCACCGTCGTAGAGCACACCGGCCTCGCCCATGGCATCGATCGCGAGCCCGGCGATCTGGTGACTCACCTCGCACCCGGCGAGCTTGGTGACGAGCGCAGCCACACCGGGCGATTCGCGCTTCAAGCCGCAGGTGAGCATTCGCATCGAGTGGCAGCGCATCGCCAGGACGCGCGACTGGAGGCGCAGCAGGCGATCGCGCAGCAGCGGGCGGTCGATCGCGCGAATCCCCCCCGCGCGCTCGGTCTTCATCAGCTCGGCGCAGCGAAGTAGCGCGCTCTCGAGCTGCGCGCTCGACGCCAGCATGTTGCGCTCGTGCTTGAGCGTCGTGTTGGCGATCTTCCAGCCCTCGCCGCGCCGGCCGACCACGTTCGCCTGTGGAACGCGAACGTTCGTGAAGAAGACCTCGTTGAACTCGGCGTGACCGGTCATCGTTCGCAGCGGTCGCACCTCGATGCCGGGCGTGTCCATGGGGATCAGCAGATAGGAAAGACCCGCGTGCTTCGCCGCGCCGGGCTCGGTGCGAATCAGCCCGAACATCATGTGCGAGAGCTGCGCCGTCGTCGTCCAGATCTTCTGACCGTTGATCACGAAGTCGTCGCCGTCCTCGACCGCGCGGGTCTGGACGCTGGCGAGGTCGCTACCGGCGCCCGGCTCGGAGTAGCCCTGGCACCAGATCACCTCGCCACAGATCGTCGGCGCGATCCACCGGCGCTTCTGCTCTTCGCTCCCGTGCTCGAGAAGCGTCGGCACGAGCATGTCGGGGCCCTGCCCGCCGACCCCTCGCGAGACCCCGGCGCGGCCGAACTCCTCGTCGAGGATCACGCGCTCGAGCAGATCGGGCTCGGCGCCGTAGCCCCCGTACTGCTTCGGGATCGTCCGTGCCGCGTAGCCCCGTTCGATGAGAAGCTTCTGCCACGCGAGCACGCCCTCCCGCACGCCGCCGGCTTCGACGCCCAGCAGGCTCGCGAGCGCCTTGCCACGGTTCTGCTCGAGGAAGGCGCGGACCTCCGCACGGAAGGCGTCGTGCCGGGGGCTCATCGTCAGGTCCATCGTGCGCTCCCTCGTGCCGGCGGCCGCTGCGCCGCCCGCGCGCGGAGCATACCGGGCGCCGCCTTCCGCGCCCGCGCTAGGCGGCTGCGAGCGCGGCGAGAAGCCTGTCCCGATCGATCGCCACGATCTCGGCGTTGCCGGGGCGCAGCTCGGGCATCACCAGTCGAATCACACCCAAGTGTGTCACGATCGCGATCGCCGCGCCGACGGCGGACGCAGCCGCGTCGGTCAGCGCGGGAATGGCGCGCGCGGCGAACGCCTCGTGACTCTCTCCACCCCCGGGCCGAAGCCCCGGCTCTCGCGCGCGCAGCCGCTCGATTTCGTCGCCGAAAGCCGCGACGATCTGCGACTCGGTCAGACCACTCCAGCGGCCGAGATCGCGCTCGCGAAGTCGAGCGTCGAGAGTCGGTACGAGTCCGAGGGCGTCCCCGAGGATCTGCGCCGTCTGGGCGGCACGCGCGAGGTCGCTCGACACCAGTTGCGCAACGCCCTGCCCCGCGAGCCGGGTCGCGAGCTCGCCGGCCTGCGCACGTCCCTGCGCGGAGAGCGGAGGATCACCCCAGCCCTGCCAGCGCCGCTCCGCGTTCCACGTCGACTCGCCGTGGCGAATGAGGAGGACGCGCGACGCGGGCATCGCGGAGCATCGTAGAGAACCACACGACGCCGGGCCCGAGCGCCGGCGACGAGCGCGCTGGCAGGCAGCGGATTTCGGCTGCGATCAGCGCCGCGTTGTGGTTGAATCGGCCGATGTACGGACGCCCCCCGCTGCGACGCCTGCTCCCGATGCTCGTGCTCGCCGTGCCGCTCCTTGGCGGACGCTGCGAGCCCATCGAAATCGTGTTCGGAGTCCCGAAGATCGACGGCACGTTGCCGGTCGAGATCGTGCTGCGATCCGGCCAGGATCCGGCGACCGCCATCGTGCAGCTCGACGGCGCCGACGTCACGCGGGCGTTTGCACCGAGCGGCACCACGCTGCGCGGAGCGCTTCCGCTGCCGGCGCCGGGCGTCTCCCTGTTGACGGCGAGCGCCGTCAGTCCCTCGGCGATCCCCGGGCTCGGCTATCGCATCGAGGTGCAAGCGACGCTGCGATCGCCAGCGCCGGCGCCGGTGCTGGTCGGTATCGATCCCGTACCCGTTGCCGGAGCCCTGCCGCACACGGCGTGGCTTCGCCTTCGCTTCGCGAGCGCGCTCGATCCGGCCGCGTCCGATGGCCCCGCGTTCGGCGTCGAGTGCGGCGGCGCCAGCATTGCACGGCGCCTGCACCGGCCGCAGGCCACCACCGTGATCCTCGACCCGGAGCCAGCGCTCCCGTCCGGAGCGAGCTGTCGCGTGGCGTGGCGCGGCGCCTCTGGCGCCGTGCAGGAGTCCTGGTTCGAGACCGCGGCCGACTCGGGAACGCCAGCCGTCGTCCTGCACGACCGCGAGGATCCCGGCCTCATCGCGCCGTTTCCGGACGACTACTACACGCAGGCCGATGCGAGTACGGCGACGGGCCTTCGCGTCTCGATTCCCGAGCCTCCCTACACCGGAACGTTGTTGCAGGTCTATCAGGGAGTGATCTCGCCCACGAACGCCCTCGACGGGTTCAGCCGCATCTCGCCGATCGTGATTGCCTTCTCGCACCCGATCGATGCATCGCTGCTCCCGGCGGACGAGGCAGAGTCACAGGACCCGTTCGCTGCGATCGCGCTCTTCGACGTCGACCCCACCAGCCCGGACTACGGCGCGCGAATCCCCTATGTCGCGAAGCTGCGTACCGACGTCAACCGAAGCCACCAGACTGACCACTCTGCGACGATCTACCCGTCGATCGCGCTGCGTCCACGCGGCCGCTACGCCGTGGTCGTCACCCGCCGGCTCTTCGCGTCGGACACACCGGGTCGCGCCCTCGCTCCGTCTTCGTTCTTCACCCGCGCGGCGGCAGCGGCCGTCGCCGGTGAAGCGCCGGTGCTGACGCGTGCGCGAGGTTCCATCGCTCCCGTGCTCGACTTCCTCGAGACGGTTCCCGCGATTCCGATCACTCGCGACGACGTCGCGCTCGCGCTGCGGATCTCGATCCGCAGCGACGACGCAATCCCCGACGACCTGCGCGCGATCAAGGAGGATGCGATCGCCGATGCGCCGCCGCCGCTCACGATCACGACCGTGCAGAACCGCACGGACGGCGGCGCAATCCTCAGCGGGACGGTTCGGCTCCCGAGCTATCTCGACCCGGTCTACCAGGGCCTCGCCCGCGACCCCGCAACGGGTCGTCCCCGCCGCGCGGGGACCGACGACGTCCCGTTCGTTCTGCGCCTCCCGCCGCCGAGCGCACCGTCGCCAGCACCCATCGTGATGTACCAGCACGGCAACCCCGGCTCACCCAACGAGATCAAGTCCGACGCGTTGAACGGCTACCTCGCCAACGCAGGCTTCGCGATCGGCGGCATCCGCGACACGATCAATCGCAAGTTCGGCGACGTCTCCGCGCAGGTTGGCGCCACCTTCTTCTTCATCCTCCAAACGCACGCCGTCCCCGCATGGTGGACCCAGACGGGCTCGGACATGCTCCACTTCCTTCGCGCACTACAGGGCCTGGGTGGGACGGTCTGGCGCCCGGCGAGCGCGCCGCAGACGCCGCTCCTCGATCCGACACGACTCTTCTATCACGGCATCAGCGAGGGAGGAAACAACTCGCTGCGCTTCCTGCCCTACGCGCAGGAGCTGATCGCAGCGACTCCCACGGTCGGCGGCGGCCGCCTCGCCGAGACGCTGCTGCACCAGTATCCGACGCTCCTTGGCGATCTCGAGGGCTTCATTGGCGCAGTTCGGCCCGTGCAGCTGCTCGTTGGACTCTCGCTCTTCCAGCATGCCTTCGACGATCAGGATCCCCACTCGTACGCGCGCTTCGTCTACCGCAGCCCGGTCTCGATCCCGGGGCTGCCCGGAGGTCGCGGGCCGAGCGTGCTGTGGACCGAAGGCATCGGCGATCACTACGTACCGAACAACGCGACGCGCTCCGCGGCCCGTGAGCTCGGGATTCCGACCGTTCGCAAGGTACGACGGAGCTCGCCCGTTCTGACGGAGATCGACGCGCCGCTGCGCGCCAACCTCGCCTCCGATCGCACGGCGGGGCACTTCCAGTTCGATCCGGCGACGACGACGCCGGGCTGCACCGCGCTCTCCGAAGGGCATTTTTGCCCGCAGACGGCTCCGCCCGCGCAGAGCCAGCGCCTGCACTTCTTTCGAACCGCGCTCGAAGACGCTGCGCCGGAGATCGTCGACCCGCTCCCGTAGCGACGCGTCAGCTCGCAGCCCTCGCGAGCGCCGAGCGCAGCGCCGCGATCGCCATTGCGCGGTGTGAGATCGCGTTCTTCTCGTCCGGCGAGAGCTGCGCCATCGACGACGCAGAGCCATGCGGAACGAACACCGGGTCGTAGCCGAAGCCGGCTGCCCCCTGCGGTGCGCGCAGGATTCTCCCCTCACACGTGCCGCGCACGACGATGGCGTCATCCTCGGGTGTCACGAACGCGAGGACGCAGACGAAGCGAGCGGTTCGGCGCGCGTCGGGAACATCGGCGAGCTCTCGCAGCAGGCGCGCGACTCGCTCGGCGTCGGTCGCCTCCGCGCCGCCGTAGCGGGCGCTCGCGGCGCCCGGCCGGCCGCCGAGCGCGTCGACCTCGAGACCCGAATCATCCGCGACGGCGGGAAGGTTCGTTGCCGCCGCAACGGCGCGCGCCTTGGCGAGCGCA
>JADLGR010000159.1 GCA_020849175.1 Deltaproteobacteria bacterium
CCTTCCCGTGCGACGCGCGCACCGCTGCCGCGGACGGCGTCGAAGAAGAGGCCCTCGCGCGGCAGCGCGACGAGAGCGGCCTCGAAGCGGCCCGAGGCGGCGAGGCCGATCAGGATCGAGTAGGGGCCTTCGCCGCCGAGATAGGCGCGCAGGGTGCCGTCGACCGGATCGATCACGACGAACCCGTCGCCGGACGCTGGGAAGCGCGCGACGCTCGGCGTGTCCTCTTCGGCATCGAGAGCGACGTCGGGGAAGCGTTCGACGAGCCGGACGAGCAGCGCCTCCTGCGATGCCGTGTCGGCGATCGTGAGCGCGGCCTTCACCGCCGATCCCTCGTTCGCTTTCGGGCGATTCACGACACGGCCTTCGAGTGCGCGCGCGATCGCCGCGGCCTGCCGCAGGGCCGGGCGCATGGCCGTCACGAAGGCCTGGCCCCGGCCGTTCTCGCGTACGCCCGTCACCGCGACCCGAGCTTCTGCGCGTGCTTCACGTTCTTCGCCTGCGTCGCGAGAATGGTGTCCTCGGCGATGTTCGTCGCGTGATCGGCGACGCGCTCGAGGTTCTTCGCGATCAGGATGAGGTCGACCTGCTGGCTCGTCAGCTCCGGGTGGGCGCCGATCTCGAGGATCGCGTCGCGGACCACGCGCTCCTGGTCGTCGTCGACGCGGTCGTCGGCGTCGAGGACGGCCTGCGCCTTCGCCGGGTCGGCATCGACGAAGCTGTCGAGGGCGAGCCGCAGCAGGCGACGCGCGCCGTCGGCCACCTCGTCGAGCTTCGGCGGCAGCGGAAGCGGAGGCTTGTCGGACAGGCGCAGCGCGCTCTTCGCGATGTTGCGCGCGAGATCACCCACGCGTTCGAGATCGGTCGCCATCATCTTGATCGCGATCACCTGCCGCAGGTCCTCGGCGACCGGCGCCTGCAGCGCGAGCGCACGGAGCACCGCCTCGTCGACGTCGACGTCGAGGCGATCGATCTCGAGATCGTCGCTACGCACTTCGCGCGCGAGGTCGGGTCTGCGCTCCCAGACGGCGCGGATCGCCTTGTCGAGGATCGCCTCGGCGAGGCTCCCCATGCGGAGCAGCCGCTCGCGCAGGTCCCCGAGAACCGGATCGAAGATGCGGGTCATGGGCGCTCCCGGCTCCTTGCCGCGCTCAGCATACCCCTGCCGCCGGCGGTCCGCGGGCGACCCCCTCGCATTCGTCGCCGTTTCGTCACACGAGCGACGAGGTCGCGACACCGAGCGCCGGGATCTTCTCCGCGATACGAGGTGCGAGCGCCTCGAAGGGAGCTCCGAGATGAAGCGACCCGGCCTCTTCACGATCGCAGCCCTCGCCGCCGTGATGGCCTCCGCGAGCGCACGCGCCGGCGACCCCATCCGTGCCGATGCGACGATTCCCGGCTACGTGAAGGCCAGCGGCGTGTCAGGGAGCCTGAGCGCGGTCGGATCCGACACGCTCAACAATCTGATGACGCTCTGGGCCGAAGGGTTTCGACGCGAGTATCCGAGCGTGCGGATCCAGATCGAGGGCAAGGGCTCGTCGACTGCGCCGCCCGCGCTGATCGCGGGAACCGCGCAAGTCGGGCCCATGAGCCGCGAGATGAAGCCGACCGAGACGGCCGAGTTCGAGAAGAAGTACGGCTACCCGCCGACGGCGATCGGGGTCGCGATCGACGCGCTCGAGATCTTCGTCGACAAGGACAATCCGGTCGAGCGCCTGACGCTTCCACAGGTCGACGCCGTGTTCTCGAAGACGCGCCTGTGCGGAGGACCGACCGAGATCACGACCTGGGGCATGCTCGGCGCGACGGGTGCGTTCGCTGCGCGTCCGATCAGTCTCTACGGGCGCAACTCCGCGTCGGGGACGTACGGCTACTTCAAGGAGAAGGCGCTCTGCAAGGGCGACTACCGCGACACGGTGAAGGAGCAGCCTGGATCCGCGTCGGTCGTGCAGGGCGTCGGAGCCGACCAGAACGGGATCGGCTACAGCGGCATGGGCTACCGCACGTCGTCCGTGAAGCCTCTGGCACTGGCGGCAAAGGACGGCAGCCCTCACGTGACGGCCGACCCGGCGAACGTCTACGCCGACAGGTATCCACTGTCTCGAATGCTGTACCTCTACGTGAATCGCGCGCCGAACCGTCCGCTCGACCCACTCGTCCGTGAGCTGCTGCGCTACGTCCTCTCGAAGCAGGGACAGGAGGTGGTCGTGAAGGACGGCTACCTGCCGCTGACGTCCGCTCTCGCCGAGCGCGAGCGCAAGAAGATCGAGTAGTGGAGTCGAACCGGTCGGCGCGCCGCCGCCGTCTGGCGGACCGCGTGGCGACGGCCGGCGTGGCCGCCGGCGGCCTCGCCGTGATCGCGAGCATCCTCGGCATCCTCGCCTTCCTGCTGATCGAGGTCTGGCCGCTCCTGCGCGCAGCGCAGGTCGAAGCGCTGCCGGCGATCCCGATCGAAGGATCGGCTGCGGCGGCGCTGACGATCGATGAGCACCTGACGCACGTAGCGACGCTCGACCCGGGAGGCGCCGTCCGCGTTCACGCACGCGACGGTGCGCTCGTGTTCGAGCGCAGTCTCGCCCGCGATGGCGAGGCTCCGATCGTCCGCACAGCCGCTCCGCCCGGAGACTCGACACTCGCCGCGACGACTGCGGACGGCAGGATTCGGGTCGTTCCCGTCGCGTGGCGTGCGAGCTTTCACGACGGCGTTCGCGAGATTGCGCCCCATCTCGGCGACACGATCACGCTCGACATGGATCCCGGCGGCCGCCCGATGGGCGCGTTCGCCGCGCGCCTCGACCCGGAGACCGGAGACGTCTTCGCGGCCGCGCAGCTCGCGAACGGAGCGCTCGCGATCGTACGCCGCGCCCGGGAGACGAGCTTCGTCACGGGCGAGGTGAGCGAGACGACGACACGCACGATGCTGGCGCCCGCGCCGAAGCTCACGGCGCTCGTGGCCGACCGCGCGGGACGCAGGCTCTACGGCGCGGCGCAGGAAGGCCACCTTCTCTCGTGGGATCTCCGTGCGAGCGAAACGCCGGCAACCGCGACCGCAGACGCCGGCGATTCGCCGATCACCACGCTCGCGCTGCTCCTCGGCGAGCGCAGCCTGCTGGTCGGCCAGGCGGACGGGCGCACGAGCGTCTGGTTCGAGGCGGGCGGCGTTCTAACGCGCGTGCGCGAGGTCGCGCAGCTCCCGGACGCCGTGCGAGCGATCGCCGCGTCGCCGCGAAGCCGCGTGTTCCTGGCGCAAGACGCATCGGGAAACGCCGGGCTCTACGCGGCGACGTCGGGGCGCGAGCTGTGGTCCGGCGCGTCACCGTCGCCGGCGGCGCTTGCGGCCGCCTTCTCGCCGCGCGGCGACGCCGTGGCGTTCTCCGGGGCCGGAGAAGTGGCGATCCTCGGCATCGACGCACCGCACCCCGAGGCGAGCTTCGCTTCGCTCTTCCTTCCGGTCTGGTACGAGGGGCATCCGAAGCCGGACCTCGTCTGGCAGTCGAGCGGCGGCACCGACGACTTCGAGCCGAAGCTCTCGCTCACGCCGCTGCTCGCGGGGACGCTGAAGGGAACCTTCTATTCGCTCGCGCTCGCCGTTCCGCTCGCCGTGCTCGGCGCCATGTACACCTCGCAGTTCATGCACCCGCGCCTCCAGCGCTTCGTGAAGCCGTCCGTCGAGCTGATGGCCTCGCTGCCGAGCGTCGTCCTCGGATTTCTCGCCGGCCTGTGGCTCGCTCCGCGCGTCGAGACGGCGTTCACCGGTCTCGTCCTCTGCGCGCTCGTGCTCCCGCTGTGCGCCGTCACCGGCGGGATTTCGTGGAGCCTGCTCCCGGCGCGCTGGCGCGCGCGGCGGGCCGCCGGCAGCGAGGTCTTCTGGTACGCCATCCTGATCGGCGGGGGACTGTGGCTCTCGGTCGCCGCGAGCCCGTGGATCGACACGGCGCTCTTCGCTGGCTCCTTTCCGCAGTGGCTCCACGATGCAGCCGGGCTGCGCTACGACCAGCGCAACGCGGTCGTCGTCGGGATCGCGATGGGCTTCGCCGTGATCCCGATCATCTTCGCGATCTCCGAGGACGCGTTCTCGAACGTCCCGCAGCACCTCGCGGCAGGCTCGCTCGCGCTCGGTGCGAGCCGGTGGCAGACCGTGACCCGCGTCGTGCTGCCGACTGCGAGCCCGGGGATCTTCTCCGCAGTGATGGTCGGCTTCGGGCGGGCCGTCGGCGAGACCATGATCGTGCTGATGGCGACCGGGAATACGCCGATCCTCGACTGGAGCCCGTTCAACGGCTTCCGCACGCTCTCGGCGAACGTCGCCGTCGAGATCCCCGAAGCGCCTGCAGGCGCAACGCTCTACCGAACGCTCTTTCTCGCCGCGCTGCTGCTCTTCGCACTGACGTTCGTCGTCAATACGCTCGCCGAGCTGGTGCGACAGCGTCTTCGGCGCCGGTTCGCGCGGCTGTGAGCGCGCTGCGAATGCGAGTCGGCTCGAGCAGCCGAGACGCCATCGGCCACGTGATGACGTGGCTGTGCGGCGGAACGCTCGCGCTCGATCTGCTGCTGATCACCGGCCTCGCCGCCGTGCTGGCAGTGAACGGCGCGAGCCATTTCTGGCCGCGCCCGCTCGTCGAGCTCCGGCTCGCCGGCGGCGCGAAGCTGCTCGGAGCCGTCGTCGAGCGCGAGGCGATCCCGGACGACCCGAACGGCGGGTACAGGATCCGCGTCCACGTCGGGAACCGCGATCTCGGTGGACAGGACTTCCGCTGGATCGACGAGCGCGAGATCGCGAGCCGTGGCGAGCCGGCCGATGCCGTTGCGCTCGAGCGGCTCGAATGGGGAGCCTTCTACGGCCGGATGGTCGCGCTGCGGCGCGCTGAGACCGTGCTCGCGCAGGGCCAGGACGCGGCGCGGGCGGCCTTCGAGCCGCTCCACGAAGCGAAGCGCGCTGAGCTCGCGGCGATCGAGGAGCTCGAGCGTGGCGAGATTGCGCGCAGCAGCGCCGAGATCGAGCGTCTGCGACTCGCGGCACGACGCCTCGAGCTCTCGGAATCGAGCGGTGCCGAGCGTGCGGCGAGCGAAGCCGATCTCGCCGGGCGGAGCGCAGCAGCGAATGCCGCGTACGAGCGCGCGGCGGCGCGCCTCTCCGCCCTGCGCGAGAGCTTCCTCGCGGAGACGGTCGAGCTGGAGGCGGCCGACGGGACACGCAAGGAGATCCCGGTCGGTCACGTCGTCCGCGTCGTTCGTCCGAACGAGCTCGGCATGGCGGGCCGCTTCGCGCTCGCGTTCTCGCGCGCTGCCGAGTTCGTCTCCGGCGTTCCCCGCGAGTCGAACACCGAAGGGGGCATCTTCCCCGCCATCTTCGGCACCGTGCTCATGGTCTTCTTGATGGCGATCGTCGTGGCGCCCTTCGGCGTGCTCGCGGCGATCTACCTGCGCGAGTACGCGAAGGAGGGCCTGCTCGTCCGCGGCGTTCGCATCGCGGTCAACAACCTCGCGGGCGTTCCCTCGATCGTGTTCGGCGTCTTCGGGCTCGGCTTCTTCGTCTACGGGGTCGGGGGCAGCATCGATCGCCTGCTGTTCGCCGAAGCGCTGCCTGCGCCCACCTTCGGGACGGGCGGCATCCTGTGGGCGAGCCTCACGCTCGCGTTGCTCACCGTACCCGTCGTGATCGTCGCCAGCGAGGAGGGCCTCGCGGCCGTGCCGAACGCGATGCGCGAGGGCAGCCTCGCTCTCGGCGCGACCAGGCTCGAGACGCTCGTTCGGGTCGTCGTCCCGGCGGCGGCGCCCGGGATCCTCACGGGCGTCATCCTCGCGATGGCGCGAGCGGCCGGAGAGGTGGCGCCGCTCATGATCGTCGGGATGGTCAAGCTCGCGCCCGCGCTCCCGGTCGACGGCGCCTTCCCGTTCGTCCATCTCGAGCGCAAGTTCATGCACCTCGGCTTCCACGTCTACGACGTCGGCTTCCAGAGCCCGAACGTCGAAGCAGTGAAGCCACTGGTCTTCGCGACGGCCCTGCTCCTCGTTCTCGTCGTCGTCGCGACCAACCTCGCTGCGATCCTGCTCCGCAACCGCTTGCGGTCGCGGCTCGGTCCACGCAGCATCGGATGACCATGCCGCCTCCGCACCACGCCGCCGAGGAGTCGCTGCTCTCGGTCGAGGATCTCTCACTGTGGTACGGCGCTTCGCGGGCGCTCGATCGCATCACGATCGGGATTCCCGAGCACCGCATCACGGCATTCATCGGTCCTTCGGGTTGCGGAAAGTCGACCTTGCTGCGCTGCCTCAACCGCCTGAACGACCTCGTCGACGGTGTTCGCATCGAAGGCCGAATCCTGTTCCGCGGCTCCGACGTGCGCGAGCCGACCCTCGATGTGAACGAGCTCCGTACCCGCATCGGAATGGTGTTCCAGAAGTCGAACCCGTTTCCGAAGTCGATCTTCGAGAACGTCGCTTACGGCCCTCGAATTCACGGTATCCGCCAGCGCGCCGCGCTCGAGGAGATCGTCGAGAGGAGCCTGCGCGGCGCTGCGCTGTGGGACGAAGTGAAGGATCGCCTCGATGCCAGCGCGCTCGGCCTCTCGGGCGGCCAGCAGCAGCGTCTTTGCATCGCGCGAGCGATCGCCGTCGAGCCCGAGGTGATCCTGCTCGACGAGCCGTGCTCGGCCCTCGACCCGATCGCGACCGCGAGGATCGAGGAGCTGATGCAGGAGCTGAAGCGGCGTTACACGCTGGTGATCGTCACCCACAACATGCAGCAGGCGGCGCGCGTCTCGGAGTACACCGCGTTCCTGTATCTCGGGAGGCTGATCGAGTTCGGCGAGACGCCGAGGCTCTTCGTCGAGCCGCGCGAGAAGCAGACCGAGGATTACATCACCGGACGCTTCGGCTGATCGAGGGGTGCGACGGGCAGCGTGAACCAGAAGACCGATCCGCATCCCAGCTCGCTCTCGACGAGAACCTCACCATCCATCGCCTGAACGAGGTGCTTCACGATCGCGAGGCCGAGCCCGGTTCCGCCGAGGTCACGCGAGCGTGCCTTGTCGACGCGGTAGAAGCGTTCGAAGATCCGCGGCAGGTCTTCTTCGGGGATCCCGATCCCATCGTCTCGGACCTCGGTACGAACACATCCGCCCGCTTCGCCGACGCGTACCTCGATGTGGCCGCCCGGGTTCGTGTACTTGGCCGCGTTGTCGAGCAGGTTCGTCAGCACCTGTTCGATGGCGCGGCGATCGCCGAGCGCGTGGATCGGCGGGGCCTGTGGCTCGGCGAGCCTCACCGACAGCGACTTCGAGCGCAGGAGAGGCTCCATGCCGGCGACGACGCCCGCCGCGACGCGCACCACGTCGACGGGTGCGTGCTGGAGGGGTACCCGCCGGCTCTCGATCCGAGAGAGCTCGAGCAGGTCGTCGATCAGGGTGGCGAGCCGCTCGGCGTGCTTCACGATGATGCCGAGGTACTTCGGGACCTCCTCGTTCGGGACGTCGCCTCCGAGCAGCGTCTCGGCAAAGCCGCGAACGGCCGTGAGCGGCGTCTTGAGCTCGTGCGAGACGTTGGCGACGAAGTCGCGGCGCAGGCCCTCGAGGCGGCGTAGCTCCGTGACGTCGTGGAAGACCGCGACCGTTCCGTGCCGCGGACCCGTGTCCGGAAAGCACACGGCGTTCACGAGGACCACGCGCTCGGCTGCACCCCCCACGGCGACCTCGACCGAGACGAGATCGCCCTTCTGCGCCGCCGCGCGCAGCGCGGCGTCGACGCCTGCGTTGCGGATCACCTCGAGCGGCGTCCTGCCCTCGATCTCGTCCCAGAGCGAGAGCATTTGACGCAGCCGAGGGTTGGCGAGCACGATCCTGCCGTCGATCCCCAGCACGAGGACGCCCTCGACCATGCCGGCGAGAACGGCGCGGAGCTGCTCGTTCTCCGTGTCGGCCGCTGCGATCCGGGCGCCGACCGACCCGGCCATCTCGTCGAGCGCACGGGCGATCTCCGCGCCGGGACGACGGCGCCAGCGAAGCCGGCGGCCGAGGTCACCGGCGGCGAGCGCCTGCGCGAAGCGGCGGATCTCCTCGGCTGGTGCTGCGAGGACCTGCGCCAGCGCGAGCGCCACGGCGAGCGCCACCACGAGACCCCAGCTCCGCGGCACGCCCGCCGCCAGCCATACACCGGCAGCGAGCGCCGCCAGCAGCAGGCTCAGCACGACGCGAAAGGGCGAAGGCCACCTCACTCGGCGAATCGATAGCCCACTCCGCGAACGGTCTCGATGAGGTCACCCGCCGGACCGAGCTTCTCGCGCAAGCGCTTCAAGTGCGTGTCGATCGTACGGCTCGTGACCGTGATCTCCGACCCCCAGACGTCGTCGAGCAGGCGCTCACGCGTCAGAACGCGCCCGGGCCGTGACATGAGCGCCTCGAGGAGCCGAAACTCCTTGGCCGTCAGATCGATCTCGTCGCCCTTCACGAAGCAGCGGTGCCGCTCCGGGTCGATACGCAGGACGCCGTGCTCGATGCTGCGCCCGGTCGCTGCGGCCGACGCACGACGTCGCAGGACGGCGGCAACGCGCAGCGCGAGCTCGCGCGGGCTGAACGGCTTCGCGACGTAGTCGTCGGCGCCGAGCTCGAAGCCGACGACCCGGTCCACCTCTTCGCTCTTTGCCGTCAGCATCAGGATCGGCAGGTCGGAGAGCCCTGGATGGCTACGGACCTGGCGACAGATCTCGTTGCCCGAGACATCGGGCAGCATGAGATCGAGGACGAGCAGGTCGGGCGGCTCGGCCTCGAGCGCATCGAGCGCCTCGCGGCCCGTTGTCGCCGTGTGCACCTGAAAGCCGGCCCGCACGAGACTCAGCCGGACGAGCTCGAGCAGATCCGGCTCGTCGTCCACCACGAGGATCCGAGGGCTCATCTCGGCCGGATTCTACCGCCCGGCAGCCACGCGGCCGCCAGCTCCGCCCGAAGTCACGGCAACGCCCCCGCGGCTTCACGGTCTCGTCACACGGCGCGCGCAGCAAGGGAGCGGAGAGGGCCGAGGCCCTCTCCGCTCCCCCCCGTGTCTCACCCCCCAGAGAGACACAGAGAGCGCGGGTGTGCGCTGCGGATCAGCTACAGCCGCTCGTGCCGCCGCAATTGGGGCACTTGTAGCAAGCGCCGTTGCGGATCATGATCGATCCGCACTCACTGCACGACGGCGCGTCGGCCTGATTCACCATGCCGTACGAGGAGGCCTCCGCGCGTACGCCCGATCCTCCTGCGACGGCGGCGCGCGGCGCCGAGAGGCCCGCCGCCTCGGCGTCCGTCTCCTGCTCGTCCGGGACGACGGCCTCGCCGCGCAGGAACCGGTTCCCGAGATACCGGAAGACGTAGTCGGTGATCGACTTCGCAATCGGGATCTCGCGGTTGTTCGTGAAGCCCGCCGGCTCGAACCGCGTGTGGCTGAACTTGTCGACGAGAGCCTTGAGCGGGACGCCGTACTGCAGCGCGATCGACGTCATGGTGGCGATGGTGTCCATCAGCCCCGAGACCGTGCTGCCCTCCTTGGCCATCTTGAGGAAGATCTCGCCCGGTGCGCCGTCGTCGTAGGTGCCGACGGTGAGATAGCCCTCGTGCCCGGCGATCGAGAACTTGTGCGTGACGGCCTGGCGTTCGTCGGCCAGCTTGCGACGCTGCGGGCGGATCTCCGTGACGGTCGCCTTCTTCTCGTCCTTGCCTGCATTGAGCGGCTGCGTTCGCTTGCTGCCGTCGCGGTAGACCGCGAGCGCCTTGAGACCGAGCTTCCAGCCCTCGACGTAGGCGAGCACGATGTCGTCTACCGTCGCGCTCTCCGGGAGATTCACCGTCTTGCTGATCGCACCCGAAAGGAAGGGCTGCACGGCACCCATCATGCGCAGATGACCCATCCAGTGGATCGACCGCGCTCCGCTGCGCGGACGGAACGCGCAGTCGAAGACGGGCAGGTGCTCCGGATCGAGCCCCGGCGCTCCTTCGATCGTCTCGTGAGCGTCGAGGTGAGCGAGGATGGCGGCGACGCGCGTGTCGTCGTAGCCGAGCCGCCGCAGCGCCATCGGCACGGTCTGATTGACGATCTTCAGCATGCCGCCGCCGACGAGCTTCTTGTACTTGACGAGCGCGATGTCCGGCTCGACGCCGGTGGTGTCGCAGTCCATCATGAAGGCGATCGTTCCGGTGGGCGCCAGGACCGTGACCTGCGCGTTGCGGAGCCCGTGGCGATCACCGGCCTCGCGTGCGCTGCGCCAGACCTCGCGCGAGGCCGCGTGCAGGTCGGCCGGCACACCGCGCGGCGCCACGGTCTCGGCCGCCGCGCGATGCATGTCGAGCACCTCGAGGAACGGCCTGCGGTTCATGCGGTAGCGCGCGAACGACCCCATTGCGGCCGAAATCTCGGCGGAAGTGAGATACGCCTGCCCGCAGACCAGCGACGTGATGGCGGCGGCGAGATTGCGTCCGGCATCGCTGTCATACGGCAGACCGCAGCTCATGAGCAGCGCGCCGAGGTTCGCGTAACCGAGCCCGAGCGGACGGTACAGGTGACTGTTCCGCGCGATCTTCGGCGTCGGATAGTCGGCGTGATCGACCACGATGTCCATCGCGAGGATCGTGATCGCCACCGCTCGGCGCAGCGATTCGACGTCGATGCCGCCGCCTTCGGCGACGAAGCGCATCAGGTTGAGGCTCGCGAGGTTGCAGGCCGTGTCGTCGAGGAACATGTACTCCGAGCACGGGTTGCTCGAGTGGATGCGGCCCGACGCCTTGCACGGGTTCCAGCGGTTGATGGTGGTGTCGTACTGGATTCCGGGGTCGCCGCAGACGTGCGCAGCCTCCGCCATCTCGCGCAGGATCTCGCGGGCCTTGTACGTGTCCATCGGCTGGCCGGTCGTGACCGCACGTGTCTCGTAGCTGCGGTCATCGAGCACGGCGCGCATGAAGGCGTCGGTGACGCGCACCGAGTGGTTCGCGTTCTGGTAGTAGATCGAGTCGTAGGCGCCACCGGGGACGTTGAAGCCGCCGTCGTAGCCCGCGTCGATCAGCGACCAGGCCTTTTTCTCCTCGTCGGCCTTGCAGTGGATGAACTCGCGAATGTCCGGGTGATCGACGTTGAGGATCACCATCTTCGCTGCGCGGCGTGTCTTGCCACCCGACTTGACGACGCCCGCGAAGGCATCGAAGCCGCGCATGAACGACACCGGACCCGAAGCCGTCCCGCCGCCGGCGAGCGGCTCACGCGACGACCGGATCTTCGAGAGGTTCGAGCCGGTCCCCGACCCGCCCTTGAAGAGCATCGCCTCGGTCTTCGCGAGCTCCATGATCGAGTCCATGGTGTCGTCGACCGAGTTGATGAAGCACGCGCTGGCCTGCTGCGGCGTTCCGGCGACGCCGAGATTGAACCAGACCGGGCTGTTGAAGGAGACGCGCTGCTGGACGAGCAGATGGGTGAGCTCGTCGCGAAACGCGCGGCCGTCGGCCTCCGAGCGGAAGTAGCCCGACTGCGCACCCCAGTCGTGGATGCGGCCGACCACCCGGCCGATGAGCTGCCGGACGCTCCGCTCGCGATCAGCCGTTCCAACGTGGCCGCGGAAGTACTTCGACACGACGACGTTGGTCGCGAGCTCCGACCAGCGGCTCGGCACCTCGCAGTCGGACTGCTCGAAGATCACCTGCCCGGACTCAGCGGAGATGCGAGCCGTACGCAGCTCCCATTCGACCGAGTCGAAGGGATCCTCGCCCTCGCGGGTGAAGGCGCGACCGATCTCGAGACCTGCGTGCCGCGCAGATCGGCGGGGCTCGGGGCCAACCGGGCGCAGATGCGATCCGGCTGCGGGCTCGGTCTCCGGCGCTGCCGGCGCTCCGACCCCGTGCTCGCGATCCAGCTCGCCCGCCACGTCGGTCACGCCCGTCACGCCGGTCCCGTCGGTCATCTGCCCCCCCTTGCTCGCCGTCGATCGTCACTGGCGATCGACGCCGATCGACCCCCTCGTTCCCGGCCGGATCGACCCGTTCGATCCGGCTCACGCGGCTGAGACGAAAGGGCTCCGGCGGAGTCCGCCGGAGCCCCCCGAACCTGGATTGGGTCCTCCATCCCTCACCAGGCCCGTATCCCTGCAGCGACCGCCTATCGAACCCCCCCAGGCCGCCGCAGAGACATTCACATCCCCATACGGAAGCATTTACTCCCGTCGCGCGAGCGAGTCAACACAAAATCTGGTGGATCAGCGCAGACTGGTCCACAAGGGATCGCGCTGCTCGATCGTGGCGACAAGGCCCCGGAATCGGGGCGGATTCGGGCCCGAACGGGTCGGAATCCGCTCGGATCGGCGCCCGGGGGCCTTAGCTGCGCGAGCCCTGCGTGGCTCAGGCGTGCGAGGCGCGCACCCCCGAGACCGGCGCGACGCTCACAGGCCGGTGAAGCGGATGCCGACGCCTGCCGGAATCTTGTAACGGACATTGAGCCCGATCAGCAGCGCGGTGATCGGCTCGACGAAGCGCGCGTTCGCGAGCGGGCCTCCGTCGATGGCACGCAGGCCGGGGACGAGCGCACAGAGCGCCATCACGCGCTGTCGCGGCTCCGGGGCGCCCGAGACGACGACGTCGCACTCGACCGGATGCTCGAGCTCGCGCAGGCGGTGCGCCGAGACGTTCTGGAACGCGGAGACGACATGGACACCCGGCGGTGTCAGGCCGGCGACCAGCTCGGCGCAGGAGCCCTGCCAGACGCCGACCGTCCGCACGGCCGCGTCCCCGACTGCCGTGGCGAGCGGAACGCCCATCGAGACGACGATCTGTCCCGGCCGCAGCGACTCCTTCACCGCCTTCATCGTTCCGGCCACGTGTTCGAACGGGACGGAGAGGATGACGAAGCCGCCGCGCGCCGTGGCTTCGGAATTGCCGGCTCCCTCGACCTTCGCGCCCGGGACGAGCGACGCGACCTCGCGGGCCGCCGCCTCGGCTCGCTCGGGAACGCGCGACCCGATCACGACCTCGCGCCCCGCCTTCGCGAACCGCAGGGCGAGACCGAGGCCCTGGTCTCCCGTTCCGCCGAGGATCGCGATCGGGCGTTCCGTGTCCATCGCCTGGCTCTGCATTCGGGCTGCCTCTCCTCGCGGCGCCGTCCGCCGCCGTCCGGCGTGCGACGGTAGCGTTCATGGCTTCCGGCGTCGCGCGGTATGCTCGATCGCATGCCCGAAGGCTCTGCCGACCGCGCGACGACGCCGCTCTCGATCCGTCAGGAGGGTCCCCGCAGCCTCGCGATCGCATGGGCTGACGGACACACGAACGTGTATGATGTCCGAAGCCTTCGTCTCGCGTGTGGCTGCGCGCACTGCGTGAACGAGTGGACGGGCGAAGGCATGCTCGATCCGTCTTCGGTCCCCGAGGACGTGCGTCCGGTCTCGATTCGC